>CAYZWY010000045.1:0-2229 GCA_964482315.1 Candidatus Woesearchaeota archaeon | reverse complement strand
CCTATTTTTTGATTTGGAAATTTGCAAGAAGGTCCTGTGATTTTTGCATACTTAATCTTTTTAGGATAATTATGGAATATTTTTTCTGCCACATCTTTAAGTGTAGAGTTTTTTGAAAGTATTACTGGTTTATTATCTTGTTTTTGTTTTTTGTGATGTTTTTCATCGCGTGTTTTATTAGAATCTTTGTTGGAGTTTTTAGTATAAATTCTAATTATTGGAAAGGTTTTCATAATTTTTTCTTTTAATTTATCTAAACCTTCCTGAGTTTTTGTTGAAACTAAAATAAAATTATATCTTTTTGATTTTAATGTTTCTGAAATTTTTCTTTTTATATTTTCATCATATAAATCTATTTTATTAAAGATAATTATTTTTTTTGATTCTTTATTTGTGATTTCTTTTAAGATAAAATTAATTTCATCTATTTTTTCTATAACAATTAATAAAGTTTTAATATTATTTATAATGCCTTTATCAAATTCTTTTGAAGCAATTGGCGGCATATCTATTAATTGAATACCGCATCCATGATAATCTAAAGTTCCAACTTCTGGTTTTGTTGTTGTAAATCCATAACTTGCAATTTTTGATTTAGCATTTGTTAAGGAATTAAGGATAGAAGATTTACCAGAATTAGTTAGGCCAATAATTGCTGCCTGCAGTTCAGTTTTTTTTATTCCTTTTTGGGATTTTGCTTTCTTTTTTGATTTTATAAATTGCAGAGATAATTTTTTGTATCGTGTTTTTAATTGGGCTCTAAGAGTCTCTGCTCCTTTGTGTTTAGGCATATATCTTATCATTTCTTTTAAAGCCTTTAATTTTTCTTCAGAAGTTTCAGAATTGTGATAAGCTGCTTCTGCATTTAAATATTCTGGGTGAGCATTAATCGGCATAAAGATAAATAGTCTTTGAATTTATAAAATTATTGATAAATTATTTAAAAGCAAAAATTTTCAAATTATAATGAAAGCAGCAATTTTATTTTCTGGAGGAAAGGATTGTAGTTTAGCATTGCATAAAGCAAAAGAAAAGGGTTATGATATTGAATATTTATTGACCATTAAGCCAGAGAGTTTTGATAGTTTTATGTTTCATAAGCCGTATCCAAATTTATTAAAAAAACAATCAGAAATGTTGGATTTAAATTCAATTATTTTAAAAAGTAAAAGTGAAAAAGAAAAAGAGCTTGATGATTTGAAAAAATTGATTAAAAAGGTTAAATCTAAAATTGATGTGATTGTCGTTGGAGGGATAGCAAGCAATTATCAAAGAAAAAGAATTAAAAAAATTTGTGATGAATTTCATTTAAAATTGTATGCCCCCCTTTGGAATTGTGAAAATGAAAAAATTTGGGAGGAATTGTTCAAGCATAATTTTAAAATCATTTTAACAAAGATTGCTTGTGAGGGATTAGGAAAAGAATGGCTTGGAAAAATCATTACTAGGGACAATTTCAAAGAATTAAAAAAGTTAAGTAAGAAATATAGTTTTAGAATTGATTTTGAAGGTGGAGAAGCAGAAACTGCAGTATTATCTATGCCAGAATTCAAAAAAGAAATAAAAATCGATTTTAATATCAAAAGCGAAGGGAAATATAGACATTTTATTAACAACTTGATAGTCAAATAAAAGAAATTATTATTTTTTATTTAGAAAATGTTTATTAAGTTCTTTTTTTTATTTATAAAATGAAAAAAGAAAGTGAATTTTATCGTCGAAAATTAGATAATGGACTTACTGTTTTGTTTGAAAAAAGAAAATTACCAATTATGGCAACCTGTGTAGCAGTTAAATTTGGCGCACAAAATGAATCTGCAGATATTAAAGGAATTTCACATTTTATTGAGCACTTGGTTTTTAAAGGCACTAAAAATAGAAATGTAAAGGAAATTCCAAGACAAATTGAAAGTAAGGGGGGAATTTTAAATGCTTTTACTGGTGAAGAGATTACTGGTTTTTGGAATAAATTACCCCACAAGTATTTTAATTTAGGTGCAGATATTATTAGGGATTTGATTTTAAATCCTTTATTTGAAAAAACTTCTTTAGAAAGAGAAAGAAAAGTTATTTTTGAAGAAATTAAAATGTATCATGACAATCCCTCAAGTTATACTATTGAAAAAATAAAAGAAATACTCTATAAACCCCCTTTTAATATGCCTATTGCTGGAACAATGCAAACTGTTTCTAATTTATCTAGGAAAAAAATAATTAATCTATTTAATT
>CAYZWY010000044.1:0-2292 GCA_964482315.1 Candidatus Woesearchaeota archaeon | reverse complement strand
TGAATTTTTAATTCTAATTTTAATTCTTAGTTATTTCTTTAAATTTTTAATCTATGTTTTTATAGGATTAGCATTTCATATTTTAATAGATACAATTGATTTAGTGTTCAAAATCAGGAAAAATAAGAAATCTTTAAGATATATTAGTTTAGTTTATTATTTTATTAATTTCAGGAAATCTAAAAATTTTAAGATCAAAAAAGTTCAGGATTCTTAGATTTTTTCTAAATTAATAATACTCTAAATTTTTAATTAATTTTAAAAGCAAGAGGATATTAAGTATTAATAGATTTAATGTGATGTGAAAAAGTAATATCACAGAAGTAAATAAGATTACAGAAGTAAATATCCCCAAAGAGAATATAAAGAGTATAAATAAAAACATGAAAAAGAAAATAAAGGAAAATATAATTCAAGAAGAAAAAAAAGAGATTTCAAATATTTTTAATAAATTTAGAAAGAGAGATTTTAGTGGAACAACTGGGCAAGCAATGAAAAATTCTTCTTATCAATTAGCCCAAAGTTTGATTTTTAAATTTGGCTCACTTTTATTTACAATAATTATTGCCCGTATGCTTTTACCAGAATTATTTGGATTATATAGTTTAGCTCTTGCAACAATTATTTTATTTGCAGGATTTAGTGATTTAGGAATTGGCCCTGCTTTAATTACTTATGGAGCAAAAATGTTTGGAAAAAATAATCCAAAAAAAGCAAAGGGGTATATAAAAAAATTATTGAAGTGGAAATTATGGCTAGTATTTATCTCATCAGGTATTCTTTTAGCTAGTGCTTATTTTATTGCAGAGGTTTATTATGCAAAACCCATTTTTTATGCCTTACTTGTTGGGGGATTATATTTGCCTATAGTTTCTTTAGTGGGATTTGTTGAACAGATGTTTAAAGCAAGTGAAAATTTTAAAATTCCTATGCATAAAGAGGTTATTTTTCAGATAATTAGGTTTATTTTTGTTCCTTTAGCTATTTTTTTATTTTTAAAAAATGAGATTTCCAATCAAGGAATTATAGTCATAATGCTTTTCGTATTAACTTTTAGTTATTTTATTGTTTTTTTATTTTTAATTAAGAAAGCTAAAAAAAATCTTAAATTTCTAAAAATTAAAGCAAATAGATTAAACAATCAAGAAATCAAAGATTTGAAAAAATTTATTCTCCCATTATCTACAATGGCTATAGCCGGATTATTTTTTGGATATATTGATACTTTAATGCTTGGGCATTTTGTTTCTAGCAAATTTATTGCATATTACGGAGTTGCATTTAGTCTTGTCGCAGGAATTAGTGCAATTCTTGGATTTATGGCACTTGCACTTATGCCGATTTTTGCAAGAAAATCTGGAAAGATTTTAGAGTCAATTTTCAAAAAAACTAGAAATTTAACACTTTTAATTTCTATTGCTGCAGGGATATTTATTTATCTTGTCGCAAAACCAATTATTGGATTTGCCTATGGTTTTCAATATTTACCCACAGTTGAAGTTTTACAATGGTTTAGTATCATAATTGTTTTGCTTCCAGTTATAGGACTTTATGTTAGCTATTTTACAACACAGAAGAGAACTAAAGAACTTGCTTGGCTAATTTTAGGGGCAGCTATTTTGAATATTCTATTTAATTGGTTTGGGATTACCTATGGACTTAAGATTAATGGGGAAATTGGGGGGGTTTTGGGTGCAGTTGGAGCAACTATTTTGAGTAGAGTTATTTATTTGATTGGATTGGTTATTTTGAGGAAGAAATAGTTTAAGAAGGATTTTAAAATGCAAAATAGTTTTGTGACCCAATTTTTTCAAATTTATAATTATATTTGTCTAGAATGTTTTTTATTTTTTTGAAATAAGTTTCATCCCAAGCCTCAAAGATTAACTTGGGGTGGTATTTTTTCAAAGTTTTTTTTGCACCCTTTAAAACATTTGCCTCTGCACCCTCAACATCTATTTTAATTAATTTTATATCTTTTAACCCTTTTTCTTTAATTATATTATCTAGGGTATCTACTTTTATTTGAATTTTATTATTGGTTTTTTTTATTAATGAATGGGCACCATCTCCAGATTTTTCTGAAGTAAGATAAAAATCTAATTTCCCTTTTTTAGAATAAAGTCCATTGTTTATTGCAGTAACATTTTTCAAATTATTTAATTTTATGTTTTTGTTTAATATTTCAAAATTCCTGGGCTCTGGTTCAATAGAAATTACTTGGCCGTTATCCTTTAATTTTTTTCCTAAAATGATTGAGTATTTTCCAATATTTGCACCAACATCTATAAA
>CAYZWY010000043.1:0-2429 GCA_964482315.1 Candidatus Woesearchaeota archaeon | reverse complement strand
CTTTCTTTTTCAACAATTTTTTCTATATTCTTAATAATTTTTTTTATAATTATTGCAATTATTGTAATAAATTCTTTTTTAAAAACTCAGAATTGCTCTAAATTAGGACTTTTTTTAGAAGACTTTCAAAATGAAATCGACATTGCATGGAATTCTCAAAAATATATTTCCCAATTTAAATCTAATCTTCCTTCAAATATTGAATATATTTGTTTTGTGAATTTATCAAGGGAAATTAATAATAATCCAGAAAGAGTAAGAGAAGCAGAACTTTATGCAGAAAAGAATTCTAATTTCTTTTTTTATCCAACTAAAAATTCTTGCGAGATGCCTGCACATTTTTTAGAACATTTAAATATAAATCAAATAACTTCTTTGAAAAATCCTTACTGCATTGTCATTAAATCAAAAATTATTGAATTTCAAATAAAAAAAGAGATGAATCAGGCTCTGGTAACAATAGTTTAATGAATAATTTAAAATGATCAATAAAAAAGCTACAGAAATGCCTTTTAATTGGATATTTGCAATTATTGCTGGAGCAATAATTTTATTTTTAGGAATTTATATTACAACAAAATTAATTAATACCTCAAATTATGATTATAATACTCAAAGTGCAGAAAGATTGGTTTTACTTTTAGATCCTTTAGAAGCAGGCTTAGCCTCTGGAACATCAGAATTAATTGAATTTAAAAAACAAACTGAGGTTTTTTGTGAATGTCAAGATTGGAAAAATCCACCCTTTGGAGGACAAAGTCTTTCTTTTTCAGAAAAAATTTTGGGGAATGAATTCAGTGAAAAGGGTGGAGAAATCCCTATAAAAAATAAATATGTTTTTATGGAAAATTCTATTAAATCTAAAAAATTAAATGTAATTTCAAAGACTTTTTTTATGCCTTTTAAAATAAGTGATTTAATTATTATTTTTTCAGGAGATTATTATTTTTATCAAGCACCAAATGAAATAAAAGAAGATATAAACTCTCTTAATTTAAAAAATATCTATTTTATAGAAGATTTAAATGAATTTGAAAGTTCTGAGGGGACTCTTGTTTGTTTTTCTTCAAATATTAATTCTTTTTATGATTCCTGTAATATAATGATTAAAGGAGAATGTCTTGGGGGAAATTGTGAACATTTATATGAAAGGGGAAAAGTTATAAAAAATAATCAGGAATTAAGTTATTTCAATAATTTAATTTACGGAGCGATTTTTTCTTCAAAAGAAATTTATGAATGTAATTTAAAGAGATTAATTAAAAGATTTATAGAATTAAAAGAAATTTATTTAAATAAATTAGATTTAATTCAAAGACTTGGTTGTGGCGCTGAAATTAGAATTAATTTACAAATTTTGGAAAATTCTGTAGAAAATTTCAATGATTCTAATGATTTAATAACTTTATTTGAACACTCTAAAAAAATCGATCAAATGAATCAAAATACAATTTCTGGGTGCAAATTATATTAAATATTTCAAAAAAATATACTAAAAATAAAACCATGAAAAATAAAAAATCAGAAAAAATTAATAGAAAAGGCCTTAATAAATTTAATAAAAAGGCCCAAATAAAAATACAAGAAATGTCTTTTGTTTTAATTGCTGTGGCTTTATTTTTTATTTTAATTGGTTTATTTATAGTTTCTATAGTCCAATCTAATCTTTATAAAAAAGCCTCTGATTTTGCCCAAGAAAAAGCAATTGCTTCTGTAAAAAATTTTGCATATTCCCCGGAATTTAATTATAATGAACAAAATTGTATTGATGCTGATAAATTAATTGGTTTTGTTAAAAAAGAATCTCAGGACCATAACTATGAAAAATTTTGGGATTTTACAAGTATAAAAATAATAAAAGAGTCTGGATTTAATAAATCTGAAGGAGAAATGATAGAGTGTGATATGGGTAATTATCCAAATTGTGATATTTTTATTCTTTATGATAAAACTCCTTTAAATGAAGTTTCTGTTTCAAGTTATATTGCACTTTGTAAAAAAGAAAAAGAAAATTCATATATTTATGATAAATGCACCCTTGCTAAATTTGTAATTGGGAGCGAGAGGAAAATCCCTTAGTAATAACTTTAGAGATCATTTAATATTATAAATTATTAAATAAGAATGGAAAAACAAATGAAAAATAAAAAATCAGAAAAAATTAATAGAAAAGGTCTTAATAAATTTAATAAAAAGGCCCAGCATGAAATAATTGGATTTGTTATTATAGTAGTTATTGTAATGGTTGCAGGTTTATTTTTTCTTTCTTTTTCTCTTAGACGAAATAAAACTTCAATACAATCTAGTGCAGAAATTTCTAATTTAATTGAAGCTTCTATGTATTATACTACTGAATGTGCAATAGATTATCTTCCAAAATATGACAATTTTCAAGATTTAATTAAATCTTGCTATAATCAAGAAATTTG
>CAYZWY010000042.1:0-2447 GCA_964482315.1 Candidatus Woesearchaeota archaeon | reverse complement strand
GTCAATGCTTTTGAATTTTCATTGCCACGAACATAAGTCATTATATCTTCTCCATTTTTTATTTCTTCAACAATTTCTGAAACCCCTAGTTCTTTTTCAGAAAGATCATTTAAATTACTTATAATTTTTGCGCCAGTAACATGTGCTAAGCTTTCCATATCAGATCTTGCAACTCTTCTGCAAGCATAAATCTTTTCCTTAGAAAGATAATGCTGTACTAAATCATCTATGCCTTTTTGACAAAAGAGAACATTTGCACCAATCTCCTTTATTTTATTAACAATTTTCTTAAGCATAAATTCATCCCTCTTAAGAAATTCTTGTAATTGTCCTGGATCTGTTATTGAAATTTTAGCTTCAATCTCTGGGTTTTTTAATTCTAAAGAATCTGAAATTAATGCTATTTTAGGATTGATTATTTTTTTTGGCATATCTATAGAAAGTTTCTCTTTATCAATAATAATGCCCTCAATCAGTTTTGTATCTTCAATTCCATAACTTTTATTCTTTATTATTTTAATATTCTTTAAATTAATATTGCCTTCGTGTTTTATTTTTTTTATTGCTTTGACGATTATTTTTGCAAATTTTTCTTTTACTGGTTCTGCACCTTTTCCAGTCATAGCAGTTATAGCAATAGATTTTAAAATATCTTCAGACTCAGAATCGACTGTAACACTTAATTCTTTTAAAAATTCTTTTGATTTTTCTGCGGCTAAACTATATCCTTTAGTGATAATTGTTGGATGAATTTTCATTTCAAGTAATTTTTCTGCATTTTCCAATAATTTTCCTGCAAGCATAACTGCGCTTGTTGTTCCATCCCCTACTTCTTTTTCTTGAGTCTTTGCGATCTCGACCATCATTTTAGCTGCAGGATGTTCAATTTCCATTTGTTCAAGAATTGTTACCCCATCGTTTGTAATTGTAATATTTCCTAAAGAATCAACAAGCATTTTATCCATTCCTTTTGGCCCCAAGGTTGTTTTTACTGCTTCTGAAACTAATTTTGCTGCAAGAATATTATTTCTTTGAGCATCTTTCCCAATAGTTCTTTCTATATTTTCTGGTAAAAAATAAATTGGTTGCTTTTCTGTCATTTTCTATAAATTAAAGATTATAAAATTACTTTTAAATATTCATAAAAAAAGAAATATATGCTTTAAAGTATATAATTAAAAGTATATGTTTTTATGTATATTAATTATAAAAATAAAAGAAACTTTAAAAATATATGAAAAAACTTATGCAAGAGAAAATGGAAATTGGAATAAGGGTCGGAGATATAATGACTAGAAATTTTATTTCAATTAGTCCAGAAGTTTCCCTTAGAAAAGCAGTTAAATTAATGGTGAAAAAAAGAATCAGCAGCTTAATTCTTAAGGAGGGCGGCATTCTTAAAGGGATCTTAACGCAAAAAGATATTCTTTGGGCTTTAACAAAAAAAGAAAATCTCAAAGGGATAAAAGCAAAAGATGTTTGCACAAAAAAAATAACTACAATAAGGCCTTCAGCAGATATTTACGAAGCATTAAAATTAATGAAAAAGAAAAAATTTAGAAGATTGCCGGTGGTTATTAAAAAAAGATTAGTTGGGTATTTAACCTTAAAAGATATTTTAAAAATAGAACCGGAATTATTTGAGATTGTAAAAGAAAATTATGCTATCAAAGAACATAAAGAAAAAATAAAAAGAAAAGAGACTGAACAATCTTTAGATGAAGGGCTTTGCGAAGAATGTGGAAATTTTGATATTCTTTATAATATAGACGGAAGATTAATTTGTGAATCTTGCAAAGATGAAATATAATAAAAGATTGAAAATCTTAAAAATCTTTAATTTTATAAGTTCTATAATGTAAATTAGAATTCTAATTATTTTTTACCTTCTAATATTAAAAAAGCTTTACATTGAGCGATTAATTCATCAATTTCCCCAATAAGTTTGTCACCATACTCATCTATTCTTGATTTTATTATATACTTGTCATAAATTCCTCTTAAAAACTTCCAGACGGGGGCATTTTCCCATCGATCTTCATAATCCTTAATTAAAATTGCTTTAAAGCTAATCCCTATATCTCCAGAATTCATATCCATTTCTTCACCCTCTTTTTTAACTTTTATATTTGTTAGATGACCAACACCCCATCCAAGTTTAATTTTAAATTCAAAATAATCTGATATTCTTTTTGAAGCCTCCCAAGAAATATCTATATCTTTTGAATTATTTGAAACCTTTTCTGAATATTTTGTTTCAACCACTGCATAGCCAGAATCATTTAGCCAACTATAAACAAATTTATAAAATTTTTTGAAATCAAAAATTCCTGTTTGCTTTAATTTGCTGGAAAATTGTAAATCTTTTTCTGCCATTTTATAAATAAATACTAATAAAGAATATTCTAAATATATTTAAATGTTTGGAGGGCCCCTATTAAACCCCT
>CAYZWY010000041.1:0-2492 GCA_964482315.1 Candidatus Woesearchaeota archaeon | reverse complement strand
TGCTATTTATTGATTGTGTTGTAACTAACCAACTTTTCAAATATTACCAAGATAAGATTGAGTGATTAATTAACTTATCCCTACATTTATACTAAAATGGGAAGATTTATAAATATGTAGAGATAAGATATTGCATGGTAACAATAAGAAAGAAAATAATCGGAAGGAATAACTATTTCTATTTAGGGCACAGTTTCCGAAAAAATGGAAAAGTAAAGAAAAAAGAATTATACTTAGGTAAAGCTGTCCCAAAAGATATAAAAAAAATAAAAAAAGAATTTATTTCAGAAATTTATAATGAAACTTGGTTGAATCAATTAGAAAAAATTAAAGAGAACTATTCTAGAGAACAAAAGAAAACTCCAGATTCTGCAAAGGAAAAAGAAATAAAAAGTTTTATGATTAAGTTTACTTATAATACTCAAAGAATTGAGGGTTCTAAACTCACTTTAAGAGATACTGCAAATCTTTTAGAAAAAGGAGAAACTCCTAAAAAACCTTTAAGGGATATAAAAGAAGCAGAGGCTCATAAAAAAGTTTTTTACGAAATGCTAAGGTATTCTAAAAACCTTAATCTTCAAATTGTATTGCAATGGAATAAAACACTACTTTCAGAAACTAAACCAGATATTGCAGGAAAAATTCGGAATCATGGGGTTGCAATTTCTGGAAGCAAGTTTATACCCCCCTTAGCTATAGAATTAGAGACATTGCTAAAGGAATTTTTTGATTGGTATAGTAAAAATAAAGGTAAATTACATCCGGTAATTCTTTCAGCATTAGTTCATTTAAAATTTGTAACAATTCATCCTTTCTCAGATGGAAACGGAAGAATTTCAAGGTTGATGATGAATTTTATTTTAAAAAAAAATGGATTTCCAATGTTGAATATTCCTTATGAAAACAGGAATGGTTATTATAATGCCTTAGAAAGATCTCAAGTAAAACAAGAAGAGAAAATCTTTTTACAATGGTTTTTTAAAAGATATCTTAAAGAATATAAGAGATTAATTTAGTGGAGGATTGGAAAAATCGTGTTAAGGATTGAAGAAATAAGGTTGAGAAATTAGACTTAGATAAGTTTCATAAATCTTACCCTTTAAATAATGCTCTATTAAAATAAAGGGTAAAGTATATTTTAAAGTAATTAATATTAAAATTGTGCACCCCCAATATTATTAAAAAGCTATTAAGAAAATTAATTTTAAGCCCAATCCAATAAGCATCTCAAGCATACAAAGGGATCCAAGAATTACTCTAATAAAAAAATTCTTAGGGCCAGGCAACCGATTGGATATAAGGTCCTTTTTTGTTTCTTTTTTCTGAAAAGAAGATGAATTTTTGATAATTATTAAATCATCCTTCGAAATATAAAATAATATCCTAATACTGCAAGAAATAATCCTCCTATAACGTCTAGTATAACATGTTGTTTAATTAAAAGTGTTGAAAAAGCTATCAGAATTGCTAATGGTAAAATTATCTGCCCTGCTTTTTTGTTTAGTTTAAGGAGACATAGAGTTGAAAGAACTGAAAATGTTACATGCATGCTCGGGAAACAATTAAAAGATTTATCTATTGAATAAATAAAAAGAACTAATTTATCAAATATTGTTGAAACAATAATTTCTGGTCGAATAACTGTTGTTTGAAAAAAAACATAAAATAGATTACAAACAATAGATACAAAGAAGAAAGTTGCCGAGAGTGCTAAAAACTTTTTTTTATCTTTAAAATTCAAAATAAAGGGTAAAAACAAAAGTACAAAAAAAAGTAAATAAAAAATTACAAAAGTGGAAAGAAAAGGGATTTTATTATCTAAAGTTGTATTCAAAAGAATTGCATTTTGAGAATATATTTGGATTAACTTATAAAAAAATGTTATTTGCAGAATAAACAAAATAAAAATAATCCCCCCCCTATGTTTTTTCCAAAAATTTTTACTCATTAGGATATAATTAAATAATCCATATTTAAAAAGTTATAGAAAACGTCAAGTTTTGCAGGAGTTATTGCCCAAAATAAATTCTTTTTATTTTTAAAATAACCAAGCAAATAGTTTCTTTATAAAATTATTACTCTTAAAACTTTTTATTACTTCGCTAGTTATTGACGCAAAATCTCCTTCATTATCACTTTCCCCTTCATTATCGCTTCCACCATCATATTCACCCTCCCCTCCTTGATTGCCCACAATTCCTTGTGGTCCTGGGTCTACTCCATCATCAATATTATTACCATTGTTATTGTTGTTGTTGTTGTTGTTACCAACTGATCCAGAATCTGCAATTATATTATCTACAACAACTAAATTATCTGTAGCAATAAAATTGTCTCCCTGATCACTAACCACCATCTTTGATGAATTCCCTCCAGGCCCTGTTCCAGGGGCATAGGTTATATTTTTAATTTGATTATTAATTTGGTTCATTTCTTTTTTTATTTCTCTGACTTTATTTTGTACTTGCATTTGCCCATTATTTTGTACTTGC
>CAYZWY010000040.1:0-2584 GCA_964482315.1 Candidatus Woesearchaeota archaeon | reverse complement strand
GATTGGTTATATGGAATAAATCTTTCTAGAGCATTGATGAATTCAATAAAAACTATGGGAAAATTTAGGATAATGTCTATTGGGAGAGTTCAAGGACCAACATTAAATTTTATTGTGAATAAAGAAAAAGAGATTAAAAAATTTAAACCAAGCCCTTATTGGCAAGTTTTCATAGAAGTTAATGATGAAGAAAATAAATTAGAATTAAAACATAACAAAGAAATTACTAAAAAACAAGAATTAAATAAATTTAAAAATTTAAAAAATAAAAAAATTTCAATAAAAATCGAAAAAATAAAACAAAAAATTCAACCACCAACACCCTTTAATTTGACAGCCTTACAAATGGAAACTTATAAATTTTATAAAATATCCCCGGCTCAAACTTTAAGGATCGCTCAGAAATTATATCTCGCAGGATTAATTTCTTATCCTAGAACTTCTTCTCAAAAAATTCCTAAAGAGATGAATCCAGAAAAAATACTGGAGAAACTTTCTAAGCATTTTTCAGAATTAATAAAATATAAAACACGTGCAAAACCTATTGAGGGAAAAAAATCTGATTCAGCTCATCCAGCCTGCATTCCTACAGGAAATTGGAGCGGAAACTTGGCTGAAGATGAAAAAAAGATTTATAATTTAATTGTAAAAAGATTTATTTCTTGTTTTTGCAATGATTTAGAATTAGAAATTAAAAAAGTGACCGGTTTAATAAATAAATTAAAATTTTCTACAAGAGGCATTGAAATTTTAAAATCTGGATGGAATAAGGTGTATCCAATAAAAATCGAAGAAAAAGAAATCCCAAATCTAAAAGAAGAAGCAGAAATTAAAAAAATTAAAACCGAAGAAAAACAAACAAAACCCCCAAATAGATATTCTCCAGCATCAATTCTTAAAGAATTAGAAAAAAAGAATCTTGGTACAAAAGCAACAAGGGCCAATATTCTTGAAACACTCTATGATAGAAATTATATAAAAGACAGATCAATAAGGGCAACAGAATTGGGAATTAGATTAATAGATTCTTTAAAAAAGCATTCCCCAATAATTGTCGATGAAAAATTAACAAGAGAGTTAGAAAAGGATATGGATTCTATAAAAACCAGTAAAAAAGATTTAATTAAAAAACAAGGAATCGTTATTCAAAAAGCAGAAAAGAATTTAACTAAAATCTCTGAAGATTTTAAAAAGCAAGAAAAAGAAATTGGAAAAGAATTAATTGAGGCAAATCAAGCATTATGGGATCAAGAAGAACAAGAAAATAAATTGGGGGTTGAATGTTTTGGTTGTAAAAAAGGAGAATTTTTGATCAAATATAGCCCAAGATTTAAATCATATTTTATTGGATGTAGTTCTTATCCAGATTGTAAACAGACCTGTTCTTTACCTTCAAAATCTTTAATAAAAAAAGCAGGTAAAAATTGTGAAAAATGTAATTGGCCAATGTTAATTTCAATAAAAAAAGCAAGAAGGCCTTGGGTTTTCTGTTTTAATCCAAATTGTCCGTCTAAAAAAGAAAAAGCAGAATCCAAAGATAAATAAGAAATTTCTTATTTAATTTCTTTCAATAAATGTTTCATTACCTTTTTTTTGAATAATCAAAAAATAAAATATTTCACTATCAATTAGATCAAAATCAAAATCTTGACTCCCAAATACTGTAACTGTAATATTATCATCTGAATTGATATCACTTATCGGCGCATATTTAGAAAATTCATTTATATCATTCCAAGAACCCCCATCCCCTTCAACAACTGCAACTAATTCATCAAGATTTCCAAATTTTTCTTTTTTATATTGTATTGAATGTAAACTTGTTTTATTTCCATAAATAAAGATTATATTTGCATTATTTGTTTTTTCAAGAAAATATTCTGCAAAATTTCTAGATGCGAAATCCTTTATTAAATCTTCTTTATCTTCTTGATTATATTGATTGTGAAAAGCATATTCTATTATTTTTGGAGCTTCTTTTTTTAAATTTAAACTAACCTCTTGGATAATATTAGATTTAGAATTTGCAATAATATAATTTTTTGTAGTTGTTAAACTAGAAAGGGCTATAATAATTATTATTGCAGCAATAAGATAAAATTGGGCCCTTTTATCCTCTTTTAATTTTCCCATAATAATTTAAAGAGTTTCTTTTAATATATAAATATTCTGTCTAGAATTAAGATCTAATGAATTTCAAAAAAATTCTTTAATTATCACTTAAAGTAGACCAGAGGTCTGCTTAGAATTACTAAAAAGGTGACCTTAATACATTCTCTGTCTTGCGACCCCTTAAGCATCTTAACTTTTGTTTAGGGCTGCTTCGATCAAGATCTGACCCGATTCCCAAGAGCAAGATCAAAAAGGACAAAACTTCAATGTTTGTATTAAGACTTTTTAATAATCCCTTACTCGCCCCCTTAGTTTGCCTAAAGCTCACTTGCAAAAAGCGGAGAGCTAACCCGCCAACTTGTCTACGAAAATCAATGATTATTGTAATATTTAAGTTTTATTCTTTTAGAATTTCTGAATTTTATGCAGAGGATAGGATTCGAACCTACGAAGGCACTAAGCCACAGGATCT
>CAYZWY010000039.1:0-2620 GCA_964482315.1 Candidatus Woesearchaeota archaeon | reverse complement strand
CTTCAGCTTCTGGTTCTTCAGTAGCTTCTTCAGCTTCTTCTGATTCTTGTTTTTGAATTTCTTCTTCCATATTTAAATTATTTTATTTAATTATCCTTTCATACTTTTTTTATCTTTTAAATCTTTGTAAAAAAAGTTATTAAAAAAAGTAGTAAAATAAAGAATTATTGATTAAAAAAATTTAAAAAGAAAAAAGTTTTAAAAATATTATGAATTTAAATCTACTTTATTTATTAATAATTCTAATAGGGTTCCCAATAGGTATCCTCTTATTTTATCTTTGTAAAGATGAAATCAAAGATTGGAGAAAGAGAATTTTGATAATGATTTTTTGTTCATTAATAATCTGTTTAATACTCTCTTTTACAAAAATAGAATTTAAATTTCCAATTATAATCTCACTTTTTTCTTTAATAATCTGTCTTTTGATTCTCTCATGGAGAAGTTTTAGAATCAAGAATTAATGTGAAATATATAAAGTTAAATAAAAATCTTTAAATAGAATAATTTTATACCTTATATATGAAACTAACAAAATTGTGCTATATTTTTTTGCTTATGCTTTTATTAATTTTTATAAGAGTTAGTTTTATCTCTGCTATAAATTTAGATATTTCTTCAAAACCGATTTTAAAGGAAGTCATTGCTGATTTAAATGAGCCAGCTGTTTTTGAACTTATTATCCGTAATCTTGGAGAAACAGAAACCTTTGAGATTTATTCTTTAGTGGGAATTGATCTATCTTTTGAGAATTCAGAAACCCCTTTTATAATGGCTTCAGGAGAATCAAAAAAAATAATTTTGGAAATCATGCCTCAAAAAGCATTAAAATCAAAAAAAGGATATTTAACTTTTGAGTATAAGATTAAAAATTCTAAAAATGAGATTCAAAAAGAAACTTTAACAATTAATATAATTGATTTAAAAGATGTTTTTTCTATTTCTGCAGAACCTTTAAATCCTGGTTCAACTTTCTCTAAAATAGTTCTTAAAAATAAAGTTAATAAAAGCTTTGAAGATTTTACAATTGATATAAATTCGGCATTTTTTAGTTATAAAAATGCCTTTTCTTTTTTTGGTTTAGAAGAAAAAGAGTTAACCATTGAAATAGATAAAGATAAATTAAAAATTTTAAATGCTGGATCTTATCTGATAAATACTGAGATAAATTTCAGGAAAAATGTTGCAATTATTGAATCTATTATTAAATTTTTAGAACAAGAAGGAATTGAATCTTTAGAGAAAAAAGAAGGCTTTATTATTAGAAGACAAGAAATTATAAAAAGAAACATTGGGAATATTAATAAACAAATAAAAGTAGAAGTTAGTAAAGGCTTTTTTTCTTATTTATTTACTACAATTAATATAGCGCCATCTAAAATAAAATCTCAGGGTTTAAAAAAAATTTTTGTTTGGGAAGAAAATCTTATTCCTAATCAAGAAGTAAAAATTATCATTAAAACAAATTGGCTTTATCCAATATTAATTATAATCTTAATAATCATTATTTTTATTCTTATTAAAAAATCTCTTGAAAGAGATTTAATTTTAAGAAAAAAAGTCACTTTTGTTAAAACAAAAGGTGGACAATTTGCATTAAAAATAACTTTGATTACTAGTGCAAAGAAATTCATTGAGAAAATTAATATAATTGATAAGATACCACCATTAGTTAAACTTTATGAAAGATTTGGTGCAATTTCCCCAGATAAAATTGATTTGAAAAATAAGCGAATAGAATGGAATATTGAATCTTTAACTGAAGGAGAAGAAAGAATTTTTAGTTATATAGTTTATTCAAAAATTGGGATTATAGGAAAATTTGAATTGCCTTCTGCAAAAGCAATTTATGAAAAAGATAATAAAGTTAGAGAAACAAAATCTAATCGTTCATTTTTTATTAATGAACCTAAGAATAATTAAACCACCCATTTTAAGACAATTTTCTTAATCTAATATATCTTAAAAAATTTTTACTAATATGCCCCTTAATAAACTTTAAAAATACTTCTTTGTTGAAATATTTAGATAAAATAAGATTAATTAACCCTTGGTCGTATAACGGTTATTACCTTCGGCTGTAGACCGAATGACGTAGGTTCGACTCCTGCTCAAGGGATTGGACAAAAGTTTTCGACTCCGCTACTTTTGTTATTTTAATCATATTAAGATTTCTATTCATAAATGTGGATTTAAAAGAAAATTTAAATATATTCACATTATATATTTCTATGGGGGAAAATATGCATCCACTAGCTAAAAAACATTTTGAAAAAGTTTTGAAAAGAGGTAATTTGATTGGATCTAATAAAGAATGCAATTATTATCCCTGTCATTCAATACTTGAAGATTGTACATGGTGCTATTGCCCCTTTTATCCTTGTAAGGATGAAACTTTAGGAAAATTTATTATAGGAAAAAATAAAGAAGAAATTTGGTCTTGTGAAGATTGTACATGGATTCATCAAAAGAATATTGCTCAAAAAGTATTAAATGAAATTTATGGAAATAACAAATTAATAGAACCATTAGAAATTCAGATGCATAAGAAAACATTTGAGAAAAAAATGGTTGACAAAAATAAAAGAAAAATTTAAAGAAATAATTAAATTGCTTATAG
>CAYZWY010000038.1:0-2775 GCA_964482315.1 Candidatus Woesearchaeota archaeon | reverse complement strand
TTCAGAAATATTTTTTTTTCAGTTGCAATGGTATTATCTTTAAAAGGAGAATGCCTTAGAAAATAATCTATTAAGAATTTTATTCCTTGATTAAAATAATCTTCACTAGTGTTTTCTTTTTTTATAATTTTAATTTCTTTATTAAAATTTTGCGCCCATTCTTTTGCAAAATATTCTATTACTTGATCTAATTTTAAGGATTCTGAAGTATTTATTTGCTTATAAATCCATTCAAGAGTTTTATGAACTTGATTTCCTAAGAATGCTTCAATAAATTGTTTTACTTCTGGTTTTAATTTATCGATATATCGAAATTTAAATTTAAGTGGGCATTTTTCAAATGTAGAGATTCTTGAATAAGAATAAATAGTCATAATAGATTATAAGAATTATCGTTTTTAATTATTTCTTTAATAAAATATGAATATAATTCAAAAAATAATTCAAAGAATTCTTCACTTTCAAAAATATAAATTTATAAAGGAGTTCGTATAATCTATTAAGATTTATGAAAGATTTATGCAAAATCTTTGCTAAACTCAAAAAAATGAATAAACAAGAATTTTTGGAAAAATTGAAAATTGAAATAAAAATTGAAAAATTATCTGAAAATACTCTAAAAAATTATTTGAATTTCAATAAAAAATTTTTAGATTATATAAATAAAAATCCTGAGAAAATTAAAAAAGAAGATCTCAAAAAGTTTTTAGCTGAGAAAATGTCTAATAAATCTGCAAGTTCTACTATTCTTTTTTTATCTGCAATAAGATTTGCATATTCGAATATATTTTCTATAGATCCTAGCTTAGGGGTAAAACGACCAAAAAAAGAGAGGAAAATTCCTTTAGTATTAACTAGAGAAGAAATAACTGCATTAATTGATGGTTGCACAAATAAAAAAAGTAAATTGATTTTACAATTATTATATTCCTCTGGGTTAAGAGTCTCTGAACTTGTGAATTTAAAAAAAATAGATTTAAATTTTAATGAAAATAGTGGTTGGGTAAGAAAAGGTAAGGGGAAAAAGGATAGAATTTTTATTATTTCTGCGAAATTATCTAAAAAATTAAAGGCTTTTTGTGAAAGAAATCCTGAATGGAATTATGTTTTTTCACAAAATAAGGCTTTAACAACTAGAAATATTCAAAAAATTATTCAAAATACAAGATTAAAACTTGGATTCAATAAATCAGTCCACCCACATACTTTCAGACATTCTTTTGCTACACATCTTCTTGATCAGGGCGTTGACTTAAGAAAAATTCAATTTTTACTTGGCCATTCTTCAATTGCTACAACGCAAATTTATACACATATAAGCCAAGAACAAATTAAATCCATTAAAAACCCTTTAGATAATTTATGATTAATCAATTTTTATAATATATTTTCCTTTTTTCTTTTTCTTATTAATAATTTTCTTCCAATCTGCATGAGGATATTTTTCTAATAAACTTTTTATGAATTCAAAAGAATTCTCTAAACCTAAATTTATTCCTCCTATTAATGTAAAGGGAAGTTCAAATATCATTAAAAATAATAGAATAATCTATTTTAAATATAGGATTATGAAAAGAAATATAGTTCTTGTTAAATATATCTTTAAATACAAGAAATCTTTAGAGTAATTACAATTAATTCAAAAGGAGCGACGGTCAATCTTTATTTTAATTTTTAAATGAAAAAGATTTCATATGAAATTTTAGACTTTTTTAAGTATATTTTTAGAAATAGATTTTAATTTGCAGCAATTTTTAAATAAAAGGCCTACTAATTTTCAGAAGGAAAATGGCTAAATTAAGTTTAGAAAATTTGCAAGGTTTTGATTCTAAAATCACCTTTATTCAACCTCTAGGGTGCTTGAAAATATCCCCCTGGGCCCTTAAATTATATTATAGTTCTCAAGATCCAGAGATAATAGCCGAAATCAAAGAAAATCCAAAATTACTATTAGAAACTAATGGCATAATTAAAACTTTGCTAAATAAAGAAATTCAAAAATATCATAAAAAAGATTCTCCTTTAATGGGATTAATGATTTTTTCAGAATACGACTATTTATGGAATCTTATTCAATTTGAAAATTGTGGAAATAATATTCGAGTAATGGCCACAGATTATTTAGCTAACCCTTTTCATTATGAAGGAAATCTAATAAAAATAAAAAATGAATTTGGGGGTATCAATCTTCCTAATTTAAAACTTATTCAATATGAAATAGAAGCATTAGGAAAATTCATAAACTCTCCTCAAAAAGAGTATGATAAAGAAAGATACTTCAATGATATGTTTAAAGGGGAAATAAAACCTTTTACAAAATAAAATTAGTAACTACAATAATTAATCAAACTAAATTACCTACTACATTGATACTAGCAGGAAGTTTTAATCAAAGATAAAAACTTTTTGAGTGAATTAAAATCATGCTTTAAAATGGAAAAATCATCAAGCAAAACAATAAAAAAATATATATTAAATGGAAAAATTGTTGGAAGAGTCTTTTATCATGGAATGGGGGGTGATCAATTTTTTTATAAAATTATTGATATAGAAAATAAAAGATCTCCTGGAATAGATTTTATTGATGAGACTCCAGAAACGCATATCATCTATGATGAATTAAATTCTTCTAATAATCCGCATTCTTCACCTCTTCGAATTCTTTTGCATGATAAAGAAGCAACAAAACAGCAATTAGAAAAGATATTTTAAGCATTCGCATAAGGTATCTTGTGCGAACTTCTTGTGCATAAAATTAAAATATTGAAAAAATAG
>CAYZWY010000037.1:1550-2824 GCA_964482315.1 Candidatus Woesearchaeota archaeon | reverse complement strand
ATAATAAAACTTTCTGAAAAAGATCAAGGAATTGATTCTGAGGAAATTATTATGAAAACAAAAGCAAGGCCAGAAATAATTCATCAAGAGATAAAAAGATTACTTGAAGAAGGCATAATTTATGAACCAAGACCAGGAAGAATTAGATATCTGGGTTAATTAAATTTATTTTTTAATTAATTTAATCAATTTTGAACAAATTTTTTATTCTAGAACTTTTATTACTAAAGCCTTAAAAATGCCTTATTCTATTTTAATCAATGGAACTTTATGAAAAATTAATTGATAGTGCATATAAAAAAATAAAGCCAATTGAAAAATCAGAGAGATTTGAGATTATAAAAATACAAGGACATTTGGAGGGTACCAAAACGATTTTAATAAATCTGCAACAAATCGCCTCTCATTTAAGAAGAGATTTAAATCATTTACTAAAATTTTTATTAAAAGAACTTGCAACATCTGGCGCAATTAAAAAAAATCGAGTTATTTTGCAAAGAAAAATTTCTTCTCAAAGAATTAATGAAAAAATAGAGAAATATGTTAAAGAATTTGTTTTATGCAAAGAATGCAAAAAGCCAGATAGTGAATTAATAAAAGAAAAAGGAATTACATTTTTACATTGTTTAGCTTGTGGAGCAAAGTTTCCAGTTACAAAATAAATTAATTTATAATAATCCAAGAGCAATTGGAATGTTCTGTATTTTAATTATACCTTCTTTAGAAATAATCCCGGCTTTTAATGCAGTTTCTATAGATTTTTTGCCAACAATATTAAAAATTGCATCTTCATTTTCCATTTCTTTCAAAATTTTTATAACAGCTTCTTCTTCTTTTAATTCTCCTTTAAAAAAATTAGGATTAATTTTAATTTTCTTAATTCCTTCTTCAAATTCTTTTCCAATTAATTCTTTATCTACTAAAGAAACTAAATTTCTATAAGCTTTATGAATCTTGATTAGCATATTTGTATTTAATCTATTATTCTTGATTAAAATTTAATCAAAATCTTTTTTAGCTTCGTTATTTTTTATGTATTTCTCAGCATTTTCTTTTGAGAGAATTCTACATAAATTTGTCCCGCAAACTTTACATTGGCCTTTTGCCATAAAACCGCCTCGAGAAGTTTTAACAATTTTTACATCTTTCATTTCTCTTTGGCATTTACATTTCATACATCTTCCTTCTATCATTTTTACCTCCCTTGGATTTATTTAATTAGATTTATTTAATTCTGATTTTCAAAAGCAGATTCATTTTATAAATCCTTTGTA
>CAYZWY010000037.1:0-1450 GCA_964482315.1 Candidatus Woesearchaeota archaeon | reverse complement strand
TTGAAATCTGAAATTAAGAAATTACCAAGAATTTTAAATTTAGCTTATATTATTCAATATAAAGATGCAATAAAGAAAATAAAAAAACAATTAGAAAATCAAGGGATAAAAGTTAAAAAAGCTCAACAAGTTCTCGGATGTTCAAAAATCAATTCAAAAATCCCCTTATTTTTTATTGGTGATGGGAAATTTCATTTAATTAATTTATATTCCCAAAATCCAAATATTTATTATTTAAATATTTTAAAAGAGAAAAAAATTAAAAAAATTTCTAAGAAAGAAATAGAAAAGATAAAAATAAATAAAAAAATTTGTTTAATCAAATTTTTAAATGCAAAAAAGATTGGGTTATTAGTTACCACAAAACCCGGTCAAGAAAATTTAGATTGCGCGATTAATTTTAAAAAAATATTAATTAAAAGGGGTAAGATCCCATATATTTTTATTTCAAATAATATTGATATAAATCAATTCCAGAATTTTAATATTGATTTTTGGGTAAATTTTTCTTGTCCAGGATTAAAACAAGATAGTAAAGAGATTATTAATTATTTAGAGGCTCAAGAAATATTAAAATCAATATAAAAGTATAAAATTAATTAGCAAATTTTAAAGTTATCTCTAAATAAAAATCTTTAAGGTCTGTTTTCATTAAATTTATTTATTTTTTAACAAATTTTTTTGAAAATTCAATAATTAATTTTAATGAAATAATTATTGCAGTTGGAATGAACAAGACTAGGAAAGCATTCAATATAGACAATAACATTTTTCCAATAACTGGAAATAGATCAAATAAGGCAAGTATATTCGAACCCATAAATGAAATAACTACTAAAGTTAAAACTATAAATAAAAATTTAGAAGCATCTTGTTTTTTAATATTAAAGAATCCTAAACAAATTCCAGCGAGAATTGTTAACCCCACCAAGATTGTATAAATTAAAAGGTTTAAATTAGATCCAATTAATCCTAATAATATTACTAAAATTAGTCCAACCAGAAAAATCCAAGAAATTTTTGTTGTTTGTTTTTTTTTCTTTACCATTTTACCTCCTTTCATTATAAATAAATTATTTTTTCTTTATTTCTCTATATTTTTCTAATTCAATATTAATTATAAAGCTTTTGTTTGAAAATATTGTTTATTAAATTAATCAAAAAATAAATTGATTAAATTAATCAAATCAATCGAAGTTTTTTAAACCAAATAAATATCCTAAAGAACCCCTTAATAATTCCTTAAAATCCTTCAAACATCATTATAGAATTTTGGTGCTTATTATAATAGTTGATCTTTGCCTTATAACTATAGGGGTTTTCGCTATTTTAGAATAATAATCTAATTGTTTGAAGATTATTTATGAAATTTATCTAATTTATTATATATGCCCGAAAATAACAATCTTTATAAACTGTCATAACTCTGGGATTATAACAAAATGAAAAC
>CAYZWY010000036.1:0-3024 GCA_964482315.1 Candidatus Woesearchaeota archaeon | reverse complement strand
ATTTTTAGGAAACTTTCAGAAAGAGAAAGAACAAATAATAAAATGCCTTTTTATAGAATCTATAAAATTAAATGATTAAAAAATGAAAATAAATAAAAAACAAAATTTAAATAAGGGGGGCTTGTCCAATATATTGGACTTAAGTTTATAAAATGGGACATAATAATAAAGAAAAAATAATTAGGGTATATTTTGAAAATCCAGGAAAAAAGTTTACAATTAGAGAATTGTCTAAATTAACAAGAATTCCTCGTTCAACTCTTCAAAATAAATTAAATTCTTTAAAAAAAGATAAATTAATTACTTCTGAAAATATTGCAGCAGAGAGTTTATTTTTTAAAATTAAAAAGACAAATTATTATATCGAAGAACTTTTTAAATCAGGATTGGTGGATTTTTTAATCAAGAATTTAAATCCTTCTTGCATTATTTTATTTGGGAGTTTTAGAAAGGCAGATTCTGTAAAAATAAGTGATATTGATTTATTTGTTGAAAGTTTTGTCAAGAAGAAACTTGATTTATCTAAATATGAGAGAAAATTAGGTCATAAAATTGATTTATTTGTTGAGCATAAATTATCAAAATTACAGGATAATTTATTTAATAATGTTATTAATGGAATTAAATTATATGGAAATTTAAAATTAAAATGAAGAATTTAATGAATTGGAATAGATGTAAAAAAGAATTTATTAGGAAACTTGAGCCGGATTTAGAAAGAGTTGAATCTATTAAAAAGAATGCTTTTTTAAGGTTAAAAAGAGCAAGAAGTACTAATTTTAATTCTGAAAATGTTTCTTTAATTGTTGATGATTATTATGAAGTTATTAAAGAATTATTAGTTGCTTATTTATTAAAAAATGGTTTGAGGTCTAAGAATCATCAGTGTTTGATTTCTTATTTTGCAAAAGAAAATCCAAATTTAGAGGGAGAAGCTATTTTAATTAGTCAAATGTCTTTTTTTAGAAATCGTTTAGAATATTATGGAGAAAAAGTGCCTGTCGAATTTTATAAGCAAAGGAAGGAGGATTTCGAACATCTTGTTGATGTTTTATTAAAGTTAGTAAAATGATAAATAAAAATATCTTGTTTGGTTTATGGATGATTTGGTTTTTGATTTTATTAGTTGGAACTGTGTCTGCAATTACCTGGAGACATAGTGGAACAGACACAATGAGTTTAATAGATTCAGGAAATTTAAATGTGCTTGGGAATATAACTGGCTCTTGGTTTAAAGGATTGTGGAATGGTTCAAGTGATTATTTTACTTCAGCAATAACACAGACATATATTAATGCTAATGTTTCTTCTGCAAATACTTCTATGAAATCTTATGTAGA
This sequence comes from Candidatus Woesearchaeota archaeon, assembly GCA_964482315.1. Taxonomy (GTDB): domain Archaea; phylum Nanobdellota; class Nanobdellia; order Pacearchaeales; family GW2011-AR1; genus ARS1285. The sequence goes on along the minus strand of CAYZWY010000036.1, from coordinate 1,684 downwards.
TGCCCTAAATGTTTCGCAAACCAGTTGGGTTTCTGGGAATTATGTCCCTTACACAAGTTCAAATGCAAACGTCGTCTTAGGCGCACATAATTTCAGTGTTGATACAAGTGTTTTATTTATAGATAGTTCAGCAAACTTGGAAATATGGATATTGCAACAGCAACAAATGGAGATGTTGATATATGGTAATTAAAAAACTAAATAAAAAGAAGGGCGTATGTATGGTGGTTTATTTTATGTTCATTACAATGAACACAAGACTTATATATATGTGCATCTCAATGTATTTATAAAATGGAAACAAAAAAATTAGAAGAATTTAATCATTGGTGGATTGAGAAAAAGGTTGACCCTTCTTTAGCATTGCCTTTTAGAAGAGATGTTTATTTAAAGATGAAAAATGAATTAAATAATCGGTTTGTTATTTCAATTAGCGGGCTTAGAAGAACAGGAAAAACTACTCTAATGTATCAATTAATTGAAGATTTATTAAGGAAAAATGTTTCTTTGGAAAATGTTTTTTTCTTTTCTTTTGATGAGATTAATGCTCAATTCAGCGAAGTTATTGAGTCTTATAAGGAATTTCAAGAAAAGGATTTTAGAAAAGAAAAAGTTTATATTTTTTTAGATGAGATTCAAAAATGTGAAAATTGGGAAAATGAGTTGAAAAAGTATTATGATTTATATCCTAAGTTAAAGTTTATTATTACTGGTTCAGAATCTTTATTTATTAAGAAAAAAACCAAGGAAAGTTTAGCAGGCAGAATTTCTGAGTTTGTTTTGAAAACATTTTCTTTTAAGGAATTTTTGAAGTTTAAGGGTTTTTCTTCTTCTGATTTTAAGTATGAAAGTAAAATTAAACCCTTGTTTTTGAAATTTGTTAAAGTAGGGGGATTCCCAGAGACTTTTGATTTGGATTTTAAAAAATATTCTGAATATCTTAGGGCTTTGGTTGTTGATAAGATTGTTTTTAGAGATATTCCTCAGTCTTTTAAATTAGATGATCCTGGGTTTTTGAAAACTCTTTTGGAATTAATTTCTCGTAATCCAGGAATGTATATAGATTACCAATCAATTAGTAAGCAGTTTGGAAAAGACAGGAGGGTTGTTAAGAATTATATCTCTTATCTTCAAGAAAGTTTTTTGATTTCTTTGTTAGGAAATTATCGAAAGGGAACAACTAGTTTGAGAAAAAATAAACGAGCTTATCCAAATGATACTGGATTGACTGGTTTGTATTCTTCTTTTGTTGATGAAATTCTTTTTTCTAAAATAATTGAATGTTTTTTTGTTATTCATTTGAATGCAGATGGTTTTTGGAAACATAATTTAGAAGTGGATATTGTTAAGAATGGGATTGGTATTGAGGTTAAATATAAGGAAAAAATAAAGTCAGAGGATTTTAAGTCTTTGAGGGCTTTTATGAGAAAATTTAATGTTAAAAAGTCTATTTTAATTACTAAAAAAGAGGAGGGTGAGAAGATTTTTCATGAAGGGAAAGTTAGGTTGGTTCCTGCTTGGAAATTTGCATTGAAAAGTGAAAAATGAAAAATGGAAAATAAAAAATTTATTTTTGGGTTAATTATCTGTATATTTTTAATAATCGGGATAATGTTTGTATTTGTATCTGGAAGTGTATCTGCAATTACCTGGAGACATAGTGGAACAGACACAATGAGTTTAA
>CAYZWY010000035.1:0-3101 GCA_964482315.1 Candidatus Woesearchaeota archaeon | reverse complement strand
AGACTTCATAAAATAATGGATGTAAGTTCTTTTTCTTTTATTATAGCAATAGATACTTCTCAAAGTATGGAAGCAGAAGATTTTTTACCAAATAGGCTTAGTGTAGCAAAGAAAAATGCAATAGAATTCATAAATGCTCTTCCCTTTAATTCCAATGTGGGAATTGTTTCTTTTGCAGGAAGCACATATATTGAACAAGGCATGATAAATGACAAGCAAATATTAAAAAAAGCAGTAAATAATATTCAAGCAGATAATTTTGGAGGCACAGATATTTATGAGGCGATTTTAACATCTATTAATTTATTAAAAGGAGAAGAAAATAAAGCAATTATTTTATTAAGTGATGGGCAAATTAATGTAGGAAACATAGATCTGATCATTGAACTTTTAAGAGAAGAAGAAATTGTAGTAAATACTATTGGTCTTGGGACTTTAGAAGGGGGAAATACTAGTTATGGCATTTCTAAATTAGATATTGATGCTTTAAAGGCTATTTCTTATAATAGTCAAGGAAAATTTTTCAATGCTATTAATGATCTTGAAATTAAAAATTCTTTTGAAGAAATGATGAATATAACAAAGAAAATGAGTTCAATAGAATTATCAGATTATCTAATTATAATTGCAATTATCCTTTTTGTTCTAAAAGAGTTTTTAGTTAATATGAATAAAATTTCTTGGTGATAAGATAATAATCTTCTATTATTATTTTTATACTATAATATATTTTATAAAATTCTTTCAGGGTTTTTTAAATATGAATGAAGAAGATTTAGATTTTAGGGAAATGATTCCTATTGGAGATATTATAATTGGAAAAGCAGATTATTAGAATATTACTAGTATCCAGAGATTTAAAATTATTTTAAATGAACTTCAAGAAGAAGAAAAATATGGCATAAAGGGGATTGTTTATCTTCCTAGGATGAAATCTAAATCTTATTTGAAACTAATCCCTGTCAAAATTATTTGGGATAATTTGTTAAGGGATATGCCAAGAATAGTTATAGCATATCATGATGGGGGTTTGGAATTTTTAAAGAGATTTGTTAAAAAGAAAGGAATTCTCTTCTATGAAAATAGATTAGTTCTTCCAGATAATCGTGGATTAATCTTTCAACATCCTGTTAAAAATAAAAGTATTTTAAAAAATTTAGTTTTAAGATAATTTTTTGCTTTTATTTTTTATTATGCATTCTCAATCAATCTTTCAAAGAAAATAATTAATTTATCTACTTGTGATTTATTTGTTTTTTTATTTGAATAATTTAAATCTGACATTGATTTGCAAAAATCACTAAAATCTTCTTTGTTTTTTTTATGGAAATTTTCTGAAAGTTGTAAATAAGTCAAATTAGATTTTAATTTAAAATATTGTTCAAAAAAATCTTTTGCTAATTCATTTAGAATATTAAATTTTTCTTCGGGAGTTTCTTTTGAAATTTTTAATTTTTCAATTTCTTGCAAATAAGAAAAATATTTTTTTTGCTCATTTTTTAAATCTTGATCGATATTTTCATTTTTTTTATATAAAATCCAAATTACAAAAAATAAAATTATAATTGCTAAAATTATCCCAAGAAAATTTATTATTTCTTCCAAAACCATAAGAATTTGAATAACTTTTATTATAAAAATCTTAGCTTTTTCTAAGCAATCAATTTAATGTCAATTTAATGGCATAATTTCTCTTAACAACTTTTCCCTTAATTTATAACAATTAGCCCATTTTGCATAAGCATTCCATCCATTAAAGATTTCAAGCATTTTTTCATGAGAAATCGCCCTATTTTTATATTTTTTAATTTTAAAAATAATATTCTTTATATTTCTTTTTCTTATTAATCTATAATAGTAAAAATTTTTAAATCCAATAAAATCAATTCCTTTAGATAAAAAGATTATTCTGGATTTTTGATTATGCAATTCTAATTTTAAATTTTCCTTTAAAAATTTGTTAATATTTTTCATCTAAATTTCTAATTGTTTTTTTGAATTATGTAAAATAATAAAATCATCTACGTATCTAATATAATATTTAATTTTTAAAATATGTTTAACAAAATAATCTAAGTCATTTAAATAAACATTAGCAAAGAATTGGCTTGTTAAATTTCCAAGGGGCATGCCTTTTTTAGGGAAAATCTTTTGCCCTGCACTAATTTTTCTTGCAGGAAAATTTTTTAATATTTTTTTAATTAACCATATAACTTTTTTATCTTTTATTTTTCTTTTAATTATTTTTATTAAAACTTCATGGTTAACTTCTTGAAAATAATGTTTTATATCTGCTTTTAAACAAAAAGCTTTGTTTTTTAAATTATAAGTAACTTCCCCCTTAAATTTATCAAATCTTTTTAATGCGAATAAATTTCCTTTTTTAATTCTGTTTGCACAAGAATCATAAATAAAGGCCTTATCAAAAATATGCTCTACAATTCCAATAAGTGCACGATGAATAATTCTATCTCTAAAATCTGATTTCGAAATTTTGCGGGTTTTTGGATCTCGTAAAATAAATGTTTTTAATGGTTTCGGGTTATAATCTTGATTTTTTAATTCTTCTTGTAGTTTTAAAAGATTTTTCCATAAATCTTTTTCAAATTCAATTACATATGCTTTTTTAGTCTTTCCTTTTCTTGCTTTTTTATAAGCAATGTATAAGTTTGTTATGTTATAGATTTTTTCATAAAGGGATTTATTTTTCATTGTAAAATAAAATCCTGAAGCAAAAGACTATTCCGAGAGAGGGATTCCTGTTATCAGGATTCCTGTTACAATTGAGATTAGCCCTGTTAGAGTTAGCATTGAACCTCGTGATATTATATAGTCAATTTATCAATTAAGAATTTTTAATTCTATCACCGAAATTTCTCGTAAGAAATTTCTGTATTTTATGACTTAAATTAAACTTAAATAATGTGCTAATAAATTGGCATGTAGTCCTGTTTCTATTCTATATAGTGCTTCAGGACAAAAATAAATAAAGAACCAAGTTTAATAAATTTAGTATAAAATTATAAGTATTTCCTTTAAATTTGAAAAATCATCATCCCAAAAAAATTTTACGCGCCTTCGGCGCATGTAAATACCCCGAG
>CAYZWY010000034.1:0-3102 GCA_964482315.1 Candidatus Woesearchaeota archaeon | reverse complement strand
TATAAAAAGGCATTTTATTATTTGTTCTTTCTCTTTCTGAAAGTTTCCTAAAAATAAACACACCCCCAGAAGTTTCTTGCTTGTAACCTTCTTGTATTTTTTCCAAATCAATTATCCTTACATCATTCCATTTGCCGGTTATAGAATCTTTAACACTTAATCTATCTTTAAATTTTTTATCAGGCCAGGCTGCCCCAACTTCTATTTCATTGGTTTTCCCTTTTATTTTATCAAAACTCTTTATTCTATCAAAAGATTTTTTATTTGATTTATTTAATTCTGTTCCTATTTTTTTATTTACTATTACTGACACTTTCTCCATTAATTCTGCCCCAACTTTTTCAGAATCTTCTCCTGTTTCAAAATTAGCAGTCATACCTGCCTGATAAGAATTATAGTTTTTAGTAACTTTTATTCCTACTTGAATTTCTTTAATTTTCATTTAATTAACTCCTTGAATTTGCCCCTTATTTCATTAATTTGTAAATCATTTAATTCTAAAAATTTAATTTCACAAAATTCTAAAAATTCCTTAACAAAATTAAAATAATCTTTTTTAGAATCTCCTAAATAATATTGAACTCCAATTCTTTCTTTTTTTAAATCAATTATTTTATTACAAAAATCTTCATTAAACCCAAAAAAAGGCATTAATTTAAGTGTACAATCATGAATTTCACATTTAATACCGCATTTAACTAATAAAGAATAAAAAGAATTATAGCAAACATAATATTCTTTAATTATATTCCATTTAGGCTCTTTTTTATCAATTAAACTAAAATCTTTCTTAGCCTCTCCTAAATAAGCTTTAGCTACATTTAAATTAGGTTCAATAACTTTAATACCTTTTTTTTGATTAAAACACCATTTTAGATTATCCATTATAATACCCCCAACATAATTCTATGAATTTTTGGATATCCCCAAAAACAATATGATTTTTTAAAATTTCAATTGCTAAGGAATCTTTTTTTAAAACTAAGGTTTTAAAATTATCAAAACTAATAATCTGAGCTTGGATTTTTGGTAAATTTCTTAAAGTTTTTTTTAATTTTTCTGTGTTTTTAGCAAAAATAACCACATCAATATCTGAAGAACTAGTAGAATATCCTTTTACTTGAGAACCAAACAAAACAACATCTCCATATTTAATTAATAAATCTAAATCTTTCCATAATTTAGTATTAAGAGAAAACTTAAAAGATTTAAAAGATTCTATTAAATTTAAAAGTATTTTTGTTCTATTATTCTCTAAATCAAGATAATAAAATTTATTCTTACCCCTAATTTCAAATCTCAAAAGATTTCCCCCCACTATTTGGGATAAATATCTTGAAACACTTCTTTGAGGAATTTTAAGAATCTTTGAAAGTTCACTTCCACTAAATTTTTTGGTATAATCATAACTAAAAGGGATCAATATATTGAGCCAATTTTGACTTACGTTAGCCATATATTGTTCTATCTCTTTTTTCCTATTTAAACTTTCTTTTTTCATTTTTATTTTATTTATCATTTTTTATTAATTTTATTTATCTGTTTTATTTTATTTAATTTTTAGTTTTTTATCTTATTTTATAATTGGATTTATTTTTCCTGAATTAACAAATTTTTTCTTTGGTCTATTCTTTAGTTTATATACAACATGCAATGGAAAAAATTCAAAATAATCCTTGCTATCAAACCAGGCACATTTAAAATGATAAAGGCGGATTCCAGTTAACCTACTTAAGGCCAAAGCATATAATGTTAACTGTTCAATTGGTTTTTCTTTTTTTGCAGAGGGTTTAAAATCTAAAACATAAATTGAACCATTTCTTATTTGGATTAAATCAATATGTCCAGTAATGTGCTCATTATCTTCTAAATAAATTGGGACATCAAAATTAAGCTCATGCTGATAATGTTTTAAATCTTCGGCATTCATTAAAATTGGGACTTCAACAGCAATAGTAACTGTATCATTTAAAAGCATGAAATTTTGTAAAATTTCATGTCTTAATTTATTATTTGAAACAGTTTGAATTACAAAATTGGTTATTTTTACAGCAAAATTATTTTTAGGAGTAATTTTGACTTGTTCTAAATTAAATTTTCCTTTGAATTCAGACGCTCTTTTTGAAACCTCCTGAAAAATTTGGTGAGGACATTCTGCAACAACTAACTCTAAAAAATCTTTTAATGGTTTAAATCTATAATGTCTAAATTCTTCTTGAAGTATTAAATCTATTTTTGCTTTATGATATTTAAATTGATAAATTTGCTTATGAAATAAATTTGATTCTTCAATAATCTCTTTTTTATTATATTTATCTTTAACAAATTCTCTCATTCTCAAAAAAGGAAGATAACTTTTATATTGTTCCAACCATAAAGAAATTGTTTTTGATTGTAATTTAACACCATATTTTTCTTGAATAATTTTAATTATTTCTTGCAAAGTACATAACTTATTGTATAAAGATAATGAATCTAATATAATTCTTAACGGATATGTCTTATTTTTAGTTATTGGAGAAATTAAACTCTTTTTACAATTTTGACAATAATATCTTTGAACCACTTCAAATTTCTTTTTTCTTTTCCCTCTTTTTACTAATTTTCCCCTACAATAAGGGCAATGTGTTAATTTTTTATAATTATTTTCTTCCATATTCTCCTGGACCCTCAAAAACTTTATTCCAAGCTTTTCTTAAATTAAGTATTTTTCTTTTTTGATAAGAATATTTTAAAAGAATCTTATCCAAAATTTGTTTTTTGTCTTTTTCTTGTGCAAATTTTTCTCTTAATAAATCTATTTTTGTAATTATATCTGAAATTAATGTAACTGATTGAGTCAATTTTTTACATGCAATTTCTCTGGAATCAAATTTATCCCCATAAGATTCCGCTATTAATTTTGGTATGTTTTCAGTTATATTCTTTAATTCCTGCTTTTCTGATTCTAAAAAATCCAAAGAAATTAAATCATTGGATAATTGAATTGTTGATTGATAAACCTGTAAATCTCTAAAAGATTTTACAATACTTTTTACTCGAAACCTACTTGTATTTCTTGGGTCAAATTTTGATTCAAATACCATTTTCAAATATTTTTAC
>CAYZWY010000033.1:0-3972 GCA_964482315.1 Candidatus Woesearchaeota archaeon | reverse complement strand
AGAATAAAGTTTTAACAATCGTAGTTTGTTTTATCAAATAATTAATCAAACTAATAATCTCTGTATAGAATCAATAAGTTCTGCGATTTCTTCGCCTTTTTTAGTTAATTTAATCAATTTTATTCTTCCTTTTTTTTCAAAAGCAACTAATCCTAAAATTTCTAAAGTTTGAAGGATTTTAACTGCATGAGAATAAGTACAATCTACTTCCTTAGCTAACATAGACCCATATCTAATCTTAGAAACTTTCTTTAATGCAATCATCATTAGGGCTGGTTTTCTTCTAAAAAATATATCGAAATTGTCTTTCATTTTTTAATATATCTTAAAAAATACACTTTGCTATGTATTTTTTAAAAACTATACATTAAAGTAATATAATTATTTATAAAGTTTTCCCTAGTAAAAATTAACCAAACAGTAATGAAAATCAATATTTTACTTATAAAAATGTTTAATTTATTTAATCAAACGATTATACATTTCCAGATATCCTTTACTAAATAATTCAATTTTTGTAGCAATCATTTCAAATTGAATTTCATTATCCCTTATAGATTGTTCTATAGAATCATTTAAATCTTCAGACATTAATATCTCAATTAGATCTTTCTCTGAAACAGAAATCAATAAATCTGCATCATCTGCTTTTTCTTTTTCTGTATTTGGAATTCCTTTAATAATTTCAGAAGTCCAAAATTCTTCATCTATTTCCAACTCAATAATCGGGGGCTCGCCTAAAAAAGAATTATGAAGGTTGCTTACATCAAATTCTATTAACAAATAATCAATAAAATCTTTATTTAATTCTGGAATATCCTCATAAATAAAACTATTATTTATATTTCCATTGCTTTTCACTAAGGTAAAATTTTCTAAAGGATTTTTAAGTTTACTTTTCTCAATATTTCTATTTAAAAAAAATCCTGATAAAAAACTTAAACTCAAAATTAAGACAAAACCAAAAATAATTAGAAAAAACTTAATTATCTTTTTTGTCTTTTTCTTTCTATTTATTATAATCACCCGCTCATTAACCATTTAATCTTTCAAAATTCTAAAAAATTTTTAATTTTTTCAGAAAAACTACTGCAATTGTCCAAATACAAAAGATAAATCCAATTAATATCCAAAAGATTCCATTTATATTTTGAAAGGGTAATTGAATATTCATCCCATAAATTCCTGACAAAACTGCAGGAATTGTTAAAAAAACTGTGAAAATAGTTAAAACACTTAAAATTTTGTTTAAATTATTTGAAAGTGTAGTTTGATAATAATCGCGCATATTCTTTATTGTTTTTAAAGTAATCTTGCAAGAATTAATGGTTTGATTAAGATCAATTAATAAATCTTCAATAAATTCTTTTTCATTTTCTTCAAATTTAATTAACCTCAATTTAAACAATGCCCGATATAATGGATCTAAAGAACTAAGATTCGAAAGATAATCATTTAGAATTTCTTCTTGCAAAACTAAATCCAAAACATCTTTTTCTTTTAATCTTTTTATACGATTTCTATTTTGTTTAACATTTTTAAGAATGCCTCGAATCTTATCATTGTAACTATTGGATAAAAAGAAGAATATTTTCAATAAAGTTGTTGTTATTTTATTTGTTAAAAGATTCTTTTTAGAATCAAAAAACTTTTCAAAAATTTCTAATTTAAATTTACTTATCGTCATAAAATAATTTTTTGATAAAATAATTAAAAAAGAACTGACATAATCATTTTTAATCATTGAAGTTGGAAAAGATATAAAAAAATAACTTTTTTTGTTCTCTTCCTCTATTCTTGGAACCTCATAAATATCTAATCCATCATAAATAAGGTCCTCTTCTAATTTGAATTTCTCAACTAAAAATTTCACTTCATCATTTGAAGGATCAATTATATTAATCCAACAACCAACAGAAAAAGATTTTACTTTCTTTAATTTCTCTCCTTTGTTTAATCGTTTATAATATTCTATCATAATTAAAGAGATAAAAAAGGATTTATAAGGTTTTGCAGAAGATTAATTCTTCTTAAATGCACAAGAATTTTAACCCGAAATATTTAAATTTAGAGTTTTGCTGTTATAAAAATGATAGATATAAAATTGATCCGAGAAAATAGTGATTTAGTAAAGGAAAATATAAAAAAAAGATTTCAATCAGATAAATTAATTTTAGTAGATAAAGTAAAGGCACTTGATGAAAATTGGAGAAAACAAAAATTTCAAGCAGATAAATTAAGGGCTAAAAGAAATAATATTTCTAAAGAAATTGCAAAAGCAAAAAAATTGAAAAATAAAAAATTAGAAGCAGAACTGATTAAAAAAGCAAAAGAAATTCCTAATAAAATTAAAAAAATTCAAGAAAAAATAGTAGGATTAAAAGAACAAATTAAAGAGATAATGTATAAAATCCCCAGTATGATGCACGAGTCTGTTCCAATTGGAAAAAATGAATCTGAAAATGTTGAAATTAAAAGAATTGGCATTCCAAAGATCCCTGAATATAAAATCCTTAATCATATAGAATTAATAGAAAAATCAAATTTAGCAGATTTTGAACTTGCAAGGAAAACTTCTGGAAAAGGGTTTTATTATCTAAAAGGAAAACTCGCAATATTGCATTCTGCAATACTTGCATTTGCAAGAGATTATATGATCAAACAAAAATTTCAATATTATATTCCCCCATTTATGATTCGGTCAGAAGTTGTTAAAGGTGTTATGAGTTTTGAAGAAGTAAATAATATGATGTATAAAATACAAGATGAAGATTTATATTTAATAGGAACCTCTGAACATTCCATGGTTGGTATGTTTAAAGATAAAATTTTGCAAAAAAGGAATTTACCACAGAAATTAACAAGTTATTCTCCCTGCTTTAGAAAAGAGGTGGGGGCTCATGGAATCGAAGAAAAGGGATTTTTTCGGGTTCATCAATTCGAAAAACAAGAAATGATTGTTATTTGTGAACCAATAAATTCTTACAAATGGTATAATAAAATGCTTCAATATATAATTGAAATTTTCAAAACATTAGAGATTCCAATAAGAGTTTTAGAATGTTGCTCTGGAGATTTAGCAGATTTAAAAACAAAATCTTGTGATATTGAAGCTTGGTCTCCTAGACAAAAAAAATACTTTGAAGTAGGTTCTTTAACTAATATGGAAGATGCACAAGCAAGAAGATTGAATATTAAAATTAATAATGGAAAACAAAATTATTTTGCGCATACTTTAAATAATACTGTCTTAGCCTCCCCAAGAACCTTAATTGCTATAATAGAAAATCAACAACAAAAAGATGGCTCTATTAAAATTCCTAAAATTCTTTGGAAATATACAGGATTTAAAAAAATAAATATACATGAATAAAAAAAAGAAATTCAAGATTCTTGCTGCAGGGGATTTTCATGGAGACAATTCTGCTGCAAAAAGATTATCTAAAAAAGCAGAAAAAGAAAAAGTAGATCTAATTATACTCACCGGAGATATAATTGGCACAATGAATACTAAGAATCTATTAAAACCTTTTATTGAAAATAATCAAAAAGTTATTTTTGTACCAGGAAATTGGGAAACTTCTGAAGAAGCAGAATTTTTATCTAAACTTTATAATATAAAAAATATTGAAAAACATTATGTAAAATATAAAAATATCGGGATTTTTGGTGCAGGAAGCGCTGATTGGCAACTTAATTTAGATGAAGAAAAAACCTTTAATAAATTAAAAAAAGAATATAAAAAAATTAAAGATTTAGAGAGAAAAATTCTTGTAAGTCATCTTCATGCAGCAAACACTGCTGCTGAATTTTCAGGCTTCCCAGGAAGTACAGCCTTAAGAAAAGCTATTAAAGAATTCCAACCAGATCTATTTATTTCAGGCCATATACATGAAGCAGAAGGACTAAAAGAGAAAATCGGAAAAACATTATTAATTAATACTGGTAAAAAAGGCACAATAATTGAATTAT
>CAYZWY010000032.1:0-4254 GCA_964482315.1 Candidatus Woesearchaeota archaeon | reverse complement strand
TTTTAATATAAGGCATAGATTACAAAAAGAAGAAGTATTTTTAAATTTAGTTAAAGTGAAAGCTGTTAGGTTAGTATCAATTATTTTTTTAGAATCAAAGAGTTTAAAGACTAAAAGAAGATATTAACTTGGGAATAGTAACAAATAGAAAGATTTAAAAACACTAAAATCATGTAAAAATATGGAACATTCACTAAAATTAATCCCAAGAGAATTAAAAAATTATAATTTTCCTGAGGCAAGCTTTCTTTCAAAAGAACAGCAAATAGCTTATGAAGAAGCGTGCAAACAATTTTCTAATGGAAAAGCAAGAGAATCTTTAAAGATTCCGCAAAAGGGCTCAAATTTATTCAAGATTTTATTATTAAATCAAATAGGCATAAGAACAGTTACACTTCTTGAATTAGATTTCATAGCAGAACAAAACCCTGATTTTTTAAAAGGTTTTTATGAGGATTCTCCTTCTGTTGTTTTAAGAAGCAATAGAAATTCTTATTCAACTAATGATTATTTAGCTAAATCATTAGCCAAATTAATAAGCAAAAAAAATTTTAACCAACCAATAATTATTAATGGATTAAAAATAAAAGAAGATAATAATTCTCCTTATGGATTGAACTTTGAAGCTGCGGATAATTTTGAGTTTTTTAAAGCTCCTGATTTTTCTCATAAAAATAATACAAGAAGATTTTCAAGAATAAATCCAGATTATACAATTGAATTTGATGATAAAGCAAGCAGAACCCTTTATACAAGAAATTCAGGTCTGTCTGGGCTTTACTTGGGCAGGGACTTAGACTTGTACTCCGGCAGCGCTAACTTGGCTAATTCGAATGACGATGGCAGGGTGGTTGTTGTAAGTGCTAAAGGCACTTCGCAAAAAATTTTAGATGAACAAGTAGCAAAACTTCAAAAAATTAGAGATGAAGAAATTGCAGATATTAATAAAAGATATAAACAAGCAGAATCTGTTTTGAAAAACAAATAATTTTTAAACTAAGATTTTCTTTTTAATATTCCTGGTCTTGCTTATAGTATGACTGGGCCACACGCTTATTAATAGCACTCTTAATTGAGTCATGAAATTCAATCACAACATTTAGTAATTATTATATGAATGTGAAAAATGAAGTGATGATGATTTATTTTTAATTAATGGGCTATATATTGTCTGTCTAGGCTTTACTTGAACAGGAACTTAGACTTGAACTCCAACAACGATAACTTGGCTAATTCGAATGACAATGGCAGAATGGCACGGGCAGACCAGGTTTTTATTATGAAAACCTATAAAAATCTTTATTCAAAAGTTTATAATTTAGTTAATTTATATTTCTCTTTTAAAAAAGCAAGAAAAGGAAAGACTAAAAAAAGTTATGTAATTGAATTTCAAAAAGATTTATGGAAGAATCTTTTGAAATTGCAAGAAGAATTAAAAACGCAAAGTTATAATCCCAAACCATTAAAAACATTTATTTTACTAGACCCAAAAACTCGTAAAATTTCAAAATCCGCTTTTAGAGATAGAATTATTCATCATGCGCTTATTAAAATTATAGAACCTATTTTTGACAAAACTTTTATTTATGATTCTTGTGCAAATAGAATCGGTAAAGGGAATTTATTTGCTTTAAAAAGATTCGATAAATTTAAGAGAAAAGTTTCAAGAAATGGAGAAATAAATGGCTGGTTTAATAATAATCAGATTAAAGGATTTTGTTTAAAAGCAGATATTAAACATTATTTTCAAGAAGTTAACCATGAAGTTTTAATAAAAATAATCAAAAAGAAAATAATGGATAATAAGGTTCTCTGGTTGATTGAAAAAATATTAAACAATTTGCCCGACAGGCAAATTACAGAATCAAACAAACGAGGTTTTAAGAAAGGACTACCTCTTGGAAATTTAACTTCTCAATTTTTTGCTAATCTTTATTTAAATGAATTAGATTATTTTGCTAAGCATAAATTAAAAGCAAAATATTATATAAGATATGTTGATGATTTTGTTATCTTAAATAGTTCAAAAGAAGAATTGGAATTATGGAAACAAGGAATTAATAAATTTTTGAAAGAAACTTTAAAATTAGAATTACATAATCAAAAATCAAAAATAATTCAGTTATCAAAAGGCATAGACTTTGTTGGATTCAAGAATTTTTACTATTATAGATTACTAAGAAAAAGGAACATAAAAAATATGATTTTTAAGGTCAAAGAATATAAAAATGGAAAAATTTCTCATGAAAAAATACTTGAGAGTTTTAATGGATGGAATGCTTATGCAAAATGGGCTAATTGTTATAAATTGAGAAAAGACGTTGTTAAAAGAATTTATGCTCCTTGAACTGATATTAAGTTGACCCCCCCATTAAAAAGAGCCACACCCCAAATAATTTTTAATTAATCCTTTTCCTCAGAAAATTTCAAAAGTTTTGTTTGATTTTTTGAATTTTTGATTCTTTTAAAAGTGGACCAAGTTTTTCTGAATATTTCAGGATATTTTTCCCAATTTTTTTTTGTAAATTCTTGAGTTGTTTTATTCGAAGGATAGCCTGGACCGCAATTACCATATTTTTGCTTTATTTTATCCATCTGATTTTCTCTTTCTACTTTTGCTAAGATTGATGCCGCAGAACAAATCAAGTGATTAAAATCTGCCTTGTGTTCTACAATTAATTTTATATTTTTATTTTTAATTAAATTTTGAAGATAATTTTTATAGGAATTTATATTTATACTAGGACAATCAATAATTGCTTTATCTGGTTGAAGGTAATTAATTATCTCTGCTTGTTTATGGGCTTCTAACCAATTCAAATTTAATTCTTCAGAAAGAATTGCATTATCTATAATTTCTGGGCTTATGACAAGAACTTTATATCTTGCATTTTTTTTTATTTTTTTATCCAATTCAATTCTTTTTTCATGAGTAAGTAATTTTGAATCTTTAGATCCTTTAATTAAATGTAAATCTTTTTCATTAAGCATAACCCCGGCCATAACCATCGGACCAATTACTGGCCCCCTTCCTGCCTCATCAACTCCTAAAATTTTCATATTTTTTATAAAACAATTTTTATTATTTATTATAATTCCTTTTAAGATTAAAAAGGTTTATATATTTTATTTTCTAATATTTAATATATCTTATTTTTGAAGCATAATTTTGAAGCACAAAAATATAAAAAAGAGGATGGTAAACCAGAGAATAAAAGACTATTTTTTAGAAGGATTAAAAAAAGGCTATAAAATTGAAATTCTAAAACAAAAATTATTAGATGCAGGATTTAAAAAGCAAGAAATTAATGAAACTATTAATTCATTAAATTCCCAAAATTCCCTAGATTTATTAAATTCATCAAATTCTGTAAATTCCTTAAATAATTCGGCCCTCCAAAAATCCCAAAATAATCTTGTTAAGGATATTAAGCCAACAATACAAAAGAATATAAAATTAGGAATTTTTAAAAAAATTGGGAAGGCAATAACAAATCCTAGAGATCTTTTTGAATTAACTAGTCCAGAAGGAATTAGCCCAGCATTCAAATATCAAATAATAATTTTATTTATTCCTTTGATTATTCTTTCAGTTTTCTTTTTCTTATTTTTTGAAACAATTTTTTCTTTTATTCTGGGAAGTTTTGGTTCTTTTTTTGGAACAGATAATACTTTAACAGTTTCTTTAGTTTCTCCATTAATGCTTCTTGTCCTTCTTTTATTTTTTGTAGTCTTTATACTTATAGTGGCCCCGATCTTAAGTCTTATAGGGGCTGGAATTTCACATTTATCTATTAAGTTATATGGTGGAACCGGGAAATATAAAGACACGTATAAAGCAATAATTTATGGTTCTACTCCTCAAACATTATTTGGAGTTATTCCAATATTCAATATATTTTCATATTTTTGGGGAATTGCTTTAACAATCTTGGGAATTTCTATAAATCACAAGATCTCTAAATGGAAAGCTTTTTTCGCTTTAATCACCCCAATAATCTTATTTTCTTTGTTAGCTTTAATTTTTATAATTATTTAATTTTAATCAGAGATTTTCATAATTTTTTTCAGAATTCTTTTTTTAAGATTGGATTAACGTATCGTTAAATTTATAAGGGATTTGCAGTTAAATTTATCATAGTGGGGTAGAGAAGTCTGGAGTTCTCGCCGGGCCCATAACCCGGAGGTCGTGCGGTTCAAATCCCACCCCCGCTATTTGCTATTGATAATTGTGATGTCGGTTGTAATTCGGGG
>CAYZWY010000031.1:0-4500 GCA_964482315.1 Candidatus Woesearchaeota archaeon | reverse complement strand
TTTAACCTAAATAATTTGAATCATCTTCCAATCCAGATTTTGTTGCCCTCAAATAATTTTGTTCTATCTTTTCATATTTCTTTACATCATTCTTAGTTACAGATGTGCCAACTTTTTCTAATGCTAAAAGGAAATATTTCATTTTAACTTCTTTATTCTCCATATTATCTCTTAAACACAACATTCCAGCCTCTCTAACTAAGGCCTCAATATCTGCACCAACAAATCCTTCAGTTCTATCAAGAATAGTTTTTATTTTAATATCTTTTGCTAAGGGCATTTTCTTTGTGTGAATCTTAAAAATTTTCTCTCTCCCTTCTCTTGTTGGAGCAGACACTAATAAAATTCTATCAAATCTTCCAGGCCTTAATAAAGCACTATCTAACATATCTGGCCTGTTTGTTGCACCAAGAACAATTACATTTGATAAATCTTCTATACCATCCATTTCTGCCAGCAATTGATTTAAAACTCTTTCTCCAACTTTTGCTCCTTGTTCTAATCCCCTTTTAGAAGCAAGAGAATCTATTTCATCAAAAAAAATCACGCAAGGGGATACTTGTCTAGCTCTTTCAAAAATTTTCCTCACACCTTCTTCAGATTTTCCAACCCACATACTTAATAAACTTGGACCTTTAATTTGAATAAAATTAGCTTCAGATTCTGTTGCAACTGCTTTTGCAAGAAGAGTTTTTCCAGTTCCTGGGGGCCCGTATAATAAAACACCTTTTGGCGGCTTTATTCCTAATCTTTTAAAAGATTGAGGATATTTTAAAGGCCATTCAACAGATTCTCTTAATTCTCGCTTTACTTTTTCTAAACCACCAACATCATTCCAAGCAATATTAGGATTTTCAACTAATACTTCCCTCATTGCAGATGGTCTAACAATTTTTAATGCGTCCTCAAAGTCTTTTTTTCTAACTCTTAATTCTTTTAAAATTTCTTCAGAAATTTGCTCATCTTCTTTTAATTCTAATTTTGGAAGCAATCTCCTTAAAACAGCCATTGCAGCCTCTTTTGTAAGTGCTGCAAGATCTGCACCAACAAATCCATGAGTAACTGCTGCTAAAGTTTCTAAATTAACATCTTTAGTTAAAGGCATATTTCTACTATGAATCTTTAAGATTTGCAATCTACCTCTTTTATCTGGGGCCCTTATCTCTAATTCTCTGTCAAATCTTCCAGGCCTTCTTAATGCCGGATCTAAAGAATTTACCCTATTGGTTGCACCAATAACAATTACTTTTCCACGAGATTTTAAACCATCCATCATAGTTAATAATTGAGAAACAACTCTTCTTTCTACTTCTCCGCCCAAATCCTCTCTTTTTGAAGCAATGGCATCTATTTCATCTATAAAAATAATACTTGGTGAATTTTTTTCTGCTTCATCAAAAATAGCTCTGATCTTTTTTTCAGATTCTCCATAATACTTAGACATGATTTCAGGACCATTTAATAAAATAAAATTAGCTTCAGATTCTGTTGCAACTGCTTTTGCAAGAAGAGTTTTTCCAGTTCCTGGTGGTCCGTATAATAAAACACCTTTTGGAGGTTCAATTCCTAATCTTTCAAAAAGCTCAGGATGTTTAAGAGGAATTTCTACCATTTCTCTTATTTTCTTAACTTCTTCAGTTAATCCACCAACATCCTCATAAGTAATTTCTGGAACATTTTCCTCTGAAACTTCAACGGGTTTATTACTCATTATAACCTCTGTGTTCTCAGTAATAATGCAAGCATAATTTGGATTTGTGTTTGTGATTAAAAATCTAATTTGCTGTAATCCTCCAAAACCCATTCCCCCTAAAAGATTATTTAAATTTCCAAAAACTCCTCCGAGATCCCCAAATTCTTCTCCTAAAATATCCATTCTTCTTTGAACTCCTCCAAGGACAACAACATCCCCCTTTATAACTGCCCTTCCTAAAAGACTATTTTTTAAATCTCCTTGAACAGTTATTCCTTTTTGTGTTGGCGCAATTATAATTTTTTTTGCTTCTTTCACATTAGCTTTTTTAACAATTACATTTTCAGAAACTCCAGTTCTAGCATTTTTTCTTATAATACCATCTATTCTAATCATTCCTTCGCCTACGTCTGCAGGATATGCCCTATCTGCAATTGCTACAGTTTCTCTTCCACCACAAATCAAAACAACATCCCCCCTTTTAATCTTTAATTGTTTCATTATTTCATAGTCTATTCTTGCAATACCCTTATATGCATCATCTTGTTGTGCTTCTGCAACTCTTAATTTAACTTTTTTTTCTTCATTCATTTTTATTGGTTTTTTTCATTTTTTATTTTTTTATTGTTGATCTTTAATTTTATCTTTCTTAATTTAATTTAATTATTCATTATTAAATCTATCTTTAATAATTTTTTCTTGGGGTTCATTAAAAGTTAAACTGATTTTGTTAAATCCTTCGAAACATAAATGGACCATGTCATCCATAATTTTTTCCTGCTCTTTAATAAAATTAACAATTTCTCTAGGAATAGAAACTGCATAACTATTTCCAACAAATCTCATTTTTACATTAAATTTTTTCTTTTTTAAATTAATAAAATTAATATATTCTTGCTTATCAGTGGGATGGATAATTTTATTTCCACATTTAGGACATTGAATCATCCTTAATATAAACCCCTTTCTCTCAATTTTTAATGGTTCCATTTCTTGATTACAATTCCTACAAAAAATTTTGTTGTCAAAAATATCTATCATTTTTATTTTATTTTTTTAATTTATTTATATTTTTTATTTCTCTTATTTTTTACTGTCTTCTTTTGTTGGTTTTTTGGTTTTTTCTTTTAATCCAAAAATATTTGGTATACACAAGATGTATCTATCCAAAAATATATACTATTTAAATCTTTTTATCTTAGAATATAGATTAAAAATTATAAGATTTTTCAATTGTAAAAGAATTTTATAAAATTCCGACACAATTAAAAACCTAAAAATTCTTCTCCCTATATGATTATAAAAGATATTGCAAAAAATATAAAAAAGATTTACAAATGGATTTTAAATTCAGATTCTATACTAAGTTGGATTGTTGCATTAATTTTAATATTCATTATTATAAAATTTATTCTTTTCCCTTTTCTTTCCTTAATAACCGGGACATCCCTCCCTTTAGCAGGAGTAGAATCATCAAGTATGGATCATCAAATTGTTAAAGATAATTATGGCAATTATAATTTATGTGGAAATTTTTATATCCCAAATCAAAAAGAATTTATAAATTATGACAAATATTGGGAAATTTGTGGAACATGGTATGAGAGAAAAAATATTTCCAAAGAAATTTTTTCTGAATTCCCCATTAAAAATGGTTTTAAAAAAGGGGACATAATTATTGTTTGGGGGAGATTTAAACCAAAAATTGGTGACATTGTCATTTTTAAACCAAATATTGAATCAACCTCAGCTCATCCAATCATTCATAGAATAATAGAAATAACAAATAACACTATTCAAACAAAAGGGGATCATAATAGTAAACAATTAATTATTTCGAATAACCCTTATAAAACAGATGAAACAATGATTAAAGAAGACCAATTACTTGGTAAAGCAATTTTAAAAATTCCTTATCTGGGTTGGGTTAAGTTATTTTTTGTTGAATTAATAAATAAATTTAGATAAATTTTAACTATTTTTTATAAAATTTTATATTAAAATAATTATCAAAAAGTCTTATTTTCACATTTTAAAAAAGAATTTTTCATGAATTTAAAAATAAGAAAGTTTTTAAATGGTGATTAATAAAAAAAACAATGGATTTTTGCCCAAAGTGTGGATGTGTTCTAATTGAAAAAAATAAGATGTCTAAATGCCCCAGATGCAATTACAAATCAAAACTAAAGCTTAAAATAGAATCTTCTGAAAAAATAGAATCTAAACCGAATATTGGGGTTCTAAAAGAAAAAGACACCAATGTATTTCCAGTAATTACTGCTATTTGCCCAAAGTGTAATCATCGAGAAGCTTATTTTTGGACCTCACAAACACGTGCAGGAGATGAAGCAGAAACAAGATTTTTCAAGTGTGTCAAATGCAATCACATTTGGAGAGAATATCATTAAATTTCCTACTATTAAATAATTTTAATAATTTTCATTAGTTTTAATTTTATAAGAAATTTAAGGTTTATATAAATCACAAAAAGATTTATTAAATAATTATTCATAGAATCTAAATAAAAGACCTAAAAATGGTTGCATAGCTCAGCCAGGTTAGAGCACCTGACTCTTAATCAGGGTGTCGGGGGTTCAAATCCCCCTGCGACCATATAAATCCTCCACTCTTTCTTCAAATATAATTTTTGTTATTATAATTTTTATTATTATGAAAATTTCTGGATTAATCTTTAATTTAAAAAAGAGTTATTTGAAAATGAAATATTCAAGAATAAAGCGCTAATAATTCAAGAATAAAGTTTTAACAATCGTAGTTTGTTTTATCAAATAATTAATCAAACTAAT
>CAYZWY010000030.1:0-4596 GCA_964482315.1 Candidatus Woesearchaeota archaeon | reverse complement strand
TTATAAAGATAATTATACTTTTTTCTTTAAAAACTTATATGTTTTTTAGAATATGATTTTCTTATTTTTTAAATTATAATTCTTAAAGAGAATTATGTAATTTATTTATCTTTTCCCAAGATTTTTCTAATTTTTTATTTGCAAGTTCTATACTTAATTTAAGGAATTCATTGTCTACTAATTTTTTTTTGTGATTCATAATTAGAAAACTTAAATTTTCTGTGCTATTTAATTCTACTATGATTCTTTTTTTAATAGACATAATCCCAGAATTTTTCCATCCTGCGAATCTTGCTTTATCTATTAATCCCTGAGCTTTTTCCAAACTAAAACAAGCAACATGCAAAATACAAGGAGTTTGCTTAAATTCAATTAATTTATTATATTTTATTTCCTCTAAACTCTTATTTAATTCATTTAAAGTAATTTTTTCATGAGTTCTAAATAAAAAAACATTTTTTGCTTTTTTATCTAAGCTTTTTATTAAAACAATTCTTCCAGAACAACTAGAAGTAGTATAATAATCTTTATCTTGATTAATTTTATCACATAAATTCTTGATTTTTGAATCCCATAATCCAATATTTGATTTATCAGGTTTACTTAATTGCTTTATTTTTTGCTTTTGAAATTCCATTTTCAATCTCCTTTAATCTTCTTTTGAGCCTTTTACTACTAAATTTTTCTCTATTCGTTCTTAATAAATATTTGGAGATTAAATTAACTTTCTCTTTATCATTTCTGAATTCATAAAACTTCTTAGCATATTTCATTGGTAAAATTGGTACAAACATAGAACCCCAAGAAATTTTCTTGGTCTTATCAAACATATTTGATTCTCTATCTCCATAAGAATTTATTTCGACCTCAAAACCATTAAAATTGCAGATCAATGAAGACCCCTTTATTTTTTGACTAAAAAAATCCTTAATAATATATTTCTTCAAAACCCTCCTAAAAATTTTAATTCCTTTATCATTTGTAGTTATATCTAAATCTAGAACAGAGGTTTTAATCCCTTGAATCCAAAGATTCACACTTCCTTCAATCCTCCAAATAAATTCTCTACCTTTAAGATTTTCTAAAATAATTTGTAATATTTTTCTGATTTCTTCTTCTTCCATAATACTGAAAAATTCTTTTAATTTATTTAAATCTTCTTAAAAAAATAAAAAATAAAACTATAAACAATAAATAGGACAAATTCCCCTAATCAATATTTAAAGAATTCACTAAAGTTTTCCTAAAACTTTTACTACGAGATTTATTAGAAAATCCTAAAAACATCTGCATTTTTTGGGATTGCTTCTTTTTTTTAATTTCATAAATTTCTTCACTCAAAGCAGAAGAATAGTTTCCAAGAATTTCTTCAGCATCAAAATATTCTGAATCTTCATCACCAAATCCCTCAAATTTACTAAGGAATTCATTATATACTTCACCAACATATTCAAAACCATCAGAAGTTACTTTTGTAATGTATTTTAATAAGTCATTTTTAGAGTCTAATCTTTTTAATTCATGATATAATGCACTAATTGGCTTTGTTTTTGGGTCCTGATTTTTTGCTGATCTTTCCATAAAATATATGATTATTTGAAAATTTATAAAGATTTCTATTAGAACATTCTCTTTCTCTAAAAAACTCAATAAAAATGTGCTTAACAAAAATCACTCTAAAATCACATTAATTTCTTTTAAATTTTTTTTAATTTCATCAAGAATCTCTTTTTCTTGCAATCCTATTTTTTTAAATTTCTTTATTCTTCTAGATTCTTCAACATCTAGATTTTTGATCTTCAATTGAATTTCTTTAATCTTCTGTTTAAAATCATCAATTTCAACCCCATTTATTATTGATTCTTCAATTTCTTTACTTATCTTATTTATTTGCTTAATTCTCTCAAAAATCTCTTGCTTTTTTTCATTAAAATCAAATAATTCAATAATTCCCTTACCTTTATCTTTTTCAAAAAATCCTTTAAAATTTTCCCGGTATTTTCTAATGGTCTCCATTTCTTTTTCATTAGAATGAAATTTCCTAGCTAAATCTCTTAAATCAATTATTTTTTTTAATTCATAAACCTGGGCTTGCAAATCCTTTTTCTTAACTTCTGATTCTTTTTCCTTTTTTAATTTCTCAGAATATTCTTTACTTTGTTTTAATTTTTCTATATCTTTTTCTAAATCTTGAATCTGTTTTTTTAAATCTTCTTTATTTTCTTTAATATCTTTAATATTTTGACTGAATTGCTTTTCAAATAATTTAATTTTCATTAAATTACTAATTTTCATTTCAATAACAGAAATAATTTTGGATTTTTCGATAATTTCCTTATTCTCATGTAAAACCTTTTCTAAATTCCTGAAAAATCTCCCTATACTTTCTTTTACTGCATCTATTTCTTTCCCAATTAAAAAAGTAGCCTTCTCAAAGCTCATTTTAGAATGTTTATTGAAATTAGAAAAAATAGAATTTATTTCTTCAATTATATCTTCTGTTTCTTCCTTATTTAATTTTTGCAAGTTTCTAATTAATTCCTTAAGATAAGAAACATAATTATCTAAATTTTCCCTCACAATCAGTTTAATCTTTTCTACTGCTTTCTTATTATGCAAATCTATATTTTCAAGAACCTTAATCTCATCTTCTAATTCTTCAACAATCTTATTAATTATTATCTTAATTTGATTGAAAATTTGTTTTTCTTTTTCTTTTATCTCTTTTTCTCTCTGTCCAATCCAAATATTAAGATCAGAAACCTTAAGTTTTTCTATTTCTTGCTCTTGCTCTTTTTTTTCTGCAAATATTTTTTTTAAAAAATCTAAAAATCCCATAATAAATCAGAATATAATTAGAATATAAAAATTTATGCTCTTACAAAAATCTATACTTTTTTAATTTATATATTTTGGATTTATTCTTTTTTGATTATTTTTTATCTTTCTTCATCAATTCTTTCTTCATCAATTCTTTTTGATTCAAATATATCATAATAACTGCCCCAATTATAAATAACCAATCAACAAAGGCTGTTAAAACAACAAATCCTAATGCAATTAAAGAATAAACTATTACTTTTGTGTTTGGTTTTTTATTTCTTTTTTGTTTTTCAAATTTCTTTTGTTTTTTCATTTTTCCCCTAATTTATAACTCTTAAAACATATTTAATATTTTCTAATTCATAAATAACCATTATAATTGTCTGTCTAAGTTTTTTATTAAATATTTTTCGAATTTCTTTATTTTTTAAAAAACCCTTTTATAAAGAAACCTTTTTAAACTTAAAAATCTTAAGAAAATCATGAATCAGAGGTTACTAAAAAAAATAGGTAGTATTAGAAATTCTCCTAAGATTATTTCTGGAATTTTGACTTTAATAATCATAGGAATTTTACTATTTTCCGGGCCTGCAAAAGCTATCACCCTCGGGATACCAAAGATTTCTGATACAACGCCTAATGAAGATTCAACTGTTTCATTTTTAGCTAAAATTGATTTGCATACAAATGATAGAATCCCCTTAACAAATGTTACTGTAAATATAAAAAATTCTAATGCAAATGTAATAGATACATGCACATTTTATCTTAATGGAACAGAACTTTCTGACACAAATGAAACCTTTGTTATTGAAAAACTACATAGCAATTATAATTATAGTGCTTCACTCTCAGGCTATGGATATGGTTATGGTTATGATTCAAATTCAGGAACTTACACAAACATAAATCAATCTTTTGGTTATGGTTATGGTTATCTTGCAGGATATGGATATAATACATTTAATGAAACAATAAATTCTGGAACAGGTGCAACAACTGCCGAATTTATTTATAATGTTACATGGACAACTCCAAGTGTAGCTGCAGATTCTACTTATTCAATTCAATTAATGGCATATGCAAACGATGGAACAAATACAGCTAGATATTATACAAAAACAGATTCATCAGATATCACAGTTCAAAATGTTGAAGCAGCAACTACTACTACCACTACCAGTGGTTCTTCTGGCACAAGATCTTATACTTTAACTGATACAGAATTTTCTGAGGGATATACCAAACAATTAAGAAATGGAGATAAAATGGTATTTAATTTCGCAAGTGATTCACATTCTCTTACTATTAAAAATCTAAATTCAACAACAGCAACAATAGAAATTGCTTCAACACCCCAAACAGTAACTTTAAATGTTGGTGAAGAAAAGAAAATTGAACTTTCAGGGGATAATTATTATGATCTTTTGGTTAAATTAAACTCTATTGCTTTAAATAAAGCAGATATCACAATAAAAACAATCTATGAAGAAATTATTTCTCAAGAATCAATAATTGAACAAGATTCAAAAATAACCGGGGAAGTAATTCAAGGAGATGGCACAAAATCCGATGATAAAAAATTAATAGTAAAAAGGAATTCGACAATCTTATGGATTATAATAATACTTGTTGCTTTAATCTTAATTATTATAGGTTATAAATCCCTTAAAAAAAATAAAAAGCCTAAAAAATAAAATTCTCTTTAATTTTATCGTTGCTATTTATTGATTGTGTTGTAACTAACCAACTTTTCAAATATTACCAAGATAA
>CAYZWY010000029.1:0-4709 GCA_964482315.1 Candidatus Woesearchaeota archaeon | reverse complement strand
AATTTAAAAAAGAATATATAGATTTTCAGACAGGTATTCAAAATCTTGAAAATTTGAAAAATATTACTAAAAAAGAAGCAGAAAACACATTAACGAAATGTGTGAATAGCCTTTTACCTTTAATAACAGAAAAATTAGTTCAAAATCAAATCCTTCACCCACCAGAAGAATCTACAAGAACTTTATTTTCTAGACAAGATAATTCATTGTTTTCTAGAATTACAAATTTAAATTCTGAAATATTAAATTATTTTGTGGAATTTAAATGCCTCCCTCTTGAATACTTTAAAAATCTATCTTAATTTTTTTATTTTATTTTCTTGCGTTAATTATATAAAAGATTTCATTATCTGTTTTGAAAATTCTAAACTTTAAATTAATTCTATTTAACATCAATTCAAACCATTTTCTTTTTGGAAAATTCATTCTTTTTTTTGTTATTGTTGTTGTTGGGAAACTAACAATAATAAATTTAGCTTTTGAAATTAACTGTTTTATTAATTCTTCGCTTTGCTTATGAGATTTTTTATCCATTAAATCTATAATTTTAAAGAGGAGAATTATATCTGCTTTAGGTAATTTAGAGATCTTGATTTTATTTTTAATATTTAAAATCTCTGCTTTTCCTTCTAAACCTTGTACATAAATAATTTTGAAAAATTTATTTAAAAAATTTATATCATTTTCATTTATATCATATGCTAAATATTTTAATTTTTTTAATCCCATATAGAAAAAAGAAAAAGGATTAAATCCACAACCCAAATCTAAAATAATTTTAGGATTTTTTGTTATTTCAAAAATTTTTCTATAAATTTTTGGATATCTATTTAATCTTTCTTTTGTGGAAATGGTCGCAGATAATAATTTATCTATGGTTTTCTGTATTTCCTTTAAATCTTTTTTATTTTTTATTTTTTTATCTAATTCATTTAAATAAAAGTGTCTTTGTTTTTTCTTCTTTTTTGTTTGGAAACACGAGTAAAATAAATGCAATTCTTTTTTAATTGCTTTAATAATCAGTTTTAATTTTTTTTCAGAAATTTTAGTCTTTAAATTTGATTTAAAATTCAAATTAGAATTTAATTTAAAATATTTTTTTATTTCCTCTAGAATAATCTCTTCACAAATTCCTTGATATTTTTTACTTTTCTTAATTCTTTCTAAAATTTTAATATACAATTTATCTGATTCTAAATTTAATTCCATTTTTATTTTTCTAATTTTTAAGGAATTATTTATTTAAGAAAAGAGTGTTTAATAATTCTTTTGAATTAATTTATGATTTATTTATGATTTATTTATGGTTAATTCATGATCAATTTATACTCTTCGAATTATTCACATACTATTCAATTGCTCCTATAAATTGGATTCTTTAACCTCAATAAGAGATCCTAATGCAATTCTTCAATCAGAATCATTAAACAAAAGATTTATAAAACATATTTTTTTGATATAATTACAAAATATTTTATTTGAAAAATGGCTGGAGAAAAAGAAGTAATGAATATTGTTTTTGTAGGTCATGTAGACCACGGAAAATCTACTTGTGTAGGTCAGCTTTTAGTTCAATCTGGATTAATCCCTGAACAAGAAATGAAAAAACTTAGGGCAGAAGCTGAAAAACAAGGAAAATCAGGATTTGAATTTGCCTATGTTATGGATAAAATTAAAGAAGAAAGAGAAAGAGGAGTTACTATTGATCTAGCTTATAAAAAATTAATGACCCCTAAAAGACAAATAACAATTATTGATGCTCCAGGTCACAAAGATTTTGTTAAAAATATGATTACTGGTGCAAGCCAAGCTGATGCAGCATTTTTAACAATTGCTGCTAAAGAAGGAGTTCAACCTCAAACAAGAGAGCATCTTTGGCTATTAAGAACTATGGGTGTAAAACAAATTGCAGTATTAATTAATAAGATGGATACTGTAGAATATAAAGAAGAAATTTTTAATAAAGTAAAAGAAGAAGTTTCAAAATTATTAAAAGTTGTTGGAATTAATCCTGAAAAATCCACATTTCTTGCAGTTAGTGGATTAAAAGGAGATAATATTTTTAAAAAATCAGAGAATACTTCTTGGTATAAAGGGCCAACATTAATGGAACAATTAGATTTATTTGAAAGTCCTAAGAAACCAACAAATTTACCATTAAGATTGCCTATTCAAGATGTTTATAATATTACTGGAATTGGAACTGTACCTGTTGGAAAAGTTGAAACAGGAATTTTAAAAGTTGGGCAAAAAGTAAAAATATTGCCTGGAAGAGAAGGAAATGGAATTAATGGTGAAATTAAATCAATAGAAATGCACCATGAACAATTAAAAGAAGCCCCTGCAGGAGATAATGTGGGACTTAATATTCGTGGGATTGGAAAAAAAGATATTGCAAGAGGCGATGTTATTTGTGATGCAGCAAATCCTGCTACAATGGCAACAGAATTTACTGGGCAAATCGCAGTAATTAATCATCCAACAGTTATTGCTAAAGGATATACTCCTGTTTTCCATGTCCATACTGCTCAAGTTCCATGCCAATTTATAGAAATCCTAAATAAAATTGACCCAACAAGTGGTCAACCAATGGAAGGAAAAGTAGATTTCTTAAAAAATGGGGATGTTGCAATGGTTAGATTAAAACCAATGGGTAATTTAGTTATTGAAAAATCAAGTATAAATCCACATATGGCAAGATTTGCAATCAGAGACGCTGGAGCAACAGTTGCTGCAGGTGTTTGTACAGAATTAGTTGAGAAAAAGATTTAAATCTTTTTTGTTTATTTCTTCTTGAAAATATTTTTTAAATTTATTGATTATTTAAGAAAGAATTTAATTTTAGTGCAACTTTCTGAATGTAAAAAATCAAGTTTTTAAGAATGCCTTATCATAATAGGATATTACCCATTGAATCCATTCTATTAAAAAAATATAATTAAAATCTTGAAGTTCCAACTAAAATTTAAAAAAAAGAAAAAAAATAAAATTGGTAGACTTAATCCTCGTCAGATTCGTCTAACTCAAGTTCGTCTATATCGTCTATAAATTCGTCCTGAGACATTTTTGTCCTCTTTATTTTATTTAAACTCATTATATTGTTGCTATTTAAAAACCTTTGTATTGTGAAATTTATATTTTGAATCAATCACAATCTTATAACTAAGATGAATAATTTAATGCATTACAATAATGATTTTGCATACCAAAATATTTATAAACCAATTCTTTTTAAGAAAGATATAAAGATTATTAGAAAAGATATCATTAAAGTATAATATATTGTTTATATTCATTTAATATCAAATAAATAAGTTTCAGTATGATTTAAATTAATCTTATAAATCAAAAAGATAATTTAACTCAGAAGTTTTGTTTTCTAAGAATTTTTATAAAATAAATTAATTAAGTTTATTTAAACTTAAAGGATGAAAAATGGCAAAAATAAGCCCAATATCAATAAAATATATAATTCATGCTAAATTCGAAGCAGATGGAGCTATAGAAAAACCAGACATGATTGGTGCAATTTTCGGGCAAACAGAAGGATTACTTGGAGAAGAATTAGAAATGCGAGAACTTCAAAAATCTGGTAAAATTGGTAGAATCGAAGTGAATATAGAATATGGAAATTCAAAAACAAGTGGAGAAATAGAAATCCCTTCAGCAATTGACAAAGCAGAAACAGCACTTCTTGCTGCAGCTTTAGAAACTATTGAAAGGGTTGGGCCCAGTAATACAAAGATAACTATAGAAGATATTGAAGATGTTAGGGGAAGTAAAAGAGATTATATTTTAGAAAGGGCGAAAAAACTAATGGAAAGATTAGGTAACTCTGGAAAAGAAATAAATGAAATGACTGATGAAATAAAAACATCTACAAAAACTAGTAGAATTCAATCTTATGGAACAGAAAATCTTCCGTGCGGAGATATTTCTGGAGAAGAATTAATTATTGTAGAAGGAAGAGCAGATGTTATTAATTTATTAAAAAACGATATAAAAAATGCAATTGCAATGGATGGTGCAAAATTACCAGAAACATTAATTGATTTAACTAAAGAAAAATCAAAGACTATTTTATTTGTTGATGGTGACCGGGGAGGAAATCTTATTATTAAAAATGTGATTAAAAATGCAAAAATAGATTTTATAGCAATGGCTCCTGAGGGAAAAGAAGTAGAAGAATTAACTGGAAAAGAAATTCTTCAAGCTCTAAGAAAAAAAATCCGCTTAGAATCTTATTTCGAAGATACAAAGAAAAAAGGGGTAAAAAGATATGACAAATTAAATTCAAATGATAAATTAGAATCAACAGAGAAAAAACAAATTAAAAAAATTAAGAAGATTACTTTAAAAGAAAAAGAAAAAATAAAAAAAGATTTAAAAAAATTAGAAGGAACTAATTCTGCAATTATTTTCAATAAAGATTTAGAACTAATAAAAAAAGTGACAATCGGAAGATTAAACTATTTGAAATTAGACTTTGATCCTTATATAATTGCTATTGATGGAACTGCGACTTCTAGAGTTATTCAAAATTGTGAAGAGTTGGGTTGTGATAATCTAATTGCTAAAAACTTTATTGAATTGGAAACAGATGTGAATTTAGTTTCTTTATAATCCTATTTTCAAAATATTTATATAGTTAATCATCATAATAAAAATATGAAAGATAATATAAGAAAATCTAAAAAGCAAAATGAAGA
>CAYZWY010000028.1:0-4801 GCA_964482315.1 Candidatus Woesearchaeota archaeon | reverse complement strand
AATTCATTTCTCTGCTAAATTATGTCCTGGTAGCTCAGTTGGTAGAGCATTCGGCTGTTAACCGAAGGGTCGTTGGTCCGAGTCCAGCCCAGGACGTTTTAAATATCTCTTCAAAACCTTTTTATAGATGAAATCATTAATTAATACTATAAAATTATTGCCAATATAAAATTAATAAAAATATGGAATTCGAGAAATTACTTGAAAAAAGGAAATCTATTAGAGATTATTCTAATAAAAAAGTAAAGATAGATTTAATTCTTAAAGCAATTGAAGCAACCAATCAAACCCCTTGCCCAGGAAATTTGCCAGTTTTGAAATTCTTAATAATAGAAAAACCTGAGATAATTGAAGGAATTTCAGAAGCATGTCAACAAAAATTTATTAAAAAAGCAAAATTTATTGTAGTTTTCTGCTCAGATAATGAAAAAATAGAGATAATGTATGAAAAACGAGCTAAAAGATATATCCAACAACATTCTGGGGCAGCTATTGAAAATTTTTTATTAAAGATAACTGAGATGGGTCTTGCTTCTTGTTGGGTTGGGGCTTTTTCTGAACTTCTCATAAGAAAACTATTAAAAATTCCTAAAGAAATAGAAATACAGGCAATCTTTCCAATTGCTTATCAAAATAATAAAATAAAAACAATTGCAAGGAGAAAAATTAATTTAAACAATAGAATCTATTTTGAAACTTGGAATAATAAATACAAAGATAAACCAAAAAAAATTCGAACTTAAATTTTATTTCTTTGCTTTTTCAACTTTTTTCTTCTTTCTACTCTTGCATAAACATTTCCCTGTTTAGCCCCATGAATTAAGGAAACTACTGATTGAATTGCTTCTTTTATTTTTTCAGTTTCCCCAATAATTCCCACATTATTTTCTTTTAATGCAATATAACAGTCAGTTAAAGTTTGAAGTGTCTTAAGAGTTTTTCCATGAGTACCAATGATTCTTGCCCTAACCCTTTCTAAATCATGCCTTTTAGTAATTTCTTTAATACTAATTTTATACAAAATCATATTTTCATTTTTTAATAAAAAAGCTCGTTCTAAAGAAAAACCAAGATCTAATGCTTCTAAAATCTCTAAAACTAAATATTCTCTATCTGCGATTCCTTCTACAAAAACCAGATGATTCCGATTTTTTAATTTAACATTAAATTCTTTTTCTATTCTTTTCTTATTTTCTAAAACCGCATTTATCTTATCAATATATATTTCTTGCATTTTTCAATAGGGTTGGTTCTATTTTATTTTAAAACTCATTTATATTTTCTTTTAAAAATCCTTTTTTCTTAAGAAATTCTATTCCTGCAGGGCGATATTTAAATAAAAGATCTCCCCTTTGATCTCCTTCAAATTCCCAAGGTTTGACAATTACAACGTCATTAGGACGAATCCATAATCTTCTTCGTTTTGATCCAGGAATCCTACAATTTCTTTGATGCCCATCTAAACACTTGACAATCATTCTATTTGCTCCAACTCTTTGTTCTACAATTCCAATAACTTCATTTCCTTTAGGAAGTTTAATTCTTAAAAATACAGGCTGTTCAGTCTTATTTTTATTATGTTTTGATGCCATAATTTGTTTAATTTTTCTTAACTTAAAAATCTTTATGCATTATTAAAATTCAATACTTCTAAACCTTTTCCTTACCTTTTTGCCCCATCTATTCTTATTATTCCTTCTTTCTTTTCTTTTAATCTTCTTAATTTTCAGGTTTTTTTCTCTTTAAGTCTTTGAATTTCTTCTGAATCATAATCAATCTTTTTAATTTAGACGTTCTAAACTTACCATAGATTCCAGTTTTTATGAAATCACATTGAAATCCTACTGCAAGATCTGCAATAGTATTGTCTTTTGTCTCCCCACTTCTATGTGAGATTATTGTTTTGATGTTATATTTTTTTGCTATTTCTATTGCTTTTTTGAATTTAACTAGGCTTCCAATTTGATTGGGTTTTAAAATAACTGCATTAATTGCTTTCATCCTAATTGCTTTCTCTAATCTTTTAGGATTTGTAACAGTTAAATCATCCCCAACAATCAAACAACCACCCACTTTAGTTCTTAATTTTTCAAAACCTAAAAAATCTTTCTCATTTAGGGGATCTTCAATATAAAATAAAGAATATTTGTTAATTAAATGAGAAATAAATTTTAATTGTTCAGATTTGTTTAATTTTTTATTTAATCTTTTATAAAGATAATCGGGGGATTTATAGAACCCAGATGCAGCAATATCCAACCCAATTTTTATTTCTTTTTTATATTTTTTTCTAATTGCTTCTTGAATTTTTTTCATGATTTTAATTATTTCTTCATCATTTAAAGAAGATTTCCATGCACCCTCATCATTTCTCTTTTTCGCCTTTAATATTTTTTTTGCCAAAGAATACGCAATTTTATTCAATTTAACACATTCAAAAAAATCTGAAGATTCTGGAATAAAAAGAAACTCCTGAAAATCTGGTTTTCCCTGGTTCTTTTCATTACTATGTTTCCCTCCACCAATTGCATTTCCTACAGGCCTTAAAGAAAAATCATGCTTAAAATTTTCTCCTAATAAAAATTCCCATAATTTCTTATTCTTTTCTCTTGCAATTGCTTTTAAAAAACAAGCTTCTAAAGAAAATAAACTATTTGCTCCAATTTTATTTTCTAAAAATTTTTCTAAATCTTTTAAAAATAAAAAAGAATTGATTTTAAAATCTTTAATATTCCCTAAAAAATATTTATCTAAAATTTGTTGAATATTTTTTAAGTTTATTTTATTAATACAAATAATATCTTCTTTTAAATTAATATGATAATCTTTTGCTTCAAAAATCCCTTTAGATTTTCCAGTAGGAGCATTTGTTTTAAATATCCCTTTTGAAGTTTTCACTAGAATCCTTATTGTTTTTTCTTTACGAGAATTCAAAATAAAATCTGCATGAATCTTTTTTAATTTCATTTTAATAATTATAATTTATATTTTTTTAAAATTATAGAAATAATCATTAAACCTAAACCCATAAATCCTATTTGTCTAGATGCGATATTCACCCCGACTATAGCTCCAGTTATTGCTCCAATAATAGGACTCTCAACAAGAATACCGAAAATTATCAAAACCCCCATTATCCCTAAAATTGAACTTATTTTTATTTTCATAAGATATTTAGTATATATTTAATATTTAATATATAATCCATATGGGGGAGGTGAGAATCGAACTCACGACACCTACGTCTTCAGCGTAGTGCTCTCCCACTGAGCTACTCCCCCAATTAATTTAAATATAATCTGTGTTATTTAAAACTTACTGAGAGAATAAAATAGATTAAGAGGAGAAAACATATAATTTCAAAAAGCTAAATTGTTAAGTTAAAGTTAGTTCAAAGGCTTATAAATTTTCTTAACAACACTCCTTCTTAATTTAAAACTATTTGCCCATTTTGCATAAGCATTCCAACCTTGAAAGCTTTCAAGGAGTTTTTCTTTAGGAAGCTTACTTTTTTTATAATTCTCAACCTTCACAAACATATTTTTAATATTCCTCTTTCTCAATAATCTATAATAATAAAAATTGTTAAATCCAACAAAATCAATTCCACTAGATAATGAAATAATTCTTGATTTATCCGGATGAAGCTCAATTCTCAAACTATTCATTAAAAATTCATTAACCTTTTTCATCCAAATTTCTAACTGCTTTTTATTTTCATGCAAGATAATAAAATCATCAACATATCTAATATAATTTTTTGCTTTTAATTTATTTTTGACAAAACAATCTAATTCATTTAAATAAACATTTGCAAAAAATTGTGAGGTTAAATTACCCAGAGGCATTCCCTTCTCTTTATTATCAAAATTCTTTAAAATTTGTTTAATCAACCAAATAACTTTCCAATCTTTAATTTTCCTTTTAATTATTTTCAATAAAATATTATGATTAACTTCTTGAAAATAATGTTTTATATCCGCCTTTAAACAGAAGGCTATTCTATAATTATTTTTTGTGACTTTTCTTTGAAATTGTTTGAATCTTTCTAAACCAAATAAATTTCCCTTACCTTTTCTATTTGCACAAGATTCATAAATAAATGTTTTATCAAAAATAGGCGCTATAACCCTTACTAAAGCATGATGAATAATCCTATCTCTAAATTCAGATTTTGAGATTTTACGCGTTTTTGGGTCTCTTAAAATAAATGTTTTTAATGGAAATGGTTTGTATGTTTGTTCTTTTAATTCCTTTTGCAATTTAAGTAAATTCTTAATTAAATTCTTTTCAAATTCAATTACATAAGGTTTTTTTGCTTTACCTTTTCTTGCTTTTTTCAATGCAAGAATCAAATTATTATAAGAATAAATCTTTTCATAGAGATCGCCATATGATTTCATTATAAAAGCGCCAAAGTTTCTTATCCATTTTCCTTTAATATAATATAAAACCTAACCATATTCTGAGCCATTCGACCATCTGCATTGGAGTTATCAAACCTATTCCAGTTAGCATTCCAGTTGCCATTCCTGTTACGGTAAAGCCTACAAACGCCCCAACCCTATAGCCAGTTTACCTCATGAAATTTTGTTTTTCATGCCAAGAATCTTGCTTGTACAAAGCAAAAATTAATTTGCACACCAAAGCTTTAGATTTCCTTAAGTACTAAATATTGCTTTTGAATTTTATGACTTAAAATTAATTTTAATAATGTCTTAATAAACTGACATGTGGCCCAGCCATTAAATGGCTAGGAATATTAAAAAGAAAAATCTATTTTTAAAATTAACCTCTTAAA
>CAYZWY010000027.1:0-4893 GCA_964482315.1 Candidatus Woesearchaeota archaeon | reverse complement strand
ACTTTTTTTGTATACTTTAAATTTAAATAGTCTTTGAGTTTATTCTATATAGATTGATTAATGGATAGATAATAATAAGGAATAAAAAGAGGTAATTAAGAAGTAAAAGTGGAAAAAATAAATATTAATTCAAATCCGAATATCCCTGCACTTCCAAAAATAGAAGACAAAACTAAAATAAATGTAAGATATACCCTTATTTCTCCTTATGTAAGTGTCCATATCCATTGGGATAAGGCTGTTGAAGAATTAATTTATGAAATAGAAGAACCAATTCTTAATGAAATAGAAAAATCTCTTCTTCAAGAATTAGAAAAAGGACTTGAAGAAATGATAAATATAAATATTATCATAAAAAAAACTAATGAAGATTTAATTGAATATATTGATAAAACCTGTCAAATCTTAATAGAAGAATTAGATTTACAAATAAGCGAAGAAGTTTATAAAAAAATATTTTATTATCTTTTTAGAGATTTTGTTGGACTAAATAAAATAGAACCTTTAATGAGGGATTATTTTATAGAAGATATAGAATGCAATGGGGAAAATACTCCAATTTATATTATACATAGAATTTATAGGAATATAAAAACAAATATTAAATATTCAAATGCTGGAGACTTATCTAATTTTGTAGAAAAATTAGCTCAAAGATGCGGGAAATATATTTCTTATTCTTCTCCATTATTAGATGCTAGCCTGCCAGATGGTTCAAGAATCAATGCGACCTACACTAGTGATATAACAAGCAAAGGCCCCACATTTACTATTAGAAAATTCACTAAAATTCCTTGGACCCCAATTCAATTAATAAACATGGAAACATTAAGCCCAGAAATCTTAGCTTTTTTTTGGATAATTTTAGAACACGGATTAAATATTCTTATTTCTGGGGGAACTTCTTCTGGAAAAACCACTCTTTTAAATGCTATTGCTTTTTTCATCCCCCCAGAATCTAGAATTGTTTCGATTGAAGATACTCGGGAACTTAATCTTTTAAGAGAAAATTGGGTTCCAAGTGTTGCAAGAGTTGCTATTGGAAAAAGCGATTCTAATGAAATAGATTTATTTAGTTTATTAAAAAATTCTTTTAGACAAAATCCAGATTATGTTATTGTTGGAGAAGTTAGAGGAAAAGAAGCATCAGTATTGTTCCAGGGAATGGCTTCAGGACATTCTTCTATAAGTACACTTCACTCAAATTCTGTAGATGCCATTATTAAAAGATTAGAAACTCCGCCAATAAGTCTTCCGCCGACTCTTCTGAATACCCTAGATTGTGTTGCATTGATGAGTCATGTGATAATTGGAAAAAAAGAAACAAGAAAATTAAGAGAGATAAGTGAAATTATTAAAGTAGATGCTAAAGGAATTGCAACAATAAATACCCCCTTTATTTGGAATGCAAAAGAAGATGCATTTTATTTTAAGGAAGATTTTATCACTTTCAAAAAAATTTCTGTTAAATCAGGGATTGATATAGAAAAATTAAAAAAAGATTTTACCCAAAGGGCAAGATTATTAAATGAATTACAAAAAAGAAAAATTTTTGAATATGCTCAGGTTCAAAAAATAATTAATTCCTATCATAAAAATCCTTCGGCGGTTCTAAATAGCTTTAACATCCAATGAAAAATAAAATAATTGAATCAGGAGATTTAAGAATTTTAGCGCAATTAATTGATAATTTAAATAAATTAATTCCAGAAATAGAAAGAACTTATAATAAAAAAGATGCTGAAGGATTTGGTAAAACAAAAGAGAATTTCTTAGATTTACAGGAAAAAATTTCAAAAATAATAAAATGACAATTGATATTTTAAGAAAAACTCTTGACCATATGCAAGAGATTGCTAGACAATTATATGTTTTTACAAATCAATTGGGGATGATTGAAGAACTAGAAAAAACAAAAAAAATAGAGATAAATAAAAAAGAGAAAAGACTTTTAAGAAGAACAATTTTAACACTTTCAGAACAATTAAAGATATTAAATAAATCTTTACCAAGTTTAATTAAAAAAGTCCAATTTTATAAACAACTAAAAGAAAAACCCTTAAGAAGAAAGAATATTAAAGAAAAAATAATAGAAAAACGCCCCATTAAATTAGATTATACAAAAAATAAAGAGAAAATTTCTCTTGCAATTTCTCCAAAAGATAAAAAAAAATTTCTAACTAATCTAACAAAAAGTGAATCCTCTGTTAAAAAATTAAAGAAAAATTATTCAATTGAAAATCCAAAAAATAAAAACCAATTTGGAAAACCAAATTCTTATGCAAAACTTTCAAACCATTTTTTCAGAAATTTATCAAATTATTTTATTTCAAAAGGATATACCAAAAAATTGCATGAAGGTTTAAGAAAAATAAATTCCCAATTTATTACTGCAACTTATGCTTCTATGATTCTTTTTACAATATTTATCAGTTTCCTTTTTACTTTTTGTTTATTTATAATATTGCTTTTTTATAATTTAACTCCGGTTTTTCCATTTATAGTTCCCTGTAATGAAACAATATTATCTCGTTTTATTAGATTTGTTTGGATAATTTTTTTAGTTCCACTTTCTTCAGGATTTATTTTTTATTATTATCCTTTTAGTGAAGGAAAAAACATTGGAAAAAAGATTGATCAAGAACTTCCTTTTGTGACAATCCATATGTCTGCTATAGCAAATTCTAATATAGAACCGACAAATCTTTTTAAAATTATTTTAAAAAGCAAAGAATATAGATATACTAATAATGAATTTAAAAAATTAATGAATCTAATCAATTTTAATGGCTTAGATTTAATAACTGCCTTAAAGAAAACTGCTAAAACCTCTCCGTCTTCTAAATTAAAGAACTTATTAAATGGTCTTACAACAACAATTTCTTCTGGAGGAGATCTTCATTCATTTTTAGATAAACATAGTGAAACTTTACTATTCGATTATAAATTAGATAGGGAAAAATATACTAAATCTTCTGAAACTTTTATGGACATTTATATTAGTCTTGGAATTGCAGCACCAATGATTTTTTTAATGCTGTTTGTTATGATGGGGAGTACTGGTGCCTTAGTTAATCTTTTAGGAATTGGTGTTGAAACCTTAAGTTTACTAATAATTTTTGCAGTAATTATTTTAGATATTGGATTTTTAATTTTCTTAAAACTGAAACAACCGATTATTTAATTAAATAAAATAAATCCTAAAAAATAAAAAAATGAGAAAAGGAAAAAAATTAAAATTGAAAAAACCACAATTAATTGGATTAATTGTTGGAGCAGTAATAATTTTATTATCTTTAATTTTTTTAAAAAATACAGATTTATTTTATCTGATCTTTGGTATTGCTCTTTTTATTGCAGGATTTCCATTTTTTTTATTACTTATACTTGAATCAAATTCTACTAAAGAAAAAGAGGAAATGTTTTTGGAATTTTGCCGAAGCTTAGTAGAAAGTGCTAAAACTGGAACCCCAATAAATAAAAGTATTTTAAATATTAAAACTAAAAACTTTGGAATTTTAAATCCCTATATTGAAAAACTCTCTAATCAAATTTCTTTAGGAATCCCAGTGAAAATTGCTTTTGAAACATTTGCAAGAGATTTGAATATAAAAAATATTACTCAGGCTGTAATGATTATTAGTGAATCAGAAAAAGCTGGTGGAAAAATTGAAGATATTTTAGAAGCAGTTTCAAAATCTGTTTCACAAATGAGTGTTCTAAAAAAAGAAAGAAAAGCAACAATCTATACTTTAGTTGTTCAAGGATATATAATCTTTTTAGTATTTATTTTAATAATGCTAATTATGCAATTTAAAATTCTTCCGATTACTGCAAATTTAGGAGATAATATGGCCTCTGGAAGTTCTGGCGGGGGTATTTCAGGAAATTTTGGAGGGCTTATGAATTTTTCATCACAAAAATTAAGTCCTGAAGAATTAACAAAACCCTTTCTTTGGCTTTTAGTTGTTCAAGGAGTTTTTACTGGATTAATCATTGGGAAATTATCTGAAGGAAAAATTAGATATGGTTTTAAACATTCTTTTATATTAACAATTATTGCATTAGTCATAAATAGTAGTGTTAAATTATTTTTAATAAAACCTTAATTCAAAATGAAAGATTATTTAAAATATAAAAAATTAATAGATTCAAATATCTAATATGAATAATTAAGAAATTTAAAAGAAAATAAATGATAAATAAAAAAAATTTAACTAAAAACGCGCATGTGCACATAGAAATAATCCTCTCTGCAACAATCTTTATTGCCTCATTAATTTTTATTTTTATGATAATTAATCCTTTTGCAAAAACAGAACAAGAAAATTCAATAATTAATAAAATAGAGAGTGCAATTTTAAACAATATAAGTGAAGAAGTAGAAACTTTTTCAGTTATTGTGAATATTTCAGAAGATTGCTATTTTATTAGTGAATCCATCAGAAATACTTATGGAACGAAATTTCTAGAAGTTAATAAAACAAATAAAAACTATTTAATTTATTTCTCAGCCAATCTAAATGATAATCACCCACTATATGATGCTTCTTGCCCCACAGACAATTATACTTTAATTGATAATTCAAAAACAAAAATCTATATTTATGAAAATATAAAAAATTTAAAACAAGAATATGAAAATAATTATAATTCCTTAAAGAATCAACTAAGATTAAATAATGATTTTTCCTTTAGTTTTACTGATCTAAATAAAATTCCGAAAAACGAACTTTCTGTTTCTAAAGATATTCCACCAGGATTAAATGTAAAATCTAAAGAATTTCCATTAAAAATAACTAAAAAAAATGGGGAGGAACTTGAATTAATATTAAATTTAAAAGTTTGGTAGAGATATAAAATGAAAAAATTAAATAAAAATGCTTGGATTAA
>CAYZWY010000026.1:0-5458 GCA_964482315.1 Candidatus Woesearchaeota archaeon | reverse complement strand
TGTTTTTTGTTTTAATTGCTGTTTTGCTAAAATAATTAGATATTTTGAAGTATCTTCATAATCTTCTGTAAAAATAATTTGAGTTTTATAATTTAAAGAAATAGATAATAAGAAACCCCTTAGAGAATTGTTATTTAATTTTGTGTCTTTTTTATATAGCTCTTTAAAAAAATTTTTTTCAATTCCTTCAACAATTAATATTTTATTTTTATATTTCTGCATTTGTCTTAGCTGAGAAATTAATCTTTTGTTTATCATAGATCCAATAAAATCTTGAATTGTTTTTCTTTCAATAATTGTGTTCCCAATTAAATAATCCCCAATTTTTAGGGATTGGGTTTCAGTTTCTACTTGGTTTGAGGCAAATAATTCTGAGGGGATTAAAGAATTTTTCTCGTGAATATCTATAATTATTTTTGGAAGTTTCTTCGCCTTTTTTAGATTTGAAATATTTCTCCCTCTTTTTTTAAAAATATTGTGAATTGGCATTTCGTTTTCTTTGATTTTTCTATAGGAAGATAAGCAAATTTACATTTAAATATTGTTTCACTAATTTTAATTAAATTAATGTTTTTTGAGAGCTTTCTTTTTTTGGTTTTTTTAATTCTTTTTTTAGAGCATCTATAGAATTATACATTTTTTTCTCTTTTGCAAGAGAAGTATAATAAAATATTTCATCAAGGGTTTCTTTTGTAATTAAAATTATCAATTTTCCTTTTATCAATCTTGCAGTTCGTCCCCTTCTTTGTATTGAACGAATTGCAGAAGGTATTGGTTCATAAAAAATCACTGAATTAACTTCTGGAATATCTAATCCTTCTTCTCCAATTGAGGTTGAACAAAGAATGTTAATTTTTCCTTCACGGAATTCTTGAATAATTTTTTGTTGTTCCTTTTGGGATAATTTTACATCACCTTTTTTTGTTTGTCCAATAAAAATTTTTGCGATTATCCCGCGTATTTTATTTAATTCTTTACATATTTTTGTTACAGTATCTCTATATTGCGAAAAAACAATTATTTTTTCTTTTAAATTTTTATTCTTTAATCCTTCAATTATTGATATTAATTCTAATAATTTTGGATGTTCGATATTTTTTGAAATTAATTCCAATAATTTAATATGGGCTTTATTGAAATTAGGATTTCTTGAAATTTGTTTTGCAGCTTTAGATTTGTTTTGTGAAGCTTGTTGAAATAAGTCCTGCATATATTTTAAAGAAGTATAAAGTGTTTGAGTTTCCAACAATTCTATTAAATGAGCCAATTTAATTGCTTGAGCACAAGCAACGATTCCTGCAAAATAATTAAAATTTTTTTTATTTGAACGAACCATTTTCATTAAATTATTTAAAGTAGCCAATAAACTTATTTTATTTGCAGGTCTAAAAATAAGTTTTCTGTTTTTTAACTCCAAAACTTTTTTCTCATAGATTTCTTTTATAAGATTTCTTATTTCCTTTATTTTTTCAGGATATTTTAATTTTATCACTTCAAATTTTAATTCTTTGATATATTCTTTTACATCTTCACTTTCCCTGGTTCTTAATTCAATAGATTCTATTTCAAGATTTTCTGCTATTTGTTTTATTGTTTCTTTTTTTACACCAGGACTTGCTGTAAGTCCTAAAATTCTAAAATTTTGCGCCTGTTTTTTATATTCTCTTGCAATATAAGTATATGCATAATTCTTTAAGCAACGATGGCATTCATCTTCAATTAATAATGAAACTTCTGTTAAATCATATAATTTATTTTTGAGATCATTAGAAATACATTGGGGAGTGGAAAAAATTATATCTGCGTTTTGCCAAAGATCTTTTCTTTTTTTTGGATTAATTTTTCCAGTAAATAAAACTAATTCTGCAAATAATTCTGGGAGATGTTTTTTAAAATAAATTAAATGTTGTTCGGCTAAGGGTTTAGTTGGGGCTAAAAAAAGGGCCTTTGTTCCTGGAAATTTTTTTTGTCTATTGATTGAAAGCATTAATGCAATTAAAGTTTTTCCAATACCTGTGGGAAGAACAACTAAGCAATTTTTTTCAATACAATTTTCATAAATTTCTTGTTGATATTTTCTAGGTTCTATTTTTTTTAAAGTTTTATTCGGCATTTTAATAAAATAATTCTGCAGGAGTCATTTTTTATATTAAAATTATAGGATGATTATAATTAAACTAAAAATATAAATGACTGCCAATAAAATCCA
This sequence comes from Candidatus Woesearchaeota archaeon, assembly GCA_964482315.1. GTDB lineage: Archaea > Nanobdellota > Nanobdellia > Pacearchaeales > GW2011-AR1 > ARS1285. Next base: position 3,249 of record CAYZWY010000026.1, on the reverse strand, counting down.
ATTTATTAAACTTCCAAAAAATAATTTGGTTCCATCTAATTGCCCTATTGGTAAAAGATTCCAAAATCCATAATAAATTGAATATTTAGTTAAAGAAGGGATTTTTAAAATGAATCCAAGAATTCCTAGAATAATTAGGGCATAAAATCCCCATGCAGAAATAAATGCTAAATCAGATTCATTTACCTCGGATTTTCTCACAGCACCCCTTTTTCTCAAAATTTTTTTTCTAGAGGGTTTGCCATCAAATTGAAGAAGAGCCATTATTTTTATTTTTCCTAAAGAAATTATTGCCATAAAAAAACTTAAAATAATTCCTATTGGGAATGGCTTTTTTAATTTGGAATCTTTATAGAACCAATATCTTTGAAATTCAAAAATTTTATTTTCAATATCCACATAAAAATATTTTCCAGCAATTTCTTTTCCTAAAATATTCACAAAAATAATAATGCTTGCGATTAAAATACAATAAGCATAATTTTTCGAGATCTCTGGGATACTCATAACAAAACCTAAAATAATTATTGCAATTAATATGTGAATTATTTCTTTTTTATTAAACATATTATTAATTATGGTCACTGTTATATAAATTTAATGCAAATTTTAAGAAATAGGATTTAAAGATTAAATAATAAAGGAAAAAGGCAATAAAATTTTAAAAATAAATCTTATTCTTAAGAGAATTAATTATCCTTAAAATTTTAAATTGCTTATTTTATTTCATTTATAGTATAGAAAAGTATTTAAACTATGGTCTTTTTTTTCTAATATGTTAAAGATAAAAAAGATAACAGATGTAATTGGAAAGAAAGTATATACAGATATTGGGGATTTTTTTGGGGAAATAGAAGAAGCTAATTTAATAGAAAATAAAGTTGACAGTTGGAGAATTAAAATCACTAATTTTATGACTAGTTTTCTTGGTGGAGCAAAAGGCGTAATAATTCCACATCAATTTGTAAAAGCTATTGGGGATATTACAATTGTTAGTCGAGCGAGTTTGCCTTTAGAAGAAGGAGAAGCCAATGTCGAGGAAACCCTTGATTTATCTGAAGGAGATTCACCAGTAGTTTAAATAAACAATATCTTTTAAAATGGCTGAACCAGTTTTTATATCACCTTTTTTTGTAAGTTATATACTCCCATTTGTTTTAGTTTTTACTATTGTTTTTGCAATTTTACAGAGGACCAAATTATTAGGAGATAATGTAAAACAAATTAATGCAATTGTAGGTTTAGTTGTTGGATTAATTTTAATCTCTTTTCCTTTTGCAAGAAATATTGTGAATCAATTAATGCCTTTTTTAGCAGTAATTTTAGTAATATTTTTAGTTTTTATGTTATCTTATGGATTTTTTTCTAGAAAAAATAATTCTACTGATGATTTTCTACCAAATAAATTAAAAATTGTTTTTGCAGGTTTATTGGGTTTAGGTTTAATTATTTTTCTTTTAATTATTACAGGGGTTTGGGATAAAATTCCCGGCCTAATTTCATTTAATTTTTCCAAAGATTTTTGGTTAAATGCCTTATTATTCTTAGTTATTGTAATTTCAATTATTGCTGTTTTAAAAAACAAAGGCCCTGAAACAGGATAAAGGGGCGTTAAGTCAATAATTCTTAAGAATGAAATAATGAATAAAGAAGGGAAAAGATAAATCAAAATTTTTATTTCAAATAATTTAATTTCTTTAAATTAGTTTGATTTGTTAAAATTGTTTTTTTTAGATTTTTATTTGAAATTTTTCCAAGATTTTTTTTAAATTGATCAGTGAATTTTATTATTTTATTTTCTAATATTTTTTTAATTTCTCCACTCAATATTCTTCCAGATTTATAATCATTAAATAACTTTTTTGTTTCTTTTTCATTTAAGAAGAATTTTGAAAGATAATTAAAAGAAATATCTATTTCTGGATTCCCCCCTTTTTTTCTATGTTCTGCAATTGTTTTTTGCCCACCAGAAAAAGCTTTTTTTATTTTTTTAATTATCTCTGTTTTTGGTTCATTAAGAAATATGGCATTATTTTTTGATTTAGACATTTTATTTCCATCAATTCCCGGGAGAAAATTTGTATGTAAGATTGCAGGTTTTTTATATCCAATTCTTTGTGCAATATCCCGGCAAATTCTTATATGGGCATCTTCATCTGGCCCAATTGGAACTAAAATATAATCAATATTTAATTCTTCTTTTGGAAATAAAATATGTGCGGCCTGAATTGCCGGATAGAAATGAAGCCCAATATTTTCTTTATTTTTATAACCATACACTGCCTTTATTTCTGATAAATTTATTTTTTTAGAAAATTTAATTGCAAGATTGTAAATATTTGTGTAAACTTGATCTATTATAAAATAAGTATTTTTTGGATCAAATCCATATGCCAATAATTCTTTTGCTAATTCAAAAGAAAATTTTAAAGCCTTTTCTTGAGTTTCAATTTTATTAGAAACATAAGATTCATCATCTGAAATTGGAATAAAAACTGGGAGATTGTATTTCCTTTGAAAAAATAAATTTGTGTCAAAAACTATTTTATGCCCTAAATGAATTGTTCCAGAGGCATTAAATCCAGAAACAATTGCACATTTTTTTTTATCTTTTAAAGCCTGGAAAAATTTATCAAAATCTCTATGAGAATATATTAACCCTTTTTTAAAAGTATAAAAATCTGGAATATTTTTTAATGAAGAGATGCGGCTAGCCCCGAATTTTTTGACTAGCTTTTCATTGGCTAATTTAAGATTGTTTTTTTTCATTTTTTAAAATTTGTAATAGACTTTTTTAATAATCTGTTCAAAACTTTTTAATTTATAAACTCTTTTATGGAAAATAAATAAAATATCTTTCATAAAATTTAGATATGCTATTTTTTTGAATAGAAATATATATAAATTAATATTCTTTTAATAATTAGAGATGGCAGGAGAGATTATAACAAAAGTTTTAGGTCAATGGTCTGAAATAGGATTATTCTCCTATATTTTACCTTTTTTGCTTATCTTTGCAATAGTTTATGCAATTTTAGATAAATCTAAAATTTTGGGTGATAATAAGGGGATTCATATAATTGTTTCATTGGCAATTGGTTTATTATCTCTTCAATTTAATTTTGTATCAAATTTTTTTTCAGTTATTTTTCCATATACTGGCATAGGACTTTCTATTTTATTAGTAGCATTGATCTTAATGGGATTAATTGGTGGTGAAAGATTTAGTAAATATGTTTGGTTTGGTTT
>CAYZWY010000025.1:0-5692 GCA_964482315.1 Candidatus Woesearchaeota archaeon | reverse complement strand
TTCTTCTTTTGGTTCTTCTTTTGGTTCTTCTTTTGGTTCTTCTTTTGGTTCTTCTTTCTCTATTATTTTTTCATCTTTATCAGAAGATTTTTTTAATCTTTCTTGTTTCCTTAATTCTTGCTCCTCTTTTCTTTGCTTTCTTGTTTTTGGAATTGTTTTTCTTAAATCCTCTGCAGAATCATAAATATCTGCATGTATTTCAAAAATGTGTCTTCCAAAAAAACTTTTTATATTATAAACAAAAATTACTTCCAACGGCTTTTTGAATTCTTCTGAAATAAATTTTTTGACTCCTTCATTGCTTGGTGAATCTTTAGAATCTAACTCAAATATCAATTCCCTTCTCTTTAATAAATGATTTCTAAAATCTTTCTTAATATTCATTTTAAATTTTAATTGCATAAATTCCTTTTTTATTTTTTTTGAGTTTTTGGGCAATTTCAGAATTTTCCGGATCTATTATTTCTACCTTTCCCTTAAATACTTCTGTTACTTCTTTATGTTCGCAATTAGGACAAATAGTCCCAACATAAATTAATCCACAATTTTTGCATGCTTTTTCTTTTGACATTTTTTTATTTTTTATTTTATTTTTTGGATTTGAATTTCTTTATTTTATTCTTATCCTCTAATTTTTGATTTTCTTTTGTAAATACTTTTGATTTTTTCTTTGCTTCAAGAATCCAATCTAATTTTCCCAATCCTGGTTGTCGCATAGTCAATCCAATTTTCGGACCTTCTCCGCGATAAGAGAGTGCAACAATTCTTGCTAAACAAAGATCCCCTTTCTTCAAAATCTTTTTTGAATCTTTACCTAATAAAGCTTCAGAAGTTGAAAAACTAACATAATCGTCCATTGTTTGGCTAATATGAATCATGCCTTTCATAGCTCCCAAATTAATAAAGGCCCCAAAATTAGTGATTTCATCAATAATCCCAAAAACTAATTCTTGTAATTCTGGTTTCCAAACAATTAATTTAAATCTAGAATTGTAATATGCTGCACCATCTCCAGGGATAATAATTCCATCTCCAACTTCTAAAACTGAAATCACCCCCAAAACTTCTCCAAGTTCTTTGTCATGATAATCTGCATATGTTTCTTGGAGTTGCTTTGCAACAGAATCACTAGTCTTAAACCCAAATAGTTTTGGTTTTACCCTAACATAATCTTCAATTTCAATTATATAAAACATTTTAAAAATATATGAAAAAATAGACTTATAAAACTTATGCTTTAAAGACTATTTATCCAAGCCCAAACTGAGAGTCGAACTCAGGACCTTATGCTTACGAAGCACATGCTCTACCAACTGAGCTATTTGGGCAGTTTAAAATTAGACTACCTTGTGCTCATCGAGATTCTTAGGAAACCAATCCATCCTAACAACACTTCCCATTAAAGTCTTAGTATTTTGTGTTAAATCATCAAACCAACTAAAATATGAACTAAAAAAAAGACTAACATTCTCTTTTGTATTTAATTTTAAATTATTATTAGATACAATAAAAAAAGCTCCAAAAAATAAGAAAATTAAGAGAAACATTAAAACTTTCATTTTTTATTTTTCAAAATATTTTAGAGTATTATTTATCTTATCGGTTGAAAAATTTTTTTTCAAAGAAGTCCAATTTAAACTAATAATTTTTCCAGTAATTATCTTTACATTATCAAAGGTATTTCCAAGCCAAGAATAATAAATATTTGCAGATTCTAAAAAATTTTCTGTAGAATTTATTTTAAGATTATGTGTAGAATTTATCAATGAAAGACTGCCATAAACAAATAAAACTAAAAATATTAAAACTATAATGAAAATTTTATGCTTTACATATTTAATTTTAACAACAAAAATTGCTAGCACTACTAATGCTAATATAATAATCCAACTTATCATCTTATTTTTATAAAGAATTTCTTATATAAAAAGATTTTGGTGGGGAATTTTTATTTTAAGATAATGAATAAAATTCCTTTAATGAAATTAATCCATAAGATTTATATATAAATTTGATTTTTATTGAAAATGACTTTAAAAAAAGATAAAATAACCCTTTCCAAAATAAATGATTATTATGATATTATTATTAAAGCATTAAAAATCTGTAAAAAATCTATTGCAAAATCAAAAGAACAATCTGCAAAAGAAATTTTTTTGATGGTAGAATCTTATATTTCAGATTCACAATATTTTAAAGAGAAAAAAGATTATATTAACTCTTATGGTTGTTTAAACTATGCTTATGGTTGGTTAGATTGTGGTGCAAGATTAAAAATTTTTTTGGTGAAAGATACTAATTTGTTCACTATCTAAAACTCTGTGAAAAGTTTTAAATAAACAAAATTAATTAATTAACTATGAAAAAAAAGATTATTGTGATTAGTTTGGGTGGAAGTTTAATCATTCCAAACAAAATCAATGAAATCTTTTTAGAGAAATTCAAAAAAGTTTTGATTCGAAATAAGAGAAGACACAAATTTGTAGTGGTTTGTGGTGGTGGAAAAACAGCAAGAAATTATATTAATGGTTTAGAAAATCAATCCATTAAACAAAAAAATTTTCTCCAAGGTTTTTTAGGTATTTGCACAACTAGGTTAAATGCTAGATTTTTAACTTATTTTTTTGGAAAAGATGCGAATCATGGGACTCCAAAAAATATGAAACAAATTAAAAATCTTCTAAAATATCATAATTTTGTCTTCTGCGGTGCCTTAAGATATGCAAAAAATGAAACTTCTGATGGAACTTCTGCTAAACTAGCCCATTACTTTAATACTATTTTTATTAATCTAACAAATATCCCCGGACTTTATGATAAAAATCCAAAGAAATTTAGAAATGCGAAATTTATCCCAGAAATTTCTCGAAAAGATTTTTTAAAAAAAGCAAAAAAAATAAAATTTAAACCAGGACAACATTTTGTTTTAGATCAAGAAGCTGCAAAGATTATTAAGAAATATCATATTCCCACCTATATACTTGGGCCAGATCTGAAAAATTTTGATAATCTTTTGAATCACAAACATTATATTGGAACTAGAATATCTTAAATTACAGAGATTCTATTAGAATTAAAATAGAATCAATAAAAAACATGGGAAATTTTTATAAAATAATTAATAATAGAAATTTAGATTTAGTTAGAAAAGAAATCAAAAAAGAAAAAGAACTTCAAAAAAAAATTATTATTCAAGCTCAAAACGAAAAATTCAATAGAAAAATTTTAGAAAATAAAGAAGTAAATGTTCTACTTTCTCCAGAATTTAATAATTTAAATGATAAACTCAAACAAAGAAATTCAGGTCTAAATGAGATTTTATGCAGAATTGCGAAAAAAAATGATATTTCAATTGGAATTGATCTTAAAAAAATAATAAATTTACAAAAAAAAGATAAAACAAAAATTCTTTCAAGAATAATTCAAAATATTTCTCTTTGTAAAAGAATTGGAACTAAAATTTTAATAATAGATAAGGAAAAATTTTCAAAACAAGAAATTTTTTCTTTTTTCTTAGGTTTGGGTTGTTCAACAAAAAAAACAAAAGAAATCTTTCTAAATACTCCTTAATTTATTTTTTATATAAATTTATAAAACCTTTCAACTATTAAAATTTATGTCTGAAGAAAAAAAAGATATTGAAAAAATAATAGATTCTCTCTCACCAAATGAAAGAAAAATCATAAATTTTATTCATTTAAAAAATTTTGAAGAATTAAAAAAGAAAAGTGGTTTAAGTTATGCAGCAATTATGCGAGCCTTAGAATTTTTATCAAATAAAAATATTCTCAAAATAAACATAAAAAAAGAAAAAATAATTGATTTGGGTGTAAATGGAATACTTTATTTAAAAAAAGGGTTACCTGAAAGAAAACTTATTAATTTAATTATTCAAAAAAATAATATTTCACTTTCTGATGCAAAAAAAGCTTCTCTCCTTAGTGATAATGAATTTGCAGCAGCATTAGGGGTTCTAAAGAAAAAACTTTTTATTGAATTAAAAGATAAAATAATTCTTCTAAATTCAAAAAAACAAGAAATCATCAAAAAGACTCTAGAAGAAAAATTCCTAGAAAATTTGCCGAAATCTTTTAATGAATTATCTCCTGAAGAAAATTATGCCTTTAACAATCTCAAATCAAGAAAGAATCTTGTAATTTTAAAATATAAATCATTAGTAGATTTTTCTTTAACTGATCTTGGTGAAAAGATTACAAAAAGAGATTTATCAATCCCTTCCAAAATGATTGAGGGCGTTACTACAGAAATCATAAAAAATTCTCTTTGGAAAAATAAAAAGTTTAGAAGATATGATATTCAAAGTAAAGTTCCAGAAATTTCTGGAGGAAAAATTTATTTTGTTGAACAAGTAATTGATTATGCTAAAAGAATTTGGACTGAAATGGGTTTTAAAGAAATGACTGGTGATTTAATTCAACCCAGTTTCTGGAATTTTGATGCTTTATTCACTCCTCAAGATCATCCAGTAAGAGAAATGCAAGATAGTTTTTTTATAAAAGATAATAGTTCTAATTTAAACAAAGAAAAAATTCAAGAAGATATAATCAATAAAATAAAAAAATCTCATGAAAAAGGAGTAAATGGAAGCAAAGGCTGGCAATATAATTGGGATCAAAAAATTGCACAAAAAAATTTATTAAGAACCCATACAACCTGCCTTTCTATTAAAAAACTTTTTGAAATTGCTAAAAATAAAGAATTCCCAGCAAAATATTTCGCTATTGGAAAATGTTTTAGAAATGAAACTGTTGATTGGTCTCATGGATTTGAATTTAATCAAACTGAAGGAATTGTAGTTGATGAAAACGCAAATTTTCGTCAATTATTAGGCTATCTTAAGGAATTTTTCAAAAAAATGGGTTATGAAAAAATTAGGATTAGGCCAGGTTATTTTCCATATACCGAACCAAGTCTAGAAATTGATGTTTTTCATAAAGAACAAAAAAAATGGGTAGAATTTGGTGGGGCAGGAATCTTCAGACCAGAAGTAATTGTTCCAATATTCGGGAGATATATTCCAGTCTTAGCTTGGGGCCCAGGACTAGATAGAATGATAATGGAATTTTTTAATATAAAAGATTTGAGAAAAATGTATGAAAACAATCTTACAGATTTAAGAAAAATAAAAATTTGGAGAAAATAAAAACAAAATTAAAATGACAAGAATAGAAACATTAGCAATAATTCATCAACTACCAAATATTTTATTGGGCTTGAAAAAAAAGAAATTTGGCAAAGGAAAATGGAATGGCTTTGGTGGTGGTCTTAATAATGGTGAAACTTTATCTGATTGTGTAATAAGAGAAACCAAAGAAGAAGCAAACATAATTATTATTAATCCAATATTAATGGGAAGAATCCTATTTAAATTTCTGGCAGAAAAAGAACAAGATCATTTAGTTTATTTTTTTAAAGCAGAAGAATATTGTGGAACACCAAAAGAAACAGAAGAGATGAGGGCACAATGGTTTAATGAAAATCAAATACCTTATAATCAAATGTGGCCGGATGATAAATATTGGCTTCCTTTTTTACTAAAAAATGATAAGTTTGTCGGTGAATTTAATTTTGGAGCAAAAGGAATTGATTCTTATAGATTAAATAAGGTTTTAGAAGTAAAATGACAATCATAAATTTAAATAAAAAACAACTTGAAAAAAAGATTGGAAAA
>CAYZWY010000024.1:0-5708 GCA_964482315.1 Candidatus Woesearchaeota archaeon | reverse complement strand
GGACAAGTTCTTGTTTACAAAGATTCAGAAGTAAGTTCTTTCTCAGACAAAAACTTAGTTATTGTTGGTGGAAGTTGTGTTAATGAAGCTGCTGCAAAATTATTAGGAAGCGATGTTCCTGTTTGCGGTGCTGACTTTACTGCTGCAACAAGTGTAATCAGTGGAGGATATATTATCAAAGTATTTGATAGTCCTTATAACGCAGATAAAATTGCTATGTTAGTTGCTGGTTATGAAGCTAGTGATACTGTAAATGCTATTACTAATTTAAAGGAGAATACTGTTTCAACATTAGTTGGTACAGAAGTTATTTATCCTACAACAAGTGCATAAATAAGTTAGAACAATTTTTATTTTTTTTTATTTTTTTTTTATTTTTTCTTGAATTTTATTTTTAAAATAAAATTCTGAATTCAAGATACGTTTTAGATAAAACTCAGAACAAAAAGAATATAAATCAGAAATAAATGGTAATAATGGATGCAAAATAAAATATGAAAAGGATTATATCAAAAAAACAAAGAGAGAGAAAAGAAAGGAAAAATCAGATTATTCTTGGATTAATTTTAGTTTTATTAATGGTTCTCAGTCTTGGAGGCTATGCTCTAATGAGTGGTTCTAATAGCAGCAACACCCAAAATCAAATTATAAAATATAGTCAAATAAAATTTATAGAAAATTCTGGTAATTGGTATTTTAATTTATATGATTCTGAATTTGAAACAAAATATAATCCAAAAGAACTTGAAAATCTCTCTAAAATTATCTTCAATGATTTTAATAATTCTAATTTTACTAAAATTTTATCAGATTATCAAAATAAACCTCTTTATTTTTCAGGAGATTCTGAGAATTTTATGAATTGCTTTTATGAGATAAATAAAAATATTAATCCTTTTATTTTAAGGCAACAATTGGCTTGTTTAGAAAATGAAATATGTTCTAAAGATTTACCTATAAAAAATTGTGAGCAGGATAATCTTATTATAATAAAAAATTCTGAAGATTCTGATTTAAATACTAAGATATATCAAAAAGATAATTGTGTATTCATAATCACTAATCAAGAGGATTCAATTAAATCTTGTGATTTATTTTTATTTAAAATATTGGGAATTTATTAGATAACTTTTATAAAAATTAGGAAATATAAAATGGATAAAAAACTCAATCTTTAAATTAAAGAAGGAGAAGCAAAAAAGAAGAATTTATAAACATTCATTATTATTGAATGATTATTCACTTTAAATGAAAATGATACCAAAAAATACCACCAAAGTAATAAAATATCTACTAAAAAATTTTGAACTTAAGAATATAAATCAAATTTCTAAAGAACTTAATATTAGTTTGGGAAGTGCTTTTAAAATTCTGAAAGATTTAGAAAAAAATGAAATAATTTTATTAAAAAAAATGGGAAATGCTAAGTATTATCATCTTAATTTGAAAAATAGGGAAACAATTAAATTGTGCGAATTAATTCTTTTAGAAGAAAAACGGAATTTGAGAGGTTATGCAAAAATTTATGCTGATGAAATTAAAAATTTCAAAAATGCCCCTTTAATTATCTTATTTGGTTCTGTTTTAAAAAATAAACAATTCAATGATGTAGATGTTTTATTTGTTACAAATAATATTAAAGAAATAAGTAAATTTTGTTTAGAAATATCAAAGATAAGAACAAAACCTATAATCCCCCTAATTCTTAAAAAACTTGATTTAATAATGGAAATTAAGAATAAAAAAGAATCCATTTTAGAAATAATCAAAACAGGAATTGTGATAAAAGGAGAATCTGTATTTTTAGAGGTGGTTAAAAATGTCCATACATAAAAATAAATTACAATGGTGTCTTAGAAGCGAAAAAAGAATGAAAAGGATTACTTCAAATAGCAAGCTTTCGAAAGAGCATATAAAAAAAGCAAAACATAATATGGGGGCGGCAAATTTTAATATTCAAGGGGGATTTAGTGACTGGGCAGTTTCCCAGTTATATTATGCAATGTACCATTCTTTATTGGCTATTTTATTCAAAAAAGGATTGGAATCAAAAAATCATGAATGCACAATCAATGCAATTGAATATCTAATAGAAAAGAAAGAAATTAATTTGAATAAAGAAGATATCGCTTTCATTAGAACAACAGAACAAATGACTCAGAAAGATGCAAAATCATTAAGAGAAGAATTTCAATATGGAACAAAAACCGAAGTAAATAAAATTTTGCTCAATGAACTAATTAAAAAATCCAAAAAAATCGTGGAAAAAATAGAGGTAATTTTAAATGAATAATGGGAATATTTTTGATGCCCCCTTTTCCCAAATTAAATAAGCAAAAAAGAGATAAAACATGGAAAAAAAAGAAAATAAAAAAAAGAAAACAGTAAATAGAAATAAAAAAACTTTGAATAAAAAGATAATAAATAAAAAGAAAACTGGATTTAAAAAAAATAAAGATAATTCAAAACAAAAAAACAAACAAGGAAAGAAAAGGAAGACCACACTTAAGCAAAGACAAGAAAAACAAATAAGAGGAATTGTTATTTTTATGAGTTTGTTAATTTTAATACTTATTTTAGTGCCTTTTATTCAAAAGAATTTTATTAATAAATTTAGAGTAATTAATCTGGAATTTCAAAAAACAAAAGCTGGAGACTTAATGTTTTACTCTACAAGACTTCCAGTGATAGATTCCTTTGGAGAAATTACTGGGGATTATTCAATGAATTTTAGAAATGATCCTAGAAAATTAAAAAAAATAGAATTAAGTGAAGAAATAAAAGAAAATGGAATTATATTTATCAAAGAAAAACCCGTTTATATTTCTATAGACCCCAACATGACTTCTTGTGAAGATAATGTTCTTGCAGTTTTTATTTTAGCAAGTTTTCTAAGAGATTTTAAAATGGACGTTAAATCTGGAATCTCAAATGAAGATTATGCTATTTCAAATAATCTTACATTTATTGATTGTGAAAATTCTTTAGTAAATACTATCATAGAAATTACAAATGGTAATGAAACAAACATAATTAAAAAAACCAAGAATTGTTATGAAATAACTTATAAAGATTGCGAAATAACTCTTGGAATAGAAAGATTTATGTTTGCGATGATTGAAGAATATATGAGTCATTTTACAAAAATATAATAAATCAGTAGCCTCTAAAAATAAAAAATAAAATGAATCCTTATCTCTTAACAATAATTTTATCAATTCTTCCCATTTCAGAATTGCGTGGAGGTTTAACTTATGGAATTTTAAATAAACTTCCAATACTTCCTTGTTTTTTTATTTGTGTTTTCTTTAATATTTTAATTGTTCCAATACTTTTCTTTTTTTTAGATTTTATTAATCCTTATCTACTGAAAATTAAATATTATAAAAGATTTTTTGAATTTGTTCTTAATAAAAGAATAAAAAAATTAAAGAAGAAATATGAAACCCTTACTTTCCTTTTACTTTTCTTATTTGTCGCAATTCCTGCACCTGGAACTGGAGCATATACTGGAGTTTTACTTTCCTGGTTTTTTAAAATGAATAGGAAAAAAAGTTATTTAATAATTGCTCTAGGGGTTCTTGCTGCAGGAATTATAACTTTAATACTTTTAATTGGACTTCAAAATTTGAAAATTTTTCTAAAACTTTAAAGAATTTTAATAATCTGAATTGCTTTAAGATTTTAATTTTTTATTTTTTATATTTTTTAATAAAAAACGGATATCTGAACATATTGGAATTTTCTTAAGGGCAAAAAGCTTGTTGGTCAAAAACCAGATCCCTACAACAAAAATACTACTTAAAAAATACCAAAACAATTTATGTGTAAAATTAAAAGCACTTGCATTAGAGATATATAACATCGATAGAATAAAAATTCTTAATATATTTAAGATTAATAAAAAACCAAAAGAAACTAAAATTGAAAAGATTCTTTTTTTCAAATCCATTGATGTTGTTAAATTTAATATTAAAAGCAATAAATATGCAGAACCAGCAATACATGAGGGAACTATTTTAATGAAAATCTCTAAATTTATTATTAATAAATCTTTATAAAGAAAAACATTATGAAATATACTTAATAAAAATTTTACTGGATAAAGGGTTAAAGGTGTAAAAATTTGGTAAATTACAGATAAACCAAACATTGAACAGAGCAAAATTAAATATCTCAAGAAAATTAATAAAATTCTTTTGTCCTCTTGATTATCTTTATTGGTTTTACTTTTTGCTTTTACTTTCATTTTAAAATTCTTTCAATAATTTAACTAAATGAAAAGTTATTTAAATATTTAATTGTCCCTTTAATAGTTATAACTAAAGATTATTTTAAACTATTTAAGTTTATTTAAAATCTATTGTGAACTTTTAAAAAATATAAAAATGAAAAATGCAAAAAAGGGGTTTGAGTGGGAATTAGAAAAAAATCTTTTTAAATTTCCTTTAAAAATTTGGGGGCTTTTTGTTTTAATTAATTTTCTCGTTATTCTTTTTGATGTTCAGATAATTAAATTTATTGGGGGATTCAGAAATTCTTTTTTAGATTATTTTTTTATTGGAATTGGTTTTGCAACAAATCTTATAATTATTTTCTTTTTCTTAACAACCATTTTCTTATGGAAAGATAATAAAAGAAGATGGATTTTACCATTATGGTTCTCTGGAATTGTTTCTGCAGTTTCTTGTTTTTTAATAAAAATTATTATTGCAAGACCTAGACCTTTTGAAAAGGGGCTTATAAGTGTTTTTAATATTATTTTCAATACATTAATTATTAATTTTAATAAATGGAACTTTTCTTTCCCCTCAATGCATGCAACTATTATTTTTGCTACATTTCCAATAATCAGTTATAAATTTAAAAGATTCAAATACTTTTGGTTTATCTTTGGTGGTCTAATTTGTTTTGCAAGAATTTATTTCGGCGCGCATTACTTATCAGATGTCTTATCCGGGGCCTTAATTGGATATTTAATTGGTAGTTTATTTCTTTTATTAGAAAACAAATACTCTTCAGGTCTTAAATTAATGAAAAAAATAAAACTAATTAAAAAGAAAAGATATCCTTAATTAAGATTTAAAATTAAAAAAATTAAATGAGATATTAAACAAAAAGAACAAATAATTCAATAAAAAAATAAAATAGTAGCAATTAAATTGCTGCTCTAATATGGCTACTTTTCTTAATAACAACGATTATTATAATTATTAAAATTATATTAACGATTATTATTGAAAAAAGAACTATATTATTTTTTAAATAATTAGCAATATCTGAAGCAGTATTTGCTTCTTTATTTACAAAAACTTTTAATTTTTGTTCAGTTTCTTTATTATCATAAATTACTTTAATTGTAAATTCTTTTTCTCCTTCAGCATTTTCATCTAGATCAAGAAAGATAGTTACATCTCTAGATTGTCCAGCCTCTAAATATAATAATTGAGGTTCTATTGAAATTAAACTTGACCAAGCACTATTTCCATCTATTGAAAGAGAATAAGTAGTTGCTAAAGTTCCTGTATTTTTCAAAGTAGCCCTGATAACTAATTGATTTCCAGCAATTGCTTCTGGTGTTGAAGGATCTAATTCTGCAATTATTTGAAGATTTGTTGCATCAGTATTACAATTTCCTTTAACTTCTAAAGGTAATATATAAGAATCTGATTCATCCCTATAAATTTCTGAAGAATCACTATATCTAT
>CAYZWY010000023.1:3824-6380 GCA_964482315.1 Candidatus Woesearchaeota archaeon | reverse complement strand
TAAAATGACAATCATAAATTTAAATAAAAAACAACTTGAAAAAAAGATTGGAAAAATTACCCCCGAGATAGAAGAGAAAATCACCTTATTTGGAACACCCATTGAAAAAATTACCCCTAATGAAATAAGTGTAGAAATTTTTCCAAATAGGCCAGACTTATTATCTTTCCAAGGTTTTTCCAGAGCATTATATAATTTTTTGAAAAAACCAATCTTGAAAAATTACAAAATTGAAAAATCAAGATCTAATTATCGGGTTATTATTAATAAATCTGTTAAAGAAGTTAGGCCTTTTACTTATTGTGCTATTGTAAAAAATTTAAAACTAAATAAAGAGAAGATAATAGAGATTATTGATTTGCAAGAAAAATTACATGCAAGTTATGGGAGAAATAGAAAAAAATTAGCTATTGGAATTTATCCCTTAGATAAAATAAAATTCCCAGTAAAATTTTTAGCAAAAAAACCAGAAGAAATAAAATTTCAGCCCTTAGATTCAAATAAAATAATGAATGGAAGACAAATTCTTTATCAGAATATTGCTGGTAGAAAATATAAAGAACTTTTAAACAATTGTAAAGTCTTTCCAATTTTCCAGGATTCTAATGGGGAAATACTTTCAATGCCCCCCATAATTAATTCTGAAAAAACTGGAAGAATTAATATTAAAACTAAAGAGATATTTATTGAATGCTCAGGATTTAATAGAGAATATTTAAAAAAAACTCTAAATTTAATTGTCTGTGTTTTAGCAGATTTAGGAGGAAAAATTTATCCGGTAGAAATTGTAGATAAAAAAAGAATGATCTCTCCAGATCTACGAGAAACAAAATTAGAATTTTCTATTAAAAATTTGAATAAAATCCTTGGATTAAATCTTTCTGAAACAAAAATCCGATTTTTATTATCTAAAATGGGAATTAATTGTAAAAAAAATAAGGCCCTAATTCCCCCCTATAGAACAGATATTCTTCATGAAGTTGACTTATTTGAAGAAGTAGCAATTGCATATGGATATAATAACTTTAATCCATTAATACCAAAAATTTCGACAATTGGATGCGAAAGCTCAGCTAGAATATTAAAAAGAAAAATTAGAACAATTTTGATCGGATTAGAATTATTAGAAATTTCAACATATCATCTTTCTACAAAAGAAAAACAATTCAAAAATATAAATATTAAGGATTTTAAAAATAAGGTAATTGAATTAATTAATTCAAAAACTGAGAATAATATTTTAAGAACCTCATTATTAGCAAGCTCAATCGATATTCTTTCTAAAAATTCTGATGCTTCTTATCCTCAAAAAATTTTTGAACTGGGTAAAGTTTTTGAAAAAAAAGATGGAGAAAAAACAAAAGTAAAAATCAAAGAAAAACAAAATCTTTGTGTTTCATTATGTTCTGAAAAGGCAAACTTTACTGAACTAAAACAAATTTTAGATTATCTCTTCAAAATGCTTAATAAAAATTATCAATTAAAAGAAACACAACATTCATCATTTATAGATGGAAGGACAGCAGAAATCCTTGTAAATAATAAACTAGTTGGAATTTTTGGAGAAATCAAACCCTTTATTTTAAAAAATAATAAAATAAAAATGCCCACTGCAATTTTAGAAATAAATTTAGATTGTTTAATGGATAATTAATAGATTGATGAATTAATTCTTACAAATAAGAGATTATTAAATTAAAAAATGCCCGCTTTAAAAAAATTAAATCCCTTAAACATCAATGAATTTACAAAAATACAAAATAAAAAGGGTTATTAGGATTTGCCGGGGGATTATAGAATTTTGAAATCCAACAAAAATTTATATTAACAGCTAAACAAAAGATTTATATATCAATTGATATATACTATTAGTCATGGTAATGTCGACACTAAAAAATCCTTTTGTACGATCTCCAACATTAGATACAGTTTTAATGGTAGAAAAAACCATTGAAAATTATGGTGGGGAATATAATCGTACTGAACTATGGAAAAATCTTCCAAAAAAAGTAATGTGGCAAACTTATTTACTTATTCTAGAATATCTTGAAAATATAAACAAAATTGCTTTTGATAAAAATGAAAAAATAGCATATATTTGGAATCCTCAATTAGCAAAAAAACTAAGAAATAGAAAAGAGATTAAAGTATGAAAAAACCATCAAAAGTAGTATTCATTAATGATAAATTAGAAATTAGTTTTAACTCTTTAAAGGAAAATGATTTTATTAAAAAATCTATGATTCGGGCGATTAAAGATTTAAAAGAAAATGCTTTTGCAGGAATTCAAGTACCTAAAAGATTAATCCCAAAAAAATATATCCAAAATTATAAAATAAATAATTTATGGAAGTATGATTTACCAAAAGCTTGGAGATTATTATATACCATAACTGCAGATAATGATGTTGAATTAATTTCTGCTATTTTAGAATGGTTTAACCATAAAGAATATGAAAAAAGAATGAAATACTAATTCTTTAAAAAAATTACCCCCTTTATTTTTTAGCCCTTTAAGATAATTGTAAAGAATAAATATGCTAAATAACCGATATA
>CAYZWY010000023.1:0-3724 GCA_964482315.1 Candidatus Woesearchaeota archaeon | reverse complement strand
AAATCTGCAAACATCATCCGAAATAACTTTCTGAATTATCTTTTTTCTTGCTTGTTTCTTCTTTAATAAGTTTTCCAATTATCTTTGAAAGATTTATCTTAATTTCTTTATTAAAAACATTAAAAATTTTTATAATAAATTTTGCTTCTTTTTCTGCATTATAATTTAAATCTAATAAAACAACTTCTAAATGCATTTTTCCAAGTTTTTCATAAAGTTCAAGTAATTCTTCTTTATCAAAATTATTTAATTTTTTAGTTAACTTAAATAAAAATAAGGGATTATTCCCCGGATTTACAAGGATTTCCAAAAATCTAAGATATGCAATTATTTTATCAGTTATTAATTGTCTAACCTTTCTTAGAAAAAGATCTGTCTTTTTAAGTTCTAAATGCCCAATATCAAAAATTTTATCTAATTCTAAAAATTCAGGTAAATTATATTTTACTTTAAATTTATCATAATCTTTTTTCACAGAAATTGAATCTTTTTCTGGATTTGATTCAATATTATTTTTTTCATTTTCTTCCATTTTATTAATCTTTTTTCTTATTTTTATTTTATTTTTCTTCCCTATTTTTTTACTTTTATTTTTTTCTTACTATTTTATTCTTTCTATTTTATTTTTTATAAATCTTTCCTTCAATATATTTAAAATTTTAAGAAAATAATTTAAAAATTCAATTTTTAGGCATAATTTTCTCAATTATAAATCTAGAATTATTAAGATTAGAAAGAAGTCCAGAAATAATTAAATCCCCCACTGCTGCTTTTAAGATCCCATTTAGAATAGGAATTCGAGAATGCTCTGAAAAATTATTAATAAGTCGGTTTATTTCATCCTGATCTAATTTTATTTTTGTAACATTTATCTGACCATATCTTTTAACTAAAAGATTTTTTCCAGGGCCCATACATTCTATTAATTTAATGGAGGAATCTTTTAAAAGAAATTCTATTTTTTCAGAAACAAGATAAGGTGGCCGAGGATTAACTACTGGATTTATCTCTTCTAAATTCTTTGTTCTTTTGAAATCTCCTTGCTCTAAACCAAGATTACTTGAAATTTTTTCCGCCTTTTGAGGTTTTAAAGCAAAAATTTTTTTATTTTCTCTCTTTTGAAAAATATTCTCTTTTCTAATAGGGATTTTTTGAATCAATCCTCTATGATACTCAGAATTTTTATTTCCTGAATCTTTTAATTTATCAAAAGAACTAGTTTTATTTAATGAAAAATTTATCTTCCCAAAATTTTTATCGTTTCTTTCAATTTTTTTACTTGGTTTATATTCAGAAATTGGTTCCCTAAAAAAAACTTTAGTATTATTAAAATGACCTGGGAATTCTTTGTTTTCTTCCCCCCTAATTAGTTTTTGCTTAATCTTTTCAACTTCTATATTTTTTTTTGTTTGATTTTCTCTTATTATACCATTAATTATCTCTGCAGTAAATTTTTTAAGAAATATTATTCCAATTTGGCTTTTTATTTGATTTATTCCCATCTGTATCTTGATAGGGGTTTGGTTTTAAACCTCTCAGAAAATTGAGAGTTTAATTGATCTCCATCTTTATAAAAATTTTCTTCTTTCCTGCTTTTAATCTTTTCTTCCATTAACATGATTCCTTTTGCAATTGTTTTATTTTGATCTAATAATGAATCTAATTTATTTAAAAATTCTGAATCATTACTTCTTTCTTTATCCATTCCTTTATCACTTTCTTTTTCAGAATATTTTTCAATAAAAGTTTTAGCAGAAATTTCAAATAATTGCAATAATTTCGACATATTTGATGATAATTCTTCAAATTTTATAGATAAATTTGTTAATACTTTTTGTAAACTCACAAAATTATCAATAAGTGCTTGCTCGACATTTGTCTTCCTTGAAGTTTTTCTTGGAGTTCTTTTTGAAGTTTTTCTTGGAGTTTTTTTAATGGATTCTTTTCTCTTTTCAGTTGCCTTTAAATTTTTTGCTTTTACTGATTTCTTTACCATATTTTATTTAAGAAATAAGAATTTATAAAGATATGCAATTTGCAAAAAATAAATTATTATTTTCTTGAAAATCATTAAAATTTAAGCTAAAATTATGGAAATCTGCCTGAAGAATTGTCATAAACATTAAGAAATAAATAATTATAAAATGAACATTCCAAAACAATAACTTTTATAATTTAAGGAAATCTACCCTATTTATGTCTAAATTAAAAGAACCCATTGAAAAACAAAAAGAAAGTAATAGAATTATGACTGGGAGCTATGATCTAAACAAATGGTTCTCTGGAGGATATGAAAAAGAAATTATCACCCTATTTTACGGCCCCTCTGCAAGTGGGAAAACGAATTTTGTTATTTTAGCAGCATGTCATATTGCAAAAAAAAATAAAAAAGTAATTTTCATTGATACTGAGGGTGGACTTTCTTTAGATAGAATAAAACAAATTTCTGGAGGAATTCCAGAATTCATTCTAAAAAATATTTTGATTCTCAAACCAATTAATTTTGAAGAGCAAAAAAAAGCATTTATAAGACTATTAAAAGAATTGAGAGATCAAAACAATAATATTGGCTTAATTGTTGTTGATTCTATGACTATGCTTTATAGACTTGAATTGGCAGAATCAAGAAAAAAAGGGTTAGAGGCCATAAGAGAAACAAATTCAGATTTAGCTAAACAAATGAGGGCATTATATGAAATCGCAAGACAAAATAATCTCCCAGTATTAATAACTAGTCAAGTTTACAATGAATTCTTAAGCGATAAAGATTTTGCTGCTGGAAAAGAGGCAAAAATGAATATTGTTGGGGGGGATTTATTAAAATATTGGAGCAAAACCATAATAGAATTAAAACTTAAAAATAATAAAAGAAAGGCGATAATCAGAAAAAGCAGAAGTTCTCCTCAAAAAGAATTGAATTTTGAAATTGTAAATGAAGGAATAAGAAAGAGAAGGTGGATATAAATAATTTAGAATAAATAAACATGGGCACAGGGGGAATTGCACCCCCATCGCTGGTTCTGGAGACCAGAATTCTAACTATTGAACTATGCACCCAATCAATTATCTTAATTTTGCTTCTTTTAAAAAGATATTGATTGAAATTGTAAAACTAAATAAAAAATCCAGAATAACTCAATTATTATTATTTTTGCATTTCTTTAATTTCTCTTTCAGAAATAGCGCAACCATGGTATTTTATTCCATAAAGCATTGCTTCTAAAGCTCTAGGGTCCTTTAAATTAAGTAAATTTTTCTTACTTGCAAAATAAATTAATTCACTTGAACGAATTATTTTAAAATCTTTAAATATAGAATAATAATCTTTATTTGCTAAAACCTTACTATGTAACTTTTTTTGGAGCAATTCCTTTAAATTTTCTGGACTTTCACATAACATCCTTGTTGTTCTTTCATCAACAACAATTAAATTTGATTCTTTAATAAATTTAGATAAGGCTAAAGATGCTAATTCTCCTTCATCAATTAGATGAATAAATTGTTTCTTTGTTTTAAAACAATTATTTGCAGTATTTTTCAAATTATTTTTTATTTTCTCGAACTCTTTTGCTTGACTTTCATTTAATTCTAAAAGTTCTATTACTCCTTCCTTAATTAATTTATTTAGTTGCAATGCCGCTAATTCAAATCTTTTAATAGTTTCTGGATAGTCTATTACCTCTTTTTTTACTTCTTTTGTAATCAAAAATTTTCCAGGAAAAAT
>CAYZWY010000022.1:0-6429 GCA_964482315.1 Candidatus Woesearchaeota archaeon | reverse complement strand
TTATTTTGTTAATTTTAAAAAATTAAAAAGAATAAAACTTTAAAAATAATGAAAATCAAATAAGATTATGGTTTACGATTTTAAAAAAATCCAGGAAATTGCAAAAAAAGTTTGGATAAAATATTCTAAAGAAATAGAGGAAACACTAAAAGATGATAAAAAGAAGAAATTATTTTCATTTTTAGAAGGGCCCCCAACTGCCAATGCCCCACCAGGATTGCACCATTTAGAGGTTAGAGTTTTTAAAGATATCATTTGCAAATTTAAATATATGCAAGGTTTTTCAGTCCCTCGGAAGGGTGGATGGGATTGCCATGGATTGCCTGTAGAAGTACAAGTAGAGAAAAAAATCGGATTAAATTCAAAAAAGGAAATTTTAAAATATGGAAAATCAAAATTTATTGAAAAATGTCGTGAAAGTGTTTTCTCAAACATAAAAGATTGGAATGATTTAACAAAAGAAATCAATTATTTAATTGATTTAAAAAATCCTTATAAAACATTAGACAATAATTATATTGAAAGTGTATGGTGGAGCCTAAAAGAATTATACAAAAAAAAATTACTTTATAAAGATTACAAAGTTCTTCCATATTGCCCTCGTTGTGGAACACCCTTATCAAGTCATGAGGTTGCCCAGGGATATAAAAATATTAAAGAAGAATCAGTATATATTGCCTTTAAATTAAAAAATAAAGGGGAATATATCTTGGCATGGACTACTACTCCCTGGACCTTACCAGGAAATGTTGCATTAGCAGTTGGAAAAAAAATCAAATATGTAAAAATTCTTCTTCCTGACAAAGATACATTAATTTTAGGAAAAGAAAAATTAAATATAATCCAAGGAGATTATAAAATTTTAAAAGAATATTCTGGAAAAGATTTAATTGGATTAAGTTATGAACCTCTTTTTAATATAAAAGAATTACAAAATAAAAATTCTCATAAAATTATCTCGGCAGATTTTGTAACAACAGAAGAAGGAACAGGAATCGTACACACTGCGGGGATGTATGGTGAAGAGGATTATACTCTTTGTAAATCCAATAATCTTCCAATGATTCATACAGTAGATGAAGAAGGAAAATTTAATAAATTAGTCCCAGAATTTCAAGGGAAATTTGTTAAAGATGTTGAAACCCAAATAAAAATAAATTTAAAAAAACAAGGATTATTATTTAAAACTGAAAAGACAGAACACACTTATCCTTTTTGTTGGAGATGCAATTCTCCATTATTATATTATGCAATTAAATCCTGGTTTATTAAAACAACTGCAGTTAAAAATAAACTTATTGAATTAAATAAAAAAATAAATTGGCTTCCAAAACATATAAGGGAAGGGAGATTTGGTTTGTGGTTAGAAAACCTTAAAGATTGGAGTCTTTCTCGTTTTAAATTTTGGGGAACCCCCTTACCAATATGGGAATGTGAATGTGGTAAAGAAAGAATAATCGGAAGTGTAAAAGAATTAAAAAAAGAATCCCTAACTAATTTTAAAGATTATGATTTACACAAGCCTTGGATTGATAATATAAAATTAAAATGTGAATGTGGAAAAGAAATGCTAAGAACTTCAGAAGTTATTGATTGCTGGTATGATTCTGGCAGTGCTAGTTTTGCACAATTTCATTATCCTTTTGAAAATAAAAAAGAATTTGAGAAAAGATTCCCTTATGATTTCATCTCTGAGGCAATTGATCAAACAAGGGGTTGGTTTTATACTTTACATGCAATTTCCACAATGTTATTTGAAAATTTAAGTTATAAAAATGTCATTTGTGCGGGTCATATTCTTGATGAGAAAGGTGAGAAAATGTCTAAATCAAAAGGGAATATTATAGAACCTTTAAAAATAATCAATAATCTTGGGGTTGATGCAGTAAGATTACAGTTTTGTATAACAAATCCTGGGAATCAGAAAAGATTTTCTTTAAAAATGTTAAAAGAAACAGTTTTACCTTTTCTAAATGTCTTATATAATTGTAAAAGTTTTTATGATCAAACCAAAAAGAAACAAATTCTTAAATTGAATATAGAAGATAAATGGATTATAAATAAACTGAATAATCTTATAAAAGAAGTTTCTAAAGATTTAGAAGAATATAATCTTGATAAAGCCTTAACTAAAATAATTGAATTTACTATTAATGATTTTTCTAGGACCTATATTAAAATTACAAGAGATCGAGAAGATACTAAAGAAATTTTAAAAGAAATATTAAAAAAATTATCTTTATTAATTGCGCCCTATGCTCCGTATATTAGTGAATATATTTATCAAGATTTTGAGAAAAAATGTATTCAATTATGTAATTGGCCAAAATATGATTCAAAATTAATTAAAAAAGATTTAGACACAAAATTTGATTTAATCCTGGAAATCATTGAAAAAGGACTTGCAGAAAGAGATCTTGCAAAAATTGGTTTGAAATGGCCCCTATCTGAAGTAATTATCAACACAAATACTAAATTAGATGAAAATCTTCAAAAAATAATTTTAAAACAATTAAATGTAAAAAAAATTACTATAAAAAAAATTAAAGGTCAGATTCTTAAAGTTAAATTAAATACGAAATCTACTCCAGAATTAGAATCTGAAGGTTATGCAAGAGTTCTCATAAGAAAAATTCAATCATTAAGAAAAAAAACAGGATTGATAAAAACAGATAAAATTATTTTGGGATTGATTATAAATAAAGATCTTGAAAAAATTCTCTTTCCGCAATTAGATTTTATTAAAAAGAAAACAAATGCACAAAAATTGATTTTAGAAAAAATTAATGAGAAAAATTATAAAAATAAATTTGAAGAAAAAATTAAAACAAATAAAATAAACATTTTATTTAATAAAATAAATAAAAAACCCTCGGACATTATCTAAAAAATTTGTTTATTTAAAAAAATCTTGGGATTGAATTAAAGAAAATAATTCAATTCTAAACACAACAGAATATTTTGAGGATAATTAAATTATCACAATTAAATGATAAAAACCTTTAAATACTCCTAGTAATTTAAGTTATTGAATAAAATTAAAAAAAATAAAGAGGAAAAATTATGATTGTTAAAGACGAACTTTTAAATAGATTAAGAAAAATTTTTGGATTAAACCTCTATGAAGTTAAAGTTTGGACGGCATTATTGTCTCGAGGAACAAGTACTGCAGGGGAGTTAAGTAATATTTCTGATGTTCCTAGAAGTAGAACTTATGATATTCTCGAAACTTTAGAAAAAAAAGGATTTATTGTTATGAAATTAGGAAAACCTATAAAATTTGTGGCATTAAAACCAGAAGAAGTTATTGAAAGAGTAAAAAGAAATTTATTGAACGAAGCGAATGAAAGAACCAAAAGACTTGATAACTTAAAAACAGAAGAGATTCTTCAAGAATTAAATTCTCTTTTTACTAAAGGAATTAAATTTGTAGAACCTTCTGACTTATCTGGAAGTGTTAAAGGAAGGCAAAATGTTTATAATCATTTAGACATGATGATAAGAGAAGCTGAAAAAACAATTACAATAGTGACTACCGCTCCTGGGCTTAACAGAAAATTAGAAATTTTAGAACCATCATTAAAAAAAGCAAAAAAAAGGGGCGTTAAAATTAGAATTGCTGCTACAATTAATGAATCTAATAAAAGTATTGCAAAAGATTTGGCAAAAGTTGCAGAAGTTAAAAAAATGCCTTCAATGAGGGGGAGATTTGTAATTATAGATTCTCAACAAATTTTATTCATGGTTCTTGATGATGAAGAGGTTCATCCAAATTATGATGTGGCAATTTGGCTAAGCACTGACTTTCTCGCAGCAGCTATGGAGCAACTTTTTGAGGCTGCTTGGCAAGGATTTAAAAAAATTTAATCATATAAATTTTTTAATAAAAAACCTTGTTTAATTCTTTATATTATTTTTTTTAAAATTATATTCTTAATAAATATTTAATCCAAAACCATTAAAACCCTTTATTCTTTTTCTTTTTATGGAAAAATATGTTTTTATTGAAACTTATGGCTGTTCTGCAAATAAAAATAATTCAGAAATTCTCGCAGGAATTTTAACAAGTGCAGGTTATAAAATTACAAATAATTTAGAAATCGCAAAGATAGTAATAATTAATTCTTGTATTGTAAAAGGAAAAACCGAAAATAAAATAAAACGAAGAATCCAGGATATTTCAAAATTAAATAAATTACTTATTGTAACTGGGTGTATGCCAGAAACAGATTCAAAACAATTAAAAAAATTAAATAAAAAAATTATTTTACTTGGAACACACCATTATAAAGAAATTATTAATTTAATTAAAAAAAATAATGAAAACAAATTAAATTGGGAAGAACAAAATAAATATCTTATAGAAAAAAATGAGGAAAAAATAAATCTTCCAAAAATTCCTTATAATAAATTAATTTCAATTATCCAAATCAGTGAAGGATGCCTAGGGAGATGCAGTTATTGTAAGACTCGCCTTGCAAAGGGAAAACTATTTTCTTACAACTCTGAAAATATTTTAAAATCTATTAAAAATGATTTGAAACAAGGTGCAAAGGAAATTTGGATAACAAGCCAGGATAATGCTTCTTATAATTTAGAGAAAGATTTAGGAAATATTTTAGAAAACCATCCACAAAGACTTCCTGAACTTTTAAAACAAATTTTGAATTTGAAACATAATTTTAAACTTCGTCTTGGAATGATGAATCCAAATAATCTTTATCAAATTCTTAATGAAATGGTTGAAATTTATAAACATCCAAAAATGTATAAATTTCTTCACATTCCAATTCAATCAGCCTCTGATAAAATTCTTAAAGATATGAATAGATTTTATAAAATTAAAAAAGTCAAAGAAATAATCAAAAAATTTAAAAAAGAAATTCCAAATATAACAATTGCAACAGATATTATCATTGGTTATCCCACAGAAACAGAAAAAGATTTTCAAAAATCTTTAAGTTTTATTAAAACATATAGGCCTGATGTTTTCAATCTTTCGAAATTCTCATCTCATAAACAAACACCAGCAGGAAGACTCAAACAGCTTCCAATTAATATTCTTAATAAAAGAACAACAAAAATTATGAAATTTCATAGACAAACTGCTCTTGAAAATAAGCAAAGATTCAAAGGCAAAACAATTAAAGTTTTCGTAAACAAAAAAATTGGGGAAGACCTTTATGAATCAAGGGATGAAAACTATAATATTATAATTATAAATTCAAAAGAAAAAATTCTAGGTAAGAATCTTGATGTAGAAATAAAGAAGGTTAGTGTCCACCATATGATCGGAGAATCAGTGGATAAAAAAATTAAGAAAATTAAAGAATGAAATAATCAAAAAAATTAAAGAATTAAGGCTCTTTCAATCAAAACATCTTTAATTGGTTTATCATTAATATCTGTTTCTACATTTGCTATTATATCAATGATTTCCATTCCTTCAACTACTTTTCCAAAAACTGGGTGTTTTGTATCAAGGAAATTATTATCTACCAAATTAATAAAAAATTGACTTCCCCCAGTATTGGGTCCGGCATTTGCCATTGAAATTGTTCCACGATTATTTTTATTGTGATCTGTAAATTCATCTTTTATAGTATACCCTGGACCACCAATCCCAGCTCCTTGTGGATCTCCCCCCTGAATCATAAAACCCTTGATAATTCTATGAAAAATTACTTTATCATAAAATTTTTCCTCAACTAACTTTTTAAAGTTCCCGGCAGTAATAGGCATATCTTCAAATAATTCAATAACAATGTCTCCGTAATTTGTTTCAAATTTGATTTTTGTTGGTTCAACCATTTTCTTTGTATTAAATCCAATTATAATTGATATTAATACTAAAATAAAAATTATAGGAATTATAAAGGTTCTTATTTTATTTTTCTTTAATTTTTCGTTCTTCTTGCTTTTCTTAAGTTTTTTAGATTTTTTTGTCTTAATCATTTTGATTATATTTTCTAATTTATTTATATAAAATTTGAATCAAAGACCTCTTTTTAATATTTCCTAAATTGCCATAACCTTAATTAGGGGAAATTTTATATATCTTAGAACTATTAAAAATAAATGTCAAAAAAATGCGCCCTTTGTAATAAAAAAATAGAAGAAGAATATAATAAACTAAAGGGGACTATATTAAAAGTAAAAGAGAATAATAAAAATCATCAGATTTATGTTTGTTCTCAATGCCAAAATCAGAAAAATTGGATTGAGAAAGCAAAAATTAAAAAAGCTTAATTTAAAAAAGAAATAAAGAGAAAATACTGAAAAATAGATAAAAGGGACACCAAAGATTTTTTAAACAAAAAACCTTATTAAAAATTAATGCAGGGGTTCCCGAGTGGTCAAAGGGGCAGGACTTAAGATCCTGTGGCTTAGTGCCTTCGTAGGTTCGAATCCTATCCTCTGCATAAAATT
>CAYZWY010000021.1:4761-7573 GCA_964482315.1 Candidatus Woesearchaeota archaeon | reverse complement strand
AAATGCCCCCGCCGGGATTTGAACCCGGGTCCCTGCCTCGAAAGGGCAGAATGCTTGGCCACTACACTACAGGGGCTTAATTTTCTTAAAGAATTTCTGCTTTTAAAATTATTGCTTCTTACTTATTGTTTACTGTTTCTTACTTATTATTCATTACTTAAAGATTGAAATTATAAATTAATTTTTTTAGACCAGTAACTTATAATTTGTATTTTTTTCTTTTTTCCACTTAAAGCATTAATCCAACTCATTAACCATACAATAAATATTAAAACATTTAAGGCAAACCTGATTAATCCTCCCATTATTGGAATCCATTCTAAAACATTACTAATGATTCCAGCGATGACTCCGAAGACAAAAATAACTAAACTTTGCTTAGCATAATATAGAACATAAGCATTTTTTCTTTTAACAATCAGGGCTATAACAAAACCAACAATACTTAAGAAGGTTGCCAAAAATGCAAATAATCTTTTGTCATCTTCTTTTTTTCTTTTATTTGTCTCTTTTACTCTTTTTTTTCTTACCATTTTTTAATATATCTTTTAAAAGATAACCATGAGCCTGCCAGGATTTGAACCTGGGACCCCTGCCTTTCTTAGCAAAGTGCCTCGAATGATTTATTTCTAACGAAACAAGTTCTTATAAGAGCAGTGCTCTAACCAGACTGAGCTACAGGCTCACATTTTTTTTAAAGGTTTATTGTTTTTAAAAGTTGTCATATATTTTAATTTTAGATTATTTTTTATTTTTATAGATTTGAGTTAACAATTATAAACTACAATAAATTTTTATAGTTCTTTCTTTTTTAGAAATTATGTTAATTGGATTAGTCGGTAAACCATCATCTGGAAAATCAACTTTTTTTAAATCAGCAACACTTGCAGATGTTCTTATTGCTAAATATCCTTTTGCAACCATAAAACCTAATCAGGGGATAGGATATGTCAAAATTAAAGCGTTATGCGATGAATTAGGGGTTATATGTAATCCAAGAACCGGATATTATCAAAAAGGTTGGAGATTTGTTCCAGTTGAATTAATAGATGTTGCAGGATTAGTCAAAGGAGCTTCTGAAGGGAAGGGCCTTGGAAATCAATTTTTAGATAATCTATCAAGTGCTGATGCTTTTATTCATATTGTAGATATTAGTGGGGAAACAGATGCAGAGGGAAAAGAAACAAAAGATTACAATCCAGTAAAAGATGTTGAGATTTTAGAGGAAGAATTAGATTTATGGTATTTAGGAATTTTAAAAAAAGTATGGAGAAGTTTTTCTAAAAAGTTGCAAAATACTAAAGCAGAATTTGCAAAATCTATTGCAAATCAATTTTCTGGATTAAAAGTTAAAGAAGAGATTGTGAAAAAAATTATGTTAAAATTAGATTATGATTTCAAAAAACCTTTTGAGTGGGGTGAAGAAAAATTAAAAATTTTTGCCCATAAATTAAGACATCTTTCAAAACCAGTAATTATTGCAGCAAATAAATGTGATAGGCCGAATGCAAAAGAAAATTTAGAAAAATTAAAACAAAATTATCCTGAGATAGAAATAATACCTTGTTCTGCAGATTTTGAACTGGCTTTGAGACAAGCACATAACAATCAATTAATAAGGTATATTCCTGGAGAAGAAAATTTTGAAATAATTAAAGAAAATTTAGATAAAAGAAAAAAAGAAGCATTAGAAGATATACAAAAAAAAGTTTTAAATATTTATAAAAATACCGGAATTCAGAATATCTTAAATTATATTGTCTTTAATTTGTTAGGATATATTGCAGTTTTCCCAGCAGGAGCTAAATTACAAGATTCTAAAGGAAATATTTTGCCAGATTGTTTTTTATTGCCACCTGGAACTACTGCACTTGATTTTGCTTATCATCTTCATACAGATATCGGCAATAATTTTGTAAAAGCAATAGATATTAGAACAAAAAAAGCAGTAGGGAAAGAGCATTTGCTAAAACATAGGGATGGTCTTGAAATTATGACGCGATAATTTGAAAAATAATTAAAAGACATGTCCTGGGCAAAGAATTTGATAATTCAAATTTTTTAATTTTTTAAGACTATCATTCATTTTTTTAGGTTCTGAATCTGAAAAATCGGTTCTTCCAATTCCATTATGAAAAAGAGTATCTCCTGAAAATAAAATTTTTTTATATAAGATAACAATAGAATCTTTAGTATGTCCTGGTGTTTTTATTATTTTAAATTCCTTTATTGGTAATTGATTTATATTTTCATACTTGTAGAGTTTTGCATTTTTAAAAAGATTAATATTTTCATTATGATCCCAATGTTGGTGTGTCAGAATTATTATGTCAATATCTTTTGGATTTAGATTTAGTTGTTCTAAATTATTAATTAATTCCTTTTCATTTTTTGAAGAAGAAGTATCTATAATTATATTTTGATTTTTTATTTTTAATAAATAAACTACTGAACCAAATCCTTTAAAATAAAGTTGAAAAATGTTAGATTTTATTTTATTTATCATTTTAAACATGACTAAGGAAGCTTTAAAAATTCTTAGTTATTATTAAAAATTATTATGATTAATATTTAAAATGATAATTTATGTTAAAGTAAAACTAAATTCTAAAAAACAGAAAATGGAAGTGGTTTCCTCTAAGGAATATATAGTTTCCTTAAAAAATCTTGCAGAGAACAATAAGGCAAATTTAGAATTACTTAAATTATTAGGAAAATATTTCAATAAGAAAATTAGAATAATTAAAGGGTTAAAAAATAAGAAAAAAATTATTGAAATAATCTAAATTAAATATGAAAATTAAATATGAAA
>CAYZWY010000021.1:0-4661 GCA_964482315.1 Candidatus Woesearchaeota archaeon | reverse complement strand
AAATTAAATATGAAAATTAAATATGAAATTGCAGAAGATATTCAATCAAAAGTCAATAAATTAGTTTTAAAATTATTTCCTTATATTAAATTGCATTCTGTTATTTGTTTAAGAAGTTTTGGTTCTAAATCCCGAGGCACAATTGCTAGATGTCATGCTTTAGGTAAAGCAATGCAAATTGCTCTTGGAAGAAAAGGGTTTTATGTTATAGAAGTTATTTCTGAGAGGTTTGATAGATTTAATGAAGAAGAGAAAATAAAAACTTTAATACATGAATTAATGCATATTCCAAAAAGTTTTGGCGGGGGATTCAAATATCATGATTATGTTTGTGAAAAAAATGTTCGAGAGATGTATAAAAAATATCTTAAAATAAAAAATTCAGAAGAGAAAAGATTCTTTTAAATTTTTAAAAGATTTTTAAATGATTAAATCCTTTATTATGGGATGAAATTTAATTTCAATTATAAAAAGAAAAAATTTTGTATAGATGTTAAGGAATGTAATTCTTTTTTTTCTAAATTAAGTGGGTTAATGTTTCATCTGAAAAGCAAACCCCTCTTATTTAATTTTAATAAAAAAGTTTCTATTTCAATACACTCTTTTTTTTGTTTACCTTTTTTAGCAATATGGTTTAGCGACGAGAAAATTATTAATTTCAAATTTATAAAATCCTTTGAAAGTTTTATCAAACCAAGATTTAAATTTAATAAACTTTTAGAAATTCCAATAAATTCTAATTTTTTTTCAGAATTATCTAAGGATTTGAATTTAAATTTTGATAAACTGCCGACGACATAGAAACCTTTAAATAGTCGTTCCACATTTTTAATATAATAATTTTAAAAATAAAAAGGAGGTAAAAATGGGAAAAATAATTGTTAAAAACGTTCTTCAAAGAAAGCCTGGCTTTTTGTACTATGTTGATGGGAAAGGAAACGTATGCGAAGCTAAAATGGCTAGAGGCGGCAAGAAAAAAAAGAAAAAAGTAGTAAAGAAAAAAGTAGTAAAAAGAAAGGTAGTAAAAAGAAAACCTGTTAGGAAAAAAGTCGTCAAAAGAAAAGTTGTTAAGAAAAAAAGAAGATAGTAATAAACTATCTTAATTCCGAATCTTACTCTCTAGGAGAAAGGGGTGTTTTATTTTTTTTATTTTTTTTATTTATATTATATGATAAGTTGCAAGAAAAGATTTTTATTTTTTAAATATATTCAATTTTAAATGTTTAAACTTCTAAATGTTTTAAACCTAAAGCAAAATAATTTTAAAGTGGGGTTAATTATAAATAGAAGATAATTTTAAGAAAGAATGAAATTAAGAAATAAAATGATTTTAGGAATAGAATCTACAGCGCATACTTTTGGTATTGGAATTGTTAATAATGGAAAAATCCTTTGTAATTTAAAATCATCCTATACAACTAAGGCTGGAGGAATTATTCCAAGAGATGCTGCAAAACATCATGCAGAATGTGCTGAGAGAATTTTTACTGATTCATTAAAAGAAGCTAAAATAAAAAAAGAAGAAATTGATGCTATTGCATTTTCGAATTCTCCAGGATTACCTCCTTGTTTATTAGAAGGAATGAAATTTGCTAAGAAAAAATCAAAAGAATTAAAAATACCTTTGATACCTGTGAATCATTGTGTTGCGCATTTAGAAATTGGAAAAATAAATGGGGCAAAAGATCCAGTATTATTATATGTTAGTGGGGCAAATACCCAAATAGTTACATATTCTAATAAAAGATATAGAATTTTTGGAGAGACTTTAGATATTGGGGTTGGTAATTTTATAGATAATTTTGCAAGATTTATTGGATTAGGTTTTCCAGGAGGGCCCAAAATTCAGAAATTAGCAGAAAAAGGAAAATATATTGAATTGCCTTATAGTCTTAAAGGAATGGATTTTAATTTTTCTGGAATTTTGACTAATCTAAAACAGAAATTCAAAAAAGGAATTAAAAAAGAAGATTTAGCTTATTCTTTACAGGAAACTGCTTTTTCAATGTTAATTGAGGGTGCAGAGAGAGCATTAGCATATACTGGAAAGAATGAATTAGTTTTGGGTGGGGGGGTTGCTTGTAATTCCCGATTACAGGAAATGTGTAAAATTATGTGTAAGGAAAGGGGCGCAAAGTTTTTTTGTCCTGAAAATAATCTTTTACAAGATAACGGAAGTATGATAGCCTACACCGGGGAACTTTTATTTAATAATAAGAATTATATTAAGCTTGAAAACATTAATTCTGTTGATATTGCCCCACGTCAACGTACAGATGACGTTGAGATAAAATATAAATAAGGCCAACTTCCTTTATCTTTCAAGACTAGTTTTTCTTTTGCTAGTTTTGACAAATAGTGATCAATCACTCTTTTACTTTTATTAAGATATTCTGCAAATTCTTTTGATGTAATTTTTCTATCTATTTCTTTTAGTTTATTTACATAAAATATTCTATAACTATTTCTTGAGATTTGATTCCTTTTAAAACCATTCATTATTTCAATCCACCTCTTAGCCTTTTTTGAGTGATATAATTTAAAACCTTTTCTATTTAATCTATCAAAATTATGCCAACCATATATTGTGATTTCATATTCTTTATCACTATTCTTTCTTAATTTACATCTTATATTATGTTTTTTTAGCAGGTTTGACCATTGTTTTAAGTAATTATGATTTCTCATTCTTATTCTAATAACTCTTCTTAATCCATACCAATTAATTGAGCCTTCGCAATCTATTAATGCACTAAATGCCGACATCACAATATTACTATTAGCATTAAGCAAATATTCTTCAACTTGTATATTTTTATTTCCTCCACAATATTCTTCTAGGAAATTTAAAAGTTTTTTTGTAGGAAATCGTAAGTCTTTATACATCCAACAATCTATTTCACTATTCGCCAATATATTATCTTTTAGACATTTGATTTTGATTGGAATTTCTTTTTTTCTGTGAACTAATAATAAGTCATAATGTTTTGTATAAGGTAAACTTGTTACAGCTTTTACCTTATTGTTATCAAAAGGACTTTTTTCTATATGGAAATTTAATTCTTTATTCTTCCAAATTAATTTTACTTCTTCTTTGCTAGTATTGTCTTTGAGTCTTATTTTTAGAAGAAGACGTTTGCTTATATTTATTTCAAGGTTCTTCACAATATTTTCAATGTAATTTAGAAATGGAACATCTTTGTTTTGTAGTGTCAAAGCAAAATTTTTAAGATTCCAATAACTTTCAACTTTTAAAGTTTCTATTAAATAAATCATTTCTTTATTTAATTCAAAATCATATTGAGCAACCATAGAATTATTAGTCCACCAAATTATTTAAATATTTTCCTATTGGGGCAATGATTGCTTATTTGGGGGAAATTATGTTTAAGAAGAATATAAAATTTTCCGGAAGACAAATAAGAAAATTAGATATTCATCCTAGAGAGAGAACTGATGAGGTAATTGTTAAATGGAGATAACAATTTTAGTTTTGGAGCAAAAAATTTCTAAAGTAAAACTTTATAAACCTGATTTATATTTTTATTTTAAACCAATGATCTAGGGAGGTAAAAAATGGTTTCTGTTTATGAGATAATTGAAAAAGCAAGAAAAACTGGAAAAATTGAAAAAGGAACAAATGAAGTAACAAAGGCAATCGAGAGAAATACTGCAAAGTTTGTTGTTTATGGGGTTGATGTTCAACCAAAAGAAATTGTACAGCATTTATCAATTTTATGTAAGGAGAAAAAAATTCCTTTTTTCGAAGCAGATAAAAAGGAAAAAATTGGCATCTCTGCAGGATTAAATGTTTCTTGTGCTTCAGTTTGTGTTATTGAATTTGGTGATGCAGAAAAAGATTTTGAAAATTTTATTAAATTATCAAAAAAATAAAGAATCAAATTAATAATTTTTAATTTAACTAGAAATTTTTCATGGAAAATAAAACACAAAAAATAAAAAAAGCACAGAGTAATGCTTCGAAGGGTTCTGAAAAATTGTTAACAAAAGAAGCAGTTCCAGCAGTTGTAGAAACAATTATTGGAAGGACTGGTGCAAAAGGAGAAGTCACTCAAGTAAAATGCCGGATTTTAAAAGGATTTGATCAAGGAAAGGTTATGAGAAGAAATGTTAAAGGCCCAGTTAGAAAAAAAGATATTTTAATTTTAAGGGAAACTCAAATTGAAGCAAGGAGGATTAGATCAAAATCTTTTAAGGGAAAATTTAAATAAGATATAAAATATTTAAGATTTAGATAAAAATAAAAAATGCCAATTTGTTCGTTTTGCAAAAGAGAATATAAAATACCTAAAGGATTAACTATTTTTACTTTTGACGGAAAAAAATTACATTTTTGTTCTAGTAAATGTCAAAGAAATTTTAAGTTAAAAAGAGATTCAAAAAAAGTGAATTGGGTTAGAAAAAAGAAGAAGGAAAAATCAATTTAAAAAAAATTCTTTGAATAATTGAAATCAAAAATTATAATTCTTATTTTTTTAATGTAGAATAACTTTGATATCTATTTTCTAAATTTTTACTTTTTTAATAATAGTAATTTATTTAAATAAGGTTTTCTTTAAAATAAAGAATCACTTTCAAGAAAGTTGTTCTACAAGAATGGTTTACAAAAAATATTTAAAAAAAGGGGGAAAAACTTTTGG
>CAYZWY010000020.1:0-7729 GCA_964482315.1 Candidatus Woesearchaeota archaeon | reverse complement strand
TTTTTATAATTTATAGCAAGATTTTTAAATCCTTTTTTTTAATTAAAAGCATGCTAAAAGTAAGAATTAAATTAAAAGGATTAGATATTGAAAAATTGAATAGTATCTGTAATGAAATAAGCCAGATAGCAGATAAATCTGGAATTAATATTAGCGGACCAATTCCCTTGCCCACAAAAAAACTTAAGATAACAACTAGAAAATCTCCTTGCGGGGATGGGACTGCAACCTTTGATAATTTTGAAATGAGAATTCATTCTAGAATAATTGATTTGCCTGCAAATGATAGAGTTTTGCATGCAATTATGAAGCTTTATATCCCCCGAGATATTATTATTAAAATTGAAATGAGGGATTAATCAATTTTCCTCTTGTAAAATTCTTTAACTGAATAGTTAATTATTAATAATCACTATAGCCCAAAAATATTATTTGATTTAGATAGGTTCTTAATTATTTTTTTATTTTCTAAGAAACCTTTTCCTTGTCCAATTAAAATTTTTCTAAGCTTTAAAAATGCATCACATAATTTTAATTTTAGGGGGCAAGATTTTTCACAAGCTTTACATAAAGTACAATTATAAATTAATTTATCAAAATAATCATTATTTAATAAAATTGTTTTACCTCTTGGGGAATATTTTTCCTCTCTTAAGATTCTATAAACTGGACAATTAAATTTGCATAATCCACAATTAATGCATTTTTCAATTATTTCTTTTATTTCTTCTTTGGCATTATCAATTTCTATAGTCATTTTAATTATTTTTTGAATTTATTAGTCATAATTTGATTAATAAAATCTTTTTCCTTTTCAGATTTTATTTTATTTGGAATTTTTTTTGCAAAATCTTCTATTTTTTGTCTTCTTTCATTAGATAATTGAGATTCAAAAGTATTTTCATAATCTTTTAATTGTTCTTTATACTTTTCAGATTCTTTTGTAAAAACTTCAGATTTCCCATCAAATTTGCTAACTTTTTCTATAAACTTTTGCATTTTTTGTTCTGGATTTTCTTTAGTTTTCAATTCTTTAAAATTATTTAAATTAGAAAGTTCTTTAAAATCAATTAATTTATTTTTATTGAATTTACAATTAGGATCTTGTCTTAATTTAATTCTTTTTATTAATTCTTTCTCCAAATCTTCTAAAAGATATTTCCTTTTTAATCCGATAATATATTTCTCAGGCTTCATTCGAATTTTTTTTATTAATTTAATAAATTCTTGTTTTTTTATGATTTCTTCCTCCTTAAAAAAACAACTAATTATTCCACTTCCCAAAAATCCAAAATAAGGAATGTGATTTTTTTCTACATAAGTTATTATATCTTTTAATTTATCAAAGAAAAAAATAAAAGTTTCATTAAGAGAATATCCCTTTGAAATTAATTCACAATATAATTTATTTTTTAAGTCTATTAATTTTTCATATTCCTCAGCACAAATTTTCCCCCTATCAGAGTCAAATTCAATAATTAAATTATATTTTTCAGGCAAATTTAATAATTTCGAAATTTTTGGGGGATAAAATTCAATAGAATTTATCATAGGTTCTGATTTTAATTTCTGAGTTAATTCAAATAATCCTTCCAAATTATTAGATTGAAAAACAGATAACGTCCTATTAATTTTCGGAATAATTTTTAAAACAACAGAAACAATAATCCCACTAGTTCCTTCCATTCCACAAACATCCATTATATTTGTTTTAGTGGTGCTCATTAATTCTCCTTTTCCATTAATAAAATTAATAGTCTCAATCCAATCCTTAATAGTTTGGTATCTCATTCTTCTAGTAATTAACATATTTGAAGCAATTAAACCACCAATTGTAGCATCTTCATGATTTATTGGTTGAATTGGAAATTCAAAGTTAATTTTTTCTAATTTTTCATTTAATTCTTTTAAAGTTATTCCTGCACCAACACAAATTGTTTTTTGATCTATTTTTAAATCATAAATTTTATTCATTTTAGTTAAATCAATAACAACAGAATTATTTGGCACATTACCTCCAAAAATTGTAGTTCCTAATCCTCTAGGGACAATATCTGATTTGCAAGTTTTCACTATTTTTTCTACTTGCTTAATTGTTGTAGGGAAAAAGATTTTTTTTGCTTTTCCAAATAATCTAGAGGCGTCTGTGTTATAACAAAGAAGATCTTCCCTATTTATTCTTCTTATTTCATCAATCATCTTTAAAATAATTATTTTTTATTTTTTTGAATATTTATATTTATTTCCTTAATTTTAATTATTCTTCTTCATAATAAAATTCTTCTTCTTTTATTTCTTTTTCAAGATTCATATTGGCTTTAGTTTCTAAAAGAATTTTTTCTTCTGGACTTAGAGTTAATTTTTCTTCATTTTTATTTTCTTTATTTTCTGTCTCTTTTATATCCAAATTTTCTTTGGTATTATTTTTCTTTGATAAATTCTTTTTTATATTGAATGCTTCAGCCAAGACTTCAGATAGTTCAATTATTTCAATATCAGAATCTTGTGAATTTTCTTTTAATAAGATGTAATTTTTTAATGAGCAAACAATAATCTTTTTAATATTTCTTCTTTTTGCTTGTAAAATTCTTTCTTTTGCAAGACTATTTGATAATTCTTTATTTACAATTGATAATCCCCCACAACTTCCGCAACAAAAACTTTTTTCTCGAGAATTTTTGAATTCCTTTATTTTATAACCCAATAATTCTAAGATTTTTCTAGGTTCATCATAAATTTCACAATATCTGCCCAAATAACATGAGTCATGATATGTAATTTCCTCATATTTTTTATTTTTAATCAAACTTGGTTTTGCTTTTATTTTATCTAAAATTAACTTCCAGATATTCTCTACTTTAATATCCCAATCAGGTATTAATTCTGAATAATCTTTTGAGAAACATTTGTACCCTTCTGGGCAATTAGTAATTATTTTTTGGATATTATTCTTTTTAAATAATTCAAAATTTTTTCTTGCTAATCTTCTTGCTTCTTTTTCATAACCCGCCTCTAAAGCCGGTAATCCGCAACAAATTTTTTCATCAATTATTTTAAAATTAATTTTCAATTTCAAAAAAATTTTTTTATATAATTCAAAAATCTTTTTTAATTTAAAATAACCAAAACATCCTGGAAAATAGACTGTATTTGTTCTTTTGAATAATGAAGATAATGCCATTTTTATTTAAGATTTAATTTGTTTTATTCAATAAAAAATCATTTTTTATTTTTAAGCATATATATCTTTTAAAGGATATTTTAAGCCTGATTGAATAATTTCTCATTAAGAAATTTAAAATTTATTAAGTGAATACTTTAAAGTAATAACACAATCCAAAACTTTAAAAATAAATAATTCCACCTTAAAAAATGGAACATAAAAAAAATATTAAATTTAAAGAATTAATAAAATATGCACCGAAGATAATTCAGGGTGCTGAAATATTAGTTTATACTGCTATTACAGGGGTTTATGAGTTAAAACAAAAAGCTGTAATGGAAAGCAGTCATTTAAAATATGATTGGGCAATCGGCCATGTTTCAGATATTACTGCTGCAGGCCTTTTGACAGCTCTTGGTTTAATAGCTACAGATAAAATAAAAAATATGCTTGCTATTACTTTAGCAACCCCCACATTTCTATCTATTTTAGAAATGGCACCGTTATTAGATAAAACATCTCAAGTAACTTTTGATCCTTTGGATATTGCATGTTATTATGGTGGCGCTCTTGCTGCATTAGGTATAAAGATAATTTCTGAAAAAATATTTAAAAAGAATTCAAGTAAAAAAGATTCAAAAAATCTTGAAAATTTAGTAATAAATTAAAATATTTTAAATCAATTAAAGGATCAGAATATAAAATAGATATTAGTTATTTAAAGACATATATCTGCTGGTTCAAAATATTCTTTTGGGTGATTGCAAGAGGGACATCTTTCTGGAGGTTCTTTTCCAATATGTACATGACCACATTTACTACATTTCCATTTTATTGGTTTTTCTCTTTTAAAAACAGTGCCTTCTTCAACAAATTTTAATAATTTTTTATATCTTTCTTCATGTTCTTTTTCAACAACAGCAATTGCTTCAAATAATTTTGCTGCATTTTCATTGCCTTCTTCTCTTGCCTGTTTTGCAAATTCAGGGTACATTTCTTCAGTTTCATATCTTTCTCCCTCAATAGCCTCTGCAAGATTATTCTTAGTATCACCAATTCCCTTTAATAATTTAAATTCATCCTTTGCATGTTGTTTTTCATTTTCTGCAGTCTCTTCAAAAATTTTAGCAATATAATTATATCCTTCTTTTCTTGCGATTTTTGCAAAATAATCATATTTATTTCTTGCTTGACTTTCTCCAGAAAATGCTTTTCTTAAATTTTCTTCTGTTTTACTCATATTATTAAAAAAGGGCTCAGGGTTTTTAAAGATTTGGAAATAAGTTTTTCAAAACCTGCTCGTGATATGATTTTTCACTTATCTCACATTTATGCAGATGATAATCCCAATTTAAATTTGATGATAATTTTTCAATTCCTTTTTGATGTCCATCACCAGTAACCAAGGCCACATTAGAATATCTTTCCTTTTCTGAAATTTTATTAATGTGTTTCAAAAAGTATAAATCTCTTTTGGATTTTACTCTAATTTCTCTTGGAATAATGGTCAATAAATTTTTAAGAGATCTTTGCCCATTATCATTTTCAACTAATTCTTGCAAAATTTCTATATATTCACTATGCAACTCCCTTGATTCAACACCATAGACTGGAATATCTGAATTTTTTAATTCTCTAAAATAATGAGCTACATCAATAGGCATTTTTTCTAATGTTAATGCCATGGATATTGGAAAATCATCTGAGGTGATATTTTCACAAAATAATGCCTGAATTTCTCCCATTGAATATAATTCTTTTACAATTGATGCAATGCTCTTTTGAGCTATTGGATCCATATGTATATCAAGGATGTGATGTAAATTTTTTAACATAAATAAAAAAAGGCATTTCATAGTTTATAAATCTTTTTAATTGTAATCACTATTTAGTTAATAAATTAATAAATCTATTATTCAAATAAAAGTTTAGTTTTATCCCTAGTGTATTATGGGCAATTTTTGAGAACACCCAATATTTGTGGGGTTGAAAGAAATTATAACTACTATCAAATAAAAACAATTATATACTGTTTTTTTCTTCTTATTTATTATGGCATATAAGGTATCAGTTACTGGAATTGATGGTTGTGGAAAATCCACAGCTATTTCTAAAGTGGTAGATGAATTAGCTTCTCAGTATTTAATAGCAAAAATTGGAAGACCAACCTACATATCTGGTCCAGAAGTGTCTAAAAGTAGAGAATACTTATTTACTGGATTAAATAAGGGCATTGAAGGAGTTAATACTTTTGCTAGCAATCTAGAAAATCGATTGGGTGTGGCGTCTGTAAATATTTTTAATGTATTTCTATGGTCTTTAATTAATAAAAGAGTATTTTCAAAATATAATCCTGAAATTACAATATATGGTAGGGATAGAATTATTGACTCTGCGGTTTATTCAACATGCTATTTTCCATTTACAAGAAAATGGTCCTCGGATTTAAGATTAAAGATTGCTCAGGCAATTTCTAGGGCTAAATTTTCTGATACAATAATCTATATGGATGTTGATCCAAAAGTTGCAGTTGAAAGAATTGAAAAAAGAATAGAAGAAGAAAAGAAATCAGAAATTAATAGAAAAAAAGGGTGGCAGATGCATGAAAATCTTAGGGATTTAACTAATTTAAAACATTATTTTGCAGAAGCATTAGATTATTTATATGGCCATTCAAATATAGATTTACATATAATTAAAGTAAATAATAAGAGTCTACAAGAAGTTGCAAATGAAATGGCACAAACAATATTTGATAAAATAGCTAAAAATAAAACACGCTCGATCCAGTATTTAACTAATTTGGGGAGTAATAATATTCAGAAAATTTCTAAGAGTTTTAAATAGGCCTTATTAACTTAAAAGTGGTATAAATAGAGAAGCTTATAAAGATTTATTTTATACTAATAGATATGGTAAAGATTATGGAAAAATCATATAAGGTTCCTGAAGAAGAAAGAGGAGAATTATATAATCTCGCTGCAGAAAGATTGTGGGAAAAAATTGAATTCAGATGGGGAGAATTAAAAATAGGCTGTTTAGATGATCTTGAAGCCAGCCCCTGGGATAAATTTTGTAAATTTAATCCAATGGTAAAAAAATTAGCTGAAGAAGTAGAATCTGAATTAAATTATGAACTTTCTGAATTTCAATGCTCTTGGGCAGTAAAAAAGTTTTATAACAATGCAAATATGAGAATATATAACCGGGGGAATTTTACATCATTAAAACCAAAAGAATAGTTAATTTTTGATTTGAACTTCTTATTTCACATTATCTTCAAAATCATTTTTTGTTAATTTTTCCCATTTTGAAGCAACATTCAAAAGATGATTTAAAGTTGAAAATTTTGATTTTCTATTTGTCATTCACTTTTTTTCCTTTTGATATTTATCTTTGATCGAAATTTATCCCTTATTTCATTAACCTTTTTTTCGTTTAATTTGATAATAACCGATTTGCACTTGACCAGAAATTCAGGAGCTTTTTGAATCATCCTGTTATATTGCTCATCTGGGATAGTTCTATCTATGTAATATTGAGAATCAACCCTTGCTTTCAAAGAGTCTTCAGTAAAATTTAATTCTTTCTCTTCGAAATATTCACTGAGAAATCTTTTTGCAAATTCAATAGTGCAAGAATGAATCTCACATTTTACACCCAATTTCATCAAGACAGTATATAAAGAAAAATAAATTGTGTAATATGCAGTTGAGATTTTCCAATCTTTGATTATGTTTACCCTCATTGATTCAAGTGCTTCTTCTGCTTTTTTGATATAGGCATTGGTTAAATCTGGGTTTGGTTCAATTAAACTTAATCCTTCTTTCTTTCCTGCACACCATTTTATTTTATCCATTTTTGAAAACCGCCCGTATAAATTGTTCCACATTTAGAAAGACTATGTGATTTTTTAAAACTTCTTTTAGAAGAATATCTTTTTTCAAATTTTTCTCAAAATTTTTTAAGGGGTAACATTTAATGCTTATTTCTACACCTAAATTTTTTGAGACTCTTTTTATCTCATCATTGTTATAACTTCCAACAATAAAAATATCTAAATCAGAACCCTCTTTTTCCAACCCTTTAACATAACTTCCAAATAGGATTCCTATTCCCTTTATGTTGGGGGTTATTTTTTCTATAATCTCTTTAATTAAAAGCCTCTTCTCTAAAAATGCAATTGCTTTGTATTGTTCTACAAAAACAAGATACCGTTTAGTAAAATCGTTTGAATTTAATTTAAATGTTTTAATTTTGCCCCTAGTTTTTGATTCTATAATTCCCTTATCTTCTAAATCTTCAAGAATAAGCTGTGCTGTTCTTGGACTTATTTCTAATAATCTCTTAACTTCCCGAACATAATATTCTCTGTTAAAATCATTTGTGAATAGAGCTAATACTTGTAATGTATTTTCTGTAAATTTAATCTTTTTATACATATGTATGATTAATAATACAATGACTATATAAATATTTTGGTTGTGCAAAAAATAAAAAACAACACCCCAGATCCATTTATTAATAAAACAACCATAAAACAAAAAATAAAACACGCCCGATCCG
>CAYZWY010000019.1:0-8175 GCA_964482315.1 Candidatus Woesearchaeota archaeon | reverse complement strand
GACCTCTAGAAAAAGGATTTATCTCAAGAATTGCAATAGATTTTTTATTCTCATCAATTTTATAAGAATTAATCTCCCCATTAATTATAGAACAAAAAAGACATTTACTCAGAGTATCAGAATTTGCATTGGGATTTACCTCAGGATTTAAAGAATTATTAGAATCATTAATCATTATTTTATTTTTTTTAAGAAATTCTTCTAATTGTAACCCATCTAACTTTTGGACATATTCTTTTATTTGTTCTTTGTTTTCCAAAGATGAATTCTCTAATTGTTCTAAAAGCTGTTTCTTGATTATCTCTGATTGTTCTTCTGTTAACATAAAAACACAAAAGAAAAATTCTATTATAAATTTTTGCAAAAATTTATTCTTTTAGAATTTTGGATATTTTTTAAAATATTACTATAATTAAGAATATCTCAAAAACATCTAAAGATTTATAAATAATTTTTTTTAAAAAGAACTATGGGAATTGCAGCAATTAAAATAAAGATTATGCCAACAAGTGTAGAAAGTAATTTAGACTTAATTGAAAAAAAAGTAAAAACCATACTCACTGAAAGAAAAGCCTTAAATATTCAATCAGAAAAAAAACCAATTGCTTTTGGTTTAAATGCTTTAATTTTTCTTTTTGCCTGGCAAGAAGATGTTTCTACAGACAACCTATTAGATTCATTAAGAGAAATCCCAGAAGTTAATTCTGCAGAAATAATTGATTTCAGAAGGGCATTTGGATAAATAGAAAAGTAATTAATAAAATCCTAATTAACAATAATTAATATAATTAACAATAATCCTTTAGGTTTAAGAAGTCAACCTCCACCCTTAAACTTTCATCACATAATAATCCGCTCATCACATCCCCCCCAAATTCTTATTAATATTTTATTTAGAATAAAAAGGTCATTAGGATAAAAATTTTCTGATATACTGTTTAAGAAAGACTATCAATAAAACCCCTAATATCTTTGGTTACTTGCTCATACTTGGGAATATTGTTTACTAAAAGTTTTAGATCATTTTGGTATTCCCTTTTCGAGGGGAAATCCAGTTTAAATTTTTGAATATTATCCTCTTTTAGTTTTTTATTTAAGATTTTTTTATTTATTGGTATCTTCATTTTTATTAACATCCAAACATCATAAAGATCTCGTGCTTGTTTTCTCATACAAAGAGCCCTTAGTTTTTCTGCAAGTAG
This sequence comes from Candidatus Woesearchaeota archaeon, assembly GCA_964482315.1. Lineage (GTDB taxonomy): Archaea > Nanobdellota > Nanobdellia > Pacearchaeales > GW2011-AR1 > ARS1285. The sequence goes on along the minus strand of CAYZWY010000019.1, from coordinate 6,973 downwards.
TTCTTCTTTTTCCATAGTAATTATTGTAAATGGTGGAACATCTGAAAACAATTTTTTTACAATCTGAGCTTCTTTGGTAAATGTTTTTCTTTTACTAAAGTCTATTTTAATTGTATTTGTTGTTCTTTTGTGACCTGTGAATAAAAGTCCTTTAAATCTTATTTCTACCCTATAATTTCCTTCAAATTCTTTTTCAGAATATATTTCATATGCTATATTTAATAATTCAAAATGTTTTAAAGAATTTTTTACTATTTTCTTAATTCTATTTATTGTTAAATTTGTATTAAAATCTAAATCTTCAGATGCCCTTTCAAATTCATAAACAATCCTTAAACAAGTGCCCCCTTTGAAAACAAAATCTTCTGCATATTTTGAAATTGAATTTAAGAAGATGTATTGTAAATATTCTTTTTCTGCATAATACAACTTAGTTTTTCTTATTTCTTTAATTTTTTTTAATTCATCAACAGAGATCATATATTCACATCCAAAAGCCACTTTTTGTTGTAATTATTTTTTTTAGGCTTTGCTGGATCTAATAATTCATATCCTTTGCCTAAGTTTAATTTGTAATTGAAATTTATGTCTAATTTTTCTAGGATATAACCCAATCTTCTTAACACACTTTTACTATTTATTCTCACAGCATATTTATAGAGTTTTTTTGTGTTTAAATCTGCTTTAAAACAATTAATGATTGTTTTTATTCCCCCAGAGTACTTTGGGAGTAATAAAGAATCTATTAGTGCTTTTTCTTTTTCTGCAATAATTATATTATCTATTTTTGTGTAACCAAAAAATCTTTCATTTTTTAATGTTACAAAAATATAATCTTTGTATTTTTTTCTCTTAGTTGTTGTTAATATAATTTTTTTGCTAAATTGATCTGTTAATTCATAATAATTAAGCGCTGAAAGAAAACTTATATATGAGGGGTAAATTATCCTTGGAGCAATTATCATTTCATCAGTTCCTTTAAGACAGTAAAGTCCTTTTTTTACTATTTCAATATGATTATTCTTTTTTAAGGATTTTATTAAATTATATGTTTGTGTTTGATTCAAATTTAAAAGTAATTTAATATCTCTCGCAGTAAAAACCTTTAAACCCCCTAATTTTTCAAGTGCTTTTGCTTGTCTTTTTGATGTTTGCATTTTTTCACATATTTAGTAGTTTTATTACTAATTGTGAGAATAAATACTATATAAAGATTTTGCCTTCTCTTTATTACGTCCCAATAACTTCTCTAAAATTTTCTACAATAAAAAAATATGCTAACTGTGCGCATAAGTTCCTATTAATTTTTTAAAAAATCAAATATCAAAATCTTTTTAAACTAAGATTTCTATAGATTATATATAATTAATATACTAAGATGATTATAATTAATATACTAAGATGATTACAATTAATATTCAAAAAAAAGAGATGTATTTATTGAGCGCAATAATTGTTTTTCTTGTTGGTGTTGGAATCATAATTGCATATAATTCTGGAGCCGATCCCTCTGTAATGGGGCATGATGTTGATGAAATTGATTGGACAAAATTCATAAATGAAATTAGAGCAGATAAGATTATAACGCCAGAAATTATAATGGGGCAAGATAATATTCTTACTCTCGGGATTCCTCAAGGAAGTATTGTATTAAAAACACCTGGCACGCAAGGCCCTGTTTTTTTTGGAATCCAAACAATAAATCCTAAAACGACTCTTGATGTTAATGGACAAATTAGTGCAGGCCAATATTGTGGAATGAATGGTACTAATTGTAAAAACATAAATGAACTTTATGGAGGCGGAGAGATAGTTAATATAGGCCTTGCTTTACCAACAATTCCTGGAACTTATTATAGGGTTAGCTCTGGTTCTGATTATTATTATCTTCCTGTTTATTCTTTTTCAGGCTATAATCCCCTTGAATATGAAATAATTTATAATACTTGGAGGGTATGGAATTATCAATGGCAAGATTATCAAACCTATTATGAATATAAAATTAAAATTACAAATGGCAATGGAAATTATAAATATTGCTTAAATGAAGATTTTGAGCCTTGCATTCCTGAAATAACCTATGATGGACCATTTGTTATTGAAGAAGGTTCTGATCAGGGGGGTTTTGCTTATAGTTTTGCTGTTATAAAAGATGTAATTACCGGAGAAACTATTGAAATTTCCTGGAATGAAGATTAATCTAAACCCTTTTCCCTTTAACTTCTTTCTTCAACCAACTTTGCCATAAAGGGAAAACCTTTTCACTTAAAGGAAGACCAACTTCTTCTTGGACTTCTTTAGAGAATTCATGAAACATATTATTAGATAAACCATTAAACCTTGCTTCTAAAATATCTGGTCTTTTAATTTTCTCACTAAGATTAACTAATTCCTGTTTTATTTTTGCCCTTAATAAAATATTATCATAAACTGCATCCCAATTTCCTGCCCATCCTTTTACTTTAGATGCGATTTCTTTTATAATTTCTGAATCTCCATTGATTAATTCCTCGCTTGGTTCTAATTCATCTTTTTCAACATTATAACTTAAAAGATCAACAAAACCACCTTCTTCTTCAGGGTCTTTTGTCCAATGCTTTCTAACTTCTGTCAATTGCATGACTCTTTTTTTTGAGCTTAATCCATCAGAAGTTTTAATTGGATTCGCAACAATAATACAATCAGTTGCTTTAAATGAAGTGATAGGCACTTCTAAATCATTAACAACCCTATCAAAAATACTATATGGATTTGCTCCATGGATTGTTCCTGCAACAACATTTGCTAATGCCCCAACCCTCATAGCCTCATATAATGCTTTAGCCTCTAAACTTCTTACTTCACCAACAATTAAGCTACTATCGCCTAATCTTAAACTTGCTCTAATTCCCTCATCTGCACCAATTTCTGGACTTGTTTTCAATAAACTACTTCTAACTTTCATTCTCAAAATATCATATTTTAATTTTCTTAAATACTCTACTGGCAATTCTAATGTATCTTCGATAACAATCATTCTAAATTTAGACATAATCTCTAACATTAAACTGCCTAACAAACTTGTTTTTCCAGCAGATCTTGTCCCTGCAACTAAAATTGTTCTTGCACCATCAATTAAAAAACTAAAAAGCCCTGCTGAAAAACTATTCAACATTTTATTTTTGATAAATAAGGGTAAGGTCCAAGGGTCTTCTCTATGTCTTCTAATTGCATATGATAATCCTTTAGGAGATAATGGTTGTTGAATAACTGCAATTCTTGCTTTAATATTTTTTAACATTAAATCACAATCTAAAATTGGATTTGCTTCATCCAAGGGCCTTCCAGAGATCATTCTAAATTTAGTTGCCCAAGAATCTGCATCTTCCCTACTAGGAATAATATTTGTAATACATTCATCAAATTCCGCGTGTCTAAGATAAATTGGATTAAGAGATACTGGGGCATTTAGAACAATATCCTGCAAATTTTTATCTTGCAACAAAACTTCAATTAAACCAAAACCAATTGTATGCCTAACTAAAATTTTGGAAAGCTTATTTAATTCATCATAACTTAATTTTATTTTCTTGCTTTCTCCTAAATCTCTTAATAAATCTCTTGAAACATTAAAAAAAACTTGCCTAGTCTTTTCAGGATCTGTGAATTCATCTGCTTTAGGTTCATGCTCAATTAAAACAGTTCTTGCAAGATTCAATAAACTTTGTTTATCTTCATCTAAAGAATATTCCGGAGGCATTAAATGATAAATATATTTTGCATCTCTTTTTCTTTTTAAAATTGTTACAAAAGATTTATCTTCACCTTCCCCAATAGTATACTGACTCAAAATTTCTGCATCCTTTGGTAAAAGAGAAACTAATCTAGTGAATGTAAAATTTGGGATAATCTCGGAGTTGAAAAGATTATTATAAATCGTCCTTTTATTCATAGAATAATTTGATAAAAATTCTTCACAATTTTTAATTAGCTTTAAATTTTTTAAAGAAAAATAAAATTTTTCTAAAATTCTTATATAACTTAATTTATCTAATCTTAAATCCTTGCTAGTCTGTTCTAAATTCAATTTTTCCCCATTAATAAGTCTCTTCAACAAAAGATAACATGCAATTGGGTCTCTTTTTAAGACTATTAAAAGATAACTAACATCGCTGTATCTCCTACGAATCTCTTGAGAATTCATAATAGATAGTTTAGACGGAGAAAGAATTTTTTCTTGTTTAGTTAAATAGACATATAAGTTTGCAATCTCCTGAAGCATAAAAACTTGTTCAGAATCATAGCTATAATTTCTTTGCTGAACAAAAACAATTCTAGAAAGATTAGGAGCTTCAATTAAAAGATCTATTGTTCTTAACATAACTTCAGGATTTTCTGAAATACTTGGGAAGAAATTTGCGCCAAGGTAATTTACATAGGCAACCTGCTGCCCAGATTCTCTGATAATCTCATAAGTATACAGGGGGGTTTCTGGTTTGAATAACATTTCAATCATTAAAAAACTTTCTTATATTAAAATCTATGTATAAAAAAATCCATATTTTTTATTTATTTTTATAATCCACCACCATATAATCAACACTTAACGCAACAATTTTAAACCTATTAAACATAAATAAATTGAAGAAAAAGAAGATGAATAAAAATTCAGAAAAAATAGGTGAAGAAAATTTGGATAATTCTATTTCAAATTATCAAATAAATTTGACAGAATTAGAAGAGAAACAGAGGTTAATCAAAAATCGAGTTTTACTAATTGGGGAAAATTTAGTTCTCACAAAAAAAGAATTTGAAGAAGAACTTGTTAAATTAAAAAAAGAAATTAAACAAAACACTTTTGAAATTAGTTCTTTAAAATTATTCATAAAAAAAATCTTAAATGAATTAGAAAATTTAGCAAAAAAATCTGAAGTTGAAATTTTAGAGCATCAAATGAAAATTTTTCAGCCATTAAACTTTGCGCGAATTGAAGACATTGAAAAAATAGTTAAAGAAGAATTATTAAAAAATAATAAAAAGAAAGAATTTATTAAAAGAAAATAACAATAAATATTGTAAAAATATCAAATGGGAATCTTAGATAAAATAAACAAAATGGAAAAACAGGGGTTGACTGAACCACAAATAATAAATATTTTAAGTCAAGAAGGAATTTCCCCTAGAGAGATTAATGAAGCACTTTCTCAATCAAAAATAAAATCTGCAATTAAATTTGAACCAGAAAATCCTGAAAATTCTATCCTGAATCAAAATACCCCCCTAAAACAAGAAAATATAAAAATAAATTCCGGTGAAAGGGGAATGTCCCCCAGCATCATGTATTCCTCACAAAATTCTTCTAATAATCAAAATCAAACCCCTGAGCAAAATTATCCTCAACAAGATTATCCAGAATATAAATCAGAACAACAATCTCAAATACCAGAACAAAATTATCCCCAACAAGATTATCAAAAACAAAACCCTGGCCAACCCAATTATCACCAACAAAACTCTTCAGAGTATCAATCAAAAGAACAATACAATCAAACCGGGGATCAGAATTATCCTGAGCAAAATTATCCAGAGTATCAGTCAGAAGAACAATATAATCAAACAGGGGATCAGAATTATCCTGAACAAACCATCCCTCAACAGAATTATCCAGAATATCAACCAGAGCAACAATCTAATAATTTTACAGATGTTGAAACAATAAATGATATTGCTGAACAAATTATTGAAGAAAAAATCAGAGGAATAAAAAAAAGTATAGTTTTATTTAAAAGATTTCAAGAAGATGCAATTTTTGAGATAAAAAGAGTAAATCAAAGATTAACAAAAATCGAAGAAAATTTTAGTGATTTGCAAACAGCTATTTTAAGAAAAATTGGAGGTTATGGGGAAGATATTCAAAATATTTCTAAAGAAATGCGCGCAACCCAAGATTCTTTTTCAAAAATATTGAATCCTTTAACAAACAATTTTCGAGAATTACAAAAAATAACTCAAGAAAAAGCCTTGAAAATAACGCCAAAGAACTCAGAAATAAAATCAACCACAAAAAAAATTAATTCTAAACGAAAAACAAAATCAAAAATTGGGTTTGAAGATTATTTAAGATAAAAATTTTTTTATTTGCCTGCCCCCTAAGAATTCTAACAATACAAACCATTTTTAAAAATTTATCAAAAAAATATTTTCTCTTGAACTATTTTACTCTTTTAAAAATAAAAAATCTCTTTTATTTTTTTGTAAGAACTTTCGCAACAATTCCAGCAATAACCAATAGTAAAATGCTTCCTAAAACTTTTGAAGAATTAAAAAAAGATTTGATTTGACCAAAAAAAGTTGCTCCAGAATCCCCAGAACTAATAACCAAATCTGGATGAAAAATAGGATTAAATACTTTAATTGCAGATATTAAAAATATTAAAATTAAAATTCCTATAAAAACCCATGCAAGTTTTGGCGTCATAATCTTAGTTAAATCTTTTGTAGAAAATCCTGCAATTAAAAAGATAAGAAACATAACTACTAGCAATATAATAACCCATGGAAGAATTGTTTCAACATATAATTTCATTGAAGAAACACTCATAAAGATAATTGCAAAAATAAAACTGATTATTAAATTTGCAAATTTACTTTCTCCTAAAATTTTAGTTTTGAAAAGAAGAGAATAAACAATTATGAATACAAATAAAAAACTAAAAATAGGCATGAAAAAATTTAGCCCAGAGATATCTAATGCCATCTTAACCTGTATTCTTTCCTCCAGATTTAATAATTAAAAAAATAAGACCAAAAATAACTAAGAAGATTAGAATAGTTGGCCAACTTTGACTGAACCAATTTCCACTATAATTTAAATTCAAGTTTAATAGATTAAAACGTGCCAAGGAAACAATAACAATAACAATAAAAATAATGGCCCCTAAACCAAACCAAACATATTTACTAAATCTTTCACCACCAATTAATCCCATTAAGA
>CAYZWY010000018.1:3946-9527 GCA_964482315.1 Candidatus Woesearchaeota archaeon | reverse complement strand
TCTAGTGCTATTTTTGCTTCTTGTCCAAAAAAATGTTGAGAACTTGCATTCCCATATTTTTTATTGAAATAAGGGGATATTGTTTTGATTATTCTTTCATCTACCTTTGTTGTTGCAGCATTATCTAAGTAGATTGGTTGAAGTGTATTTATCATTTTATTTTTTATGGATTCTCATTTTATTTTTATTTAATTTTTCTCTTCAATTCCCTTGCAAAATTGGGCCTTATGTTTATCTATTAATTTTAATAAAGGTAATATTGTTTTTCTATTTAATTTATAAATTTTTGTTCTACCTTTTTCTTTATAATTTACAATTGAACAATGTTTTAATAAATAAAGTGCATGACTAATTTTAGATTGTTCTTCGTTGAGTTCTTTTGCTAAATTCTTTACAGCAAGGGGTTTTTCTTTTAATTTAGTTATAATTTTTATTTTTAAAGGATTCGCCAAATTTTTAAAAAAAAGATGATAAGGATTTTGAGCAATCTTTTTTATTTTTTTTACCATATTAATATGAAAAGAAATTCATATTTATAAATGTATCCAGATGAAAAATTAAGAAAATTTTTCAACAAAGTTTTTTTCCAAAAAATGCATTTTTGAAGGAATTATAAAACAAAAGGGGGCTAAAATTTTCTTATTTGACAATTTTTTTAAATCTTTCATATTTCTATAAATAATTTTTGCATTTTTACTTCCCATCCTAGAACAAATCAAAATCTTTTTTATATTAGTTTTATTTCCTTTGAAATCTATAAAAGATTCTTCTAATTGTTTTAAAGCATTTTTAAAATTCAATCCAATATCTACTAGAATAAGACTATGCGCTTTAATAGATTCATTCTGTTCAAAAAAATCCAAAAAACTTTTGGGTTGATAATTTTTTGTCCATTGAGGCATACTTAGAATTTTTCCGAATTTGTACAATTGTAATCCAGTTTCTGCAATTGCATCAAAAATACTTGCAGAATAAATAATTTTTGTTTTTATCTTTTGTTTTTCCGCTTCTAAAATTAAACTAATATGGGTTGTTGCAAATAAAGGACTACCATAAATTAGTAATGCAATATCTTCTTTTCTCGCTTTTTTTATTAATTTATTTGATTCTACTTCTTCTCTTTTTAATTCAATAATTTTTTTATTTAATTTTAACTCTTCAATTTTATAAGGAAATTCTATAGTATAAGCCTCTAGATAAACTGTTTTGCATTTTTTTATTATCTTAATTCCTTCTTTACTCAATCCTGATTCATTAAGCCCTAACCCTATTAAATATAACATTTTGTTTAAGATAACTATATTAATTTTTAAAGACTTTCACTAATTAAAGGTTTCTTTTAAAAGATAAATTTTAGAATAATTTCTTATTTATGAATTTATTAAATTTTACATCCAGTAATCTCTTTTAATTCACTAAATTGTAAATCTCTTATGATTTTCTTGCTATTTATTTCCCATGTTGGAAATTTGTCTATTAAATTATCTAAACAAATTTGTTCATTTCTGAAACAATTCCTAATTTTAATATTTTCAAGATACTCTGAAAATTCAAAATCATTTATAAGATTCATTTTTTTCAAAATTTCAGTAGAGTTCTCAGAATTTATATATAGTGTGATATTTTGTTGTTGCAAACAAGACTTAAATTGGTCATCTACTTTATTTGAATTTGAAATAACATTGCCTGAAAAAATAAAATATTCAACAAAAGCAAAAATAATCAATAAGCAGATACTAATAATTATTATTTTTTTTCTTTCCATAGGGGGTTAAAGATATCTTTCTTTTTAAATTTTTGTATTCCAAAAATCTATTGAATTTTAAATTTTGATCAAATTTTTTAATTTGCTATTTTAATTATTGGAGTTAAAATTATAAGGGCCTTTAAATTTAATTTTTTTAAGTATATCAAAACTTTTATAAACAATAGAAAATTAAAGAAAATATGGCAATCTATTTTATTTTGGGCATAGCTATTTTCATTATAGCAATTTGTATTTATTATTATAATCGTTTTGTTATTCTTGAGAATAGAATAAAGAATAGTACAGCACAAATTGATGTTCAATTAAAAAAAAGAGGAGATTTAGTTCCAAGTTTAGTCAAAATTGTAAAAGGATATGCAAAGCATGAAAGAAAAATTATGGAAAATGTAACAATGGCAAGAAGTCTTTTATTAAGAACAAAAGGAATTAATGAAAAAATTAAGGCAGGAGATCAGCTTCAAAATGCATTAAAATCTGTTTTCGCGATTGCAGAAAATTACCCACAATTAAAAGCAAATGAAAATTATTTACACTTACAAACAGAATTGTCAGCAATAGAAGATAAAATTGCATATGCAAGACAATATTATAATGATGCTGTTCTATTCCTTGAAAATGCCTCTGAAAAATTTCCAGGAGTTTTATTTTTTAGATTATATGGTCGAAAGAAAAAAGATTATCTAAAAATTTCTGAAGAAACAAAAAAAGTTCCTGAAATTGATTTATAATTCTTAATTTTTAATTATTAGTTAAATTTTAAAACTACAAATATTTCTTTCTTTAATGGAAAAAATAAAAACAAAAATTAGAATTTCCTTTTATGATCAGATTTCAAAAAATAAACTAAAATCTTTCTTTTTAATGTTTATTATTTTTTTGATTTTTCTTTTATTAGGTTGGGTTATAGGTTCTTCAATAGGTTCTGAATATTTTACTTTGATTATGATTATTGCAGTTCTTTTTTCAACATCTTATTTATTTATTATGTATTATTCTTCTTCTAAAATTGCTTTAGCTTCTGTAAATGCTAAACCTGCTAAAAGGGAAAATTACCCCCAGTATCATAATTCTGTAGAAGGATTATGTTTGGCTTCAGGACTTCCTAAGCCAAAATTATATATTATGGAAAATGATCAGATAAATGCTTTTGCATCTGGAAGAAATCCTCAAAATTCCATTATCTGTATTACTACTGGAACCTTTAAAAAATTAGAAAAATCAGAAATCGAGGGAATTTTAGCACACGAATTAAGTCATATTGCTAGTTATGATATAAGATTTATGACACTAGTTGCAGTAATGGTCGGAATGATTTCAATAATCTCCCAGATTTTCTTAAGAAGTCTTTGGTTTAGTAGTTTTTCTTCTGGCAGAAATAGAAATAATTCTCAAGCAATTTTCATGATTATCGGGATTGTTTTTGCAATTCTTGCGCCAATAACTGTTTTTATTATTCAATTAGCAATTTCTAGAAAAAGAGAATATGCTGCTGATGCTTCTGCAGTTAAATTTATTCGTTCTCCAACTGGATTGATCAAGGCATTAAAAAAAATAAATTTTGAATCTAAGCATTTAAAATTAAAAGAAGAATTTAAAAATAAAAAGGTAATTAATAAGGCTATTGCTCCCCTATTTTTTTCTGACCCTTTTAGAAAGAAAATGAATAGAAAAAAAGATAATTTATTTGCTACGCATCCCCCAATTAGAAAAAGGATTCAAGTTTTAGAGAGAATGTAATTTTTTTAGAAGAAATTTTCTTTCAATCTATATTTTAATCTTTATAGTCTTTTTTTATAATCTTTTAAATTATAATAATATTTTTATAAGATTCTCCCCTTCTTTTTATATGAAAAATCATTTAAAAGAAAAATTAGAAATTCTAGAAATTTTTCAAAATAATTTATTTAACAAGGCAAAATTTTTTATGGAAAAAGGAGAGATAAAGGGGCTTATTTTAGAAAGAATTTTAATAAAAGCACCAAGAGGAAATGAAACAGAGTCAATTTTTGGTGCGGCATATGAAACAAATAAATTAGTATCAAATAATCAATCTATAAGGGATTTAGAAGAAGATTCTCTAAGGTTTATTATAAAATATACTCCTTTAGATCTAAATTATATTTCAAATATTCAAATTTCTCCAGAAGGTAAAATAATTTCTTTAGAAATCCACGATCCAGATTTTATTAAAAAGGAAAAGATACTTCAAGATTATAATTTATTCAAAGAAATTTAAGCTTTTTCTTCGCCCATTCTTTTTAAGAATGACTGAATAAATTTTTTATTTCTTTCTCTATCAATTATTTTGTCAAGTTCATTAAATTCTTTATTATCAATAATACTTTTTTTAGTTTTAATTTCAGAAAAGTTTTTTTTATAAATTCCCTCAGAGACTAAGATCTGTTCATTTGAAACTTCTGCAAGGTTTTTTGCAATCACAATAAAATTACCTAAACTCGTGAATTCTAATTTATTTTTATTAAATGTATTAATTATTTCTCCAGAATTAATTCCAAGTCCAAAGTTAATTTTATCTTTGAATTTATTATTATGTTTTCTTAAAAATAAAAGAATTTCTTCAGCAATTTTTACAGCATTTAATTCATTTTTGAAAGAATTAGTTATAATTGGACTCAAAATCGTAAAAATAAAATCTCCTTGCCTATATGGTGCACCTTTTTTTTCAGAAATTTTTTCAAGTAATTTCTCTAATTCTCCCTTTGCGAACTGCGATAATTTATTTTTAATTTTTAAAGCAACAATACATGCTAAATTTTTTTGTCCGTTTAAAACAAGAACTTTTTCTGCTTGAATTAATTTTTTATTAGTTATTTCTTTAGGGTTTTTATCTTGTTTTTGTGATTCAATAAGTTCTTTAGAATCTTTATTTTTTCTTATTACTCCTTCTTGTTTTATTTTGGATCCATTTTCTACCTTATTATTCATCTGATTTTTTTTATTAGAAACAGAATATGCAAAAGATTTTTTCTTAAAAATATTTCTAAATAAAAATAATCCTCCACCTAAAAGAATAATGATAAAAATAATCCAAACTATTGGGGTTTTTAAAAAGAGAAGAGAATTTTCTTTAATAGAAGCAACACCCTCTGTGGCATATCCTGTTAAAATGACGCCATTTTTTGAATATTTATTCTCACCACTAAAAATTTCAACATCATATTCTCCATCTCCTAATAATTTAAATTCTATTTCTTCACCTTTTTTAAGATCGACTTTTTTAATAAAAGATTTACCATTTAAATTAATTTGAATAGGATATTTTTCAAGCGGGAGATTTCCAATATTTTTTATTGTAAGACTAGTATTTTTTAGATCAAAACTTACAATTTCTTTTTTATTAATATAAAATTTTTTGATTAATTCTAAAGAACCAGCAGTCAGTTCAATTTCATAATATCCTGAACTGATATTGGTTGGAATTTCATATTTTACTGTATTTTCTGATTTAACTATTTTCTCAAAAATTCTATTTGAATTTTCATTTTTGATAATCACTGAAACATCTTGAGAAATTAAAACATTGGATTGATCATATAATCTTGGTTTTATTTCGATTATATCTCCGGGATCTAAACTTTGCTCATTTATTGCTAAATCGATTTTTGTTAAGGTTTGTGCTATATTTAGATTAGAGTATGCAAGCCCCTCACTAGTTCTCTCTTCAAAAATATCTGGTTCATAAGCAAGAACTGTTATTTTATAATCTCCTGCAGCAATATTTTTTGCTAAGGTAATATTTAATAAAAATTTTCCATCACTAATTTCTCCATAAAAAATTCCATTATCTTCATT
>CAYZWY010000018.1:0-3846 GCA_964482315.1 Candidatus Woesearchaeota archaeon | reverse complement strand
TTTAACTTCTCCATTAATTAAAACATTATTTAATCTCTTAGCATCACCTTCAATTATAATTTGATCTCCTGGTTTAGCAAAAAAAGAATCAGTGTTTAATGAAACTATTAATGTTTTAGAGATTTCAAATTCTCGGCTATTATATATTTTACTAAAATATTCTGCTGAAAAATAACAATCTCCAACTAATTTTAAATCATGTGTGAAAGTTAAAGGTAATTCGAAATCAATATTTTCTTGAGGACTACTATCATAAAGAACAAGGGTTTTTTCATCTTTGCATATAAGTTCAATTCTTAAGGGTCCAGATTCTAAAGGGTTGATATTTATACTATTTAGAATAGTTTCCCCAACATTGTAGGTTGATTCTGGTTGAGAAAAATAAACTCCTGCACAAATAAGATTTATTGATAAATTCAATGATAAAATAATTAGTATAAATAATATAAAAAACCCAAGAGTTCTTGATCTTAATTTCATTATAAAATCAATTAAGCTCTATATATAAAGTTTTTGCGATTTCAGGCTTTAGAATCTTAAATCAAGAATCTAGGTTAATTTCTAATTAATCAGATTTTTAGTTCTTAGAAAATTTTAATAATAATTTTAAATAACAAATCTTAAAAACACTATTCTTCTTTTTAAAATATGAAAATATTTGAACATACTTATGAAAGAATTACTAATTCAATGGCATTCAAAAAATTTAAGCAAGAAAATCCTTCTATCAAACTTTGTGCTGGTTTTTTCATTCTTGATTTTTTAAGTAATGATACTAAAAGATCTTTAGACTATTTAGATGAAAATTCTAAGAAAATTTTCACATTTGAATTAAATGATAAAGATGAAATAAATTTCAAAAAGGATAAATTAATTCAAACTGAAATTCCCCCCAAATTAAAATTAACCCCCTTACAACAAAAAATTCCTGAAGAAAAACCACAGGTTTCTGTTGAATTAGAAGAATTAGAGGAAATAATTAATAAAGAAAAATTAGAGAGGAAAATTTCCGCAAAAATCCATAAAATTATTGCAGTTCTTCAAAATTATGAAAAGAAATTAATCTGGAATCTGACTTGTATGTTAGATCAATTAATTATCCTTCAAGTATTAATAGATGCTAAAGATGGAAAAATAATAAAATTCGAAAGGAAAAATATAATGGATTTTATTAAAAATCATAAGAATAAATGAGAGCAATTATAAAATCAAAGAAATTATAAAAATCAAAGAAATTATAAAAATCAAAGAAATTATAATTAACAGGATAAAGAAAAATTAATAAACTTAAGAAACATATATTAAAAATTAAAGGAACTTATATAAAAATTAAAGAAAATGGAATATATTCAAGAAATCATTGAAAAAGTAAGTCCGTACTATAAAAAAAAGGGAAGGCCCTCTGCAGAGCATGTTTTAACATATGATTCTCCAACAGAAACTTTAGAACCAGTTTATTTTTGGATATTAGATTTTTTAAATGGAATGTTTGGGGGAGATGTAGAAAAAATAATTGATAATTTTTGTTCTTCTCCAGGAAGTGGGCATTTCTCAGAATTACAAGGAAAAGCAAGTCATATGCAGCAAGAAGCTTCTAGAGTTTTAGGTGTTGTTAATTCTATTCTAAAAGGAATTATTAATTTAATTTATGATTTAAAAGAATTTAAATTAAGATTAAAACAATATGAAAATGCAAAATCTAAGGATAAACTAGTATCTGAAGCAGGGCTTCTAGCATTAAAACAAATTTGGATGGATAAAGTAGATTTGCAAAGAGGTCAAGGAAGTATAAATGCTTTAACTGCAGGAAATTTAAATTTTGTTACATTAAGAGACGCATTTCTAGTTACAAATTCTATAAAACAAATACAAACTTTAGATCTTAATGAAAGGGTCAAAAGAATTTTAAAACCAAGAATTCAAGAATTTTTTGAATGGAAAGAAAGAAGTGAGCAAGAATTAAAAAAAAGATTTGAAATAGAAAAAATTTATTTAAAGAGTCAAGTAAATGCATTAAAATTAAATGCAAGATGGGCAAAACCTTATCTTAAAGCAAATCAGAAATTAACAGCGAATGAGGATTTATCAACTAATCCTGCATTAGTCAATATTTTTAATACAATTTTGTTGCAATTAAGTTTAATGGGAAAAAATAAAGTCAATATAGATGAAGAAATAATTTCTAAAAATTTACCAAAAGATTTTAAAAAAATAAAGAATTTAAGAGATTATCATTCAATTATTTTTGTGGATTTTAGATTCAGAGGTATACCCAGTAAGGCCGGTCAACATTATGTTTTTGGGGGGAGAGTTGAAATCGGATTTAAAGCTTATGCATTAAATAATGAAGAATTTCTTCTCTTTAAAGAAAAATTAAATGAATCTGATTTAGAAGATTCATTAAAATTAATAGAAGGTATGACTGAGGATTCTTTATTACAATTAAAAGTAGATATAGATGAATTTTTTTCTGATAAAAAAGAGGATAAAAATTCTGGAAAGGAACAAGAAAATTCAGATCCTTTTTCAGCACTTTTCTCATTTTTAAAACCAAATAAAAAAATAAAAAATAAATCTGAAGATCCTAAAGAAAAAGAAAAAGAGAAAATTGAAATTTTAAAGAAAATAGGGATTAAACCAGATAAATATCCTGAAAAATATATAAGAAGTATTGCAGAAGCAAATGCTATAAATAATTGCTATAATGTTTTTGATATTTATAAAAAAGCACATGGTATGGCTTCTCTTCCTTATGTAAAAGAAGCAGAAAAAAAATCCCCAACATCTTCTTCTGAGAAATTTTTTGGTTTTAAATAAATCAAATGAAAACGCAAAATAATAAGAAAAAAGAGAATAAAAAGCAAAGGGATATAAACAAAAAGCAGAAAAATACAAAACAAAAATTAAAAGATAATATTAATCTTAAAGGATTAAAAGAGATTTTCAAGGAATTTGATAAGCAAATAAATAATTCTAAAAGTAAAGAATTAGTTTCTAAAAAGATTAAAGAAAGAGGATCAGAATCTTTAACTTCAAGAATAAAAGAAATTACCCCCTTTTTAGAACAAAATTGTGAAGACAATAAATCTAATTTAAAAGATTCAAAAACAAGAAATTCAACAGAGAATAATTCTTCAGAATCCTTTAAAGATTTAAATCAATCAGAAAATTATTTTTCCCCAGATTATATTAATAATGCAGAAAATAATCAATCCATAAAAGAAAATTTTGAAATTCAAAAATTTAATTCCCAACAAAATTTTCAATTTCAGAAAAATAACATAAGAAATATGAGTTTAAGTCAAGATTTTAATTCTGATTTCCAAAATCAATCAATCAATTTAAATCAGTGGCAAAATGCAAATACAAATATGAAAATTTTTAATAATCAAATGAATTTTGAAGAAGACAGATTCAGAAATTATGAAAATTATCTTGCAAATTCAAAAGAAATAACTGAAGAAGATTCATTACCCTTTCAAAAGAAAAAACTTTAAAAATTTTATTTTGGCCAAGGCTTATAACTTTTATCTACTAATTCTTGATAAATAAAATAAGTTTTGTGGTCATTTAAACTATAAATCCAAAGATTATCTTTTGAAAATCGAGTAAACTTAAATCCTTCATCTTTTGGACCACAATGAATTCCATCTGAACATTTTAATATTTTTTCTAAATATGGTTTAATATTATATCCTTTTTCATGAAGTTCTGTTAGGGCTTTTCTTCTATCTTTTTTTAATTTTCCATCTAATTCTGTAATAATTTCTTCTGTTAATTCTGTTAATTTTTGCATTTTTTTTATAAATTTTTGGGGTTTATAAGTTTTTCTATAAGCAATTTAAT
>CAYZWY010000017.1:0-11334 GCA_964482315.1 Candidatus Woesearchaeota archaeon | reverse complement strand
ATTATTTTTCTTTCTTAAAGTATTATTTATTTTGATTTATTTTATTTTATTTTAATATTTTATCAAATTAAAAAATAAAGAAAAATTTAAATATGAAGATTACACTATTAATTTATTATTTTGGAAAAAGGAGGTACATCGATGGTAAAAAAGAAGGTAACAAAAAAAACTGTGAAGAGAAAACCAGTTAAAAGAAAACCAGTTAAAAGAAAACCAGTAAGGAAAAAAGTAGTAAGAAAGGTTGTGAAGAGAAAACCAGTTAAAAGAAAACCAGTAAGGAAAAAAGTAGTAAGAAAGGTTGTGAAGAGAAAACCAGTTAAAAGAAAAATAATAAAAAAAACTGTGAAGAAGAGAAAACCAGTTAAAAGAAAGAGATAGGTTTATTTTATTTTTGTTTTTATATTTTTTAAAGAATTAGATTCTGATTAATGTAGTGATTCATTTATAAAATTTCTTTTTTATCCAATTCTTCTAAATATTCCTTAACCCTTTTTATTATTCGAGGAATAATAAATTTCTCAATAGTCTCTTCGAAAATTTCTTTTAAAGAAGAATGTTCAGTCAAAAAATATTTATTCCCAGATTTTTTAATTAACATAAAATCTGCTAATCTCTTTAATTGCCGACGGATATTTGATTCAGTAAGTCCTTTGGATTCTAGATTATATTTTTTTCTTATTTCTGTAACTTTTATCTTTATTTGTTCAGATGATAGTTCTTCTTTATTTTTATTTGCCTTAATCAAAACAAATAAAATGTCAATAATAATATCCCTAGAATCTGCTAATTGTAATAATCCTAATGATAAGCAGATTTTTCTGATTAATTCTCTCTCTTCAAGATTCTCTGGTTTTTCATATTTTCTTAAGGTTATTTCGTTTAATGGAAGATCTTTCATTTATTTAAAGCAAATCCCCCTTTTTATTTTATAGATTTTCTCAAGCATTTTTTATTTTATTTATTTTTGAAATGTTTATTAAATTTTTTAAAGATTATTAACCTTTTTCATATTATAAATTATACAAATCCTTATAAATTTATTCAATTCATTTTCTAAATGGAATTACTGGCCTTAATTAGTTCTGGAAAAAATACTTGGGGGCAAGTTGCAGGAGTTATTAAACGAGGTTCTTGGGATAATATCACTTTGATTGGAGATAATTTTGCTAAAAAATTTACTGCAGAAAAGAATTTTGAATTTATTGAAATAAAATCCCAGTCTCTTGTAGAATTAAGAAAAGAATTTCTTAAAAAATTAAAAGGAAAAATTAAAGGAACAGAAGTTGTATTAACAATTGCAAGTGGAACCGGCAAAGAACATATGGCTTTAATATCTGCTTTGTTAAATATCCCTGTTGGAGTAAGATTTACAGCATTAACAAAAGAAGGCTTAGTTTTTTTGTAATCAATATTCTTCTTTTTTTATTTTCATTTTTTCTCTTTCTTTACCAATCAAAATAACTCTTGAAGGAATATGTGAATCTAAAATTTTATAACCTTCTTGATTTAATTTTTTTGTTATTTCTTTAGAATATTCTAAAATTTCATCATAACTAACCATGGCACCATATCCCATATTCTTTCTTTTTCTTGCAGCACCAACACTCATATAAGATTTTATTTCAATAAAATCTGGGTTTATTTTTTTAATTAATTGCGCATATTGGGGAACTAACTCTGATTTTAGATTTATTCCCCTAACCAGGGTCATTCTAATTACTTTTCTTGTTTTTAATTTTGGAAAAATTGAAATTGTTTTATTGAATTTATTCCAGGCATTCGGATCAGGGTTTCTATGCCATTTTTCATAAAGGGCTTTATTTGGAGCATTTAGTGAAAGATATAATTGTGTTGGTAATTGATTTTGCTCTTGCATTTGATTAAGTTTTTCAGGAACTAAACCATTTGTGACAATAAAACTAGTTTTTCCTTGTTTTCTTAATTCATTCACCAATTCTCCTAATTTTGGATAAATTGTTGGTTCTCCAGTAAGAGAAATGGCAAATTGATTAGGATCTTGAGCTTCTTTAAATTTTTTCAAATTTATTTTTGAATTCCCTTTGAATCCTTCAATTAGTTTTCTTTGATGTATTATAGAACCAGAAATTATTTTTTTTGGATCATCTATTTTTTTTAAATCCAATTGTTCAGTATATTCTTGATCCCTCCAGCAATGAATACATTTATTTTGGCAATTAAATAGGCTACAACTAATTTGACAACAAAGATGGCTTTTAATACCATAAAATTGTTCTTTATAGCAAACCCCCTTATTGGTTAAAGAATTTTTCGTCCATGTGCAAATTTTAACAGCACTATTTCCTTCTACAATTCTATATCCTTTTTTTTCAAGATCTTTTTTCGCCTTTTTTTTATCTATCATATTATTGAATTTAATTTAATAAAATTGAAATCAATGCAAAATTCCAAAAACCCAGCCAGCCATTGCAAGTAAAAACAAAAATAAAATTAAGAATCCAAGAGATTTATATATTTTTTTTGAAATTTTTTCCTTTTTTGTGATTCCTAAAATAGTTAGATAGAAAAATCTTCCGCCATCCAATATTGAAAGTGGAAGCATATTGAATAAAGCCACCAATAAATTAATTAAAAAAATCCAAAATACAAGATAATATAAAAATTCTAAAAATTCCCCCCGAGATTCATAGTGCGTAAATTTTTCTTTGAAAAAAGCTAAGTTTTCTGCGATATTTGTTTTTATTTCTTGATTAGAAATTCCAATTAAAGCCTTATTAGGGTTTCTTAAATTGGAAACAAGAGTAAGGTTATATTCTAAAATATTTCCATCATTTTTTGTTTTTAGGTTTATTTTTTCTCCAGGAGAATAATCCTCCATTATTTTTTCTAAATCATTATAAGTTTTAATTTTATTATAATCAAATTCGATTATATTCCCTTTAAGCTCGAGGTTAATTGCTGGAAAATCCTCATATAAAATTAAATATTCAACATCTTGTTGCAACTGTGCTTTTAGAATTTTTATATTACTAAAATAATGGAAGCCATTAGCAAAAATCCTAATAGATTTTAAAGAATTATTTTTTTCATTAATCAAGAAATTATTTTTTATTTTTTCTGAATCCAGGAAATTAATTATTCCTTCGTTTGTTTTATTATCAATAGTGAAATTATTTATTTTATCTATAGAATCAATTTTAATAATTGATTGAGCATAATCATTAAAATTAGCGCCAGCCGGTGAAAAGGTGATAAAAAATATTCCTGCCCAAATTAAAAAAAAGAAAATTCCAGTAACCACATTTGCAAAAACCCCTGCCCCTAAAATAGTCATTTGATTTGTTTTTGATAATTTTTTCATATCTTTTTCATTTTGTTCTACAAATGCTCCTAAAATAGGTCCAAAAAAAACAATGCCTGTGCTTTTTATTTTAACTTTATTATGTTTCATAAAAATTCCATGAGAAAGTTCATGAACAATAGCCACAATTGCCAAAGCAATAATAAAATATGTAAAATAAAAATGTGGGAAAAAAGATTCCATTTGAAATAATTTTGGAAAATAAGGAATGAGTGGAGCAATTGGGGGGGCCCTTATTAATTTGGTTATTAAAATAGGATAACGGATATACAAGAATAAACTTTTTCCAAGAAGAATGCAAATTCCCGCCATTAAGAGATAAGAGGTAAAGAGAATTATATATTTTAATGAGTTCAAAATTTTTTTGTATTTTTTCCCTATATAGTTTATTAATTTTAAACCAAGTTTTGTTTTATATAAAAAGGCTATTTTCATTTCTCTTTTTAATTTCTTTCGATTTTTATATAAAAAAATTGCAATGAATGCACAAAATAAAACTAAAAATATTAAATCATAAATATAAAATTCCATATAACTTTCTTAATTAATTTATTTTTTCCTAATTGGTCTAAAATTTTTCTTTAAGCACTTTCTACATCTAATTTTCCCTTCAATTATTTTTCTAGGATCTGCCCTAACTTTTGCTTTGCAATTTTTGCAAACAAAGATATTTTTAAATAATCTTGCTTGTGTTGCTGCTAATTTTGTTGCCATTTTATTTATATTTTTTTTCGAAGTATATTTTTTCCTTCAATTGTCCAGTATTCTATTTGTTCTTCTTCATGTATTTTTTCTTTTAATTCTTCAGGCAAATCTATTTCAATGGTCTCAAAATTTCTTAAATCCATTAAACTAATTGTTTCTCCTTGAATAGAAAGAATCTGCCCCTTATTTTTATCAATTCTTGGAGCTTCTAATTTTTCATGTCCACCTTTAAGAAAAACTCGCTTTTTATTATCTTTAAGTCCTAGGGCCTCAATTCTACATTTGACATGCCCATGTTTTCCAGTTTTACTAAGATTATTAGATTTAACCATGCAAGGAATCTGATCAATTAAAACTATAACACCTGGTTTCGCTTCTGTAGCATATATTAATTTGTAGGCCATGTTTTTTACAAAAAATATAGATTTATAAAAGTTTCTCTGAAAATTCCCGTTATATTATCTAATTATTTTCTTTCTTTATATTAATGTTTTTTCTTTTTTAAATGTATTATTCTTATTTTTTAAAGAATAATTTAAGATCTTCTTTAGAATAATAGAATTTCAGGAAAATAATTAAACTTTTAAATGCCGTAAATAAGTAATAATTATGAAAATCAAAAAAAATGAGTTTGTTGAATTAGAATTTGATGGAAAAACTAATGGGGAAATCTTTGATACAACAAATAGTGAAAGAGCAAAAAAAATGAATCCAAATTCAAACTCTAAACCAATTATTATTTGTGTTGGAAAGGGAATGTTATTAAAAGGATTCGATGAAAGTTTAGAAGAAAAAGAAATCGGAAAAAAATATTCAATTCAATTAAAAGCAGAGCAAGCATTTGGCAAAAGAAATTCTTCTTTAATTAAAACAATCCCATTAAAAATTTTTAAAGAAAAAGACATTCAGCCATCTAGGGGCATGATTCTTCAGTTAGATTATAATCTTGTAAAAGTTCTTTCAGTTTCTGGTGGTAGGGTTATCGTGGATTTCAATAATTTATTGGCTGGAAAAGAAGTCACTTATGATTTTATTATCAAAAGAAAAGTTGTAGAAATTCAAGAAAAAATAAATTCCTTACAAGATTTTTTCTTCAAAAAAAGATTTAAATTTGAAATTAATAATAAAGATAAAAAAATAATCTTTTTAGAAAAAGCAGCCACCCCCTTTATTAGAATTTTTGAGAAAAAATTCAAAGAAATTTTAGACTATATCTTAGAAGTTAGGGTTGAAAATAAAAAAGATTCCAAAGATAGTAATTAATCTGAAAGCAATTTTATATATCTGAACACAATAATAAAAAAGCAATAATCTTTAAATATTGATTCAGTGTTTTTTAATTATGGAATCAGAATTTCAGGGACAAAAATTTAGTAATCCTTCAATTAATCAAATTTCTAGAAATATTTTAGAGAAAAATCCAGAATTAGCAGAAATAGACCGAGAATTAGAAGAACTTTTAAAAAAACAAAATGCTAGAGTTAAGGTTTTTGGAATTGGTGGTGCTGGTGGGAACACAATAAGTCGAATGAAAGAAATTGGAATTAAGGGTGGTGAATTTATTGCAGTTAATACTGATGCACAGGATTTACTTTATTCAAATGCAGATCAAAAAATATTAATTGGAAGAGAATTAACTCAAGGCCTTGGTTCTGGGAGCAATCCAAAAATTGGAGAAGAAGCAGCTCATGAATCAGAACAGGATATTAAGAAAAAACTTTTAGGGAGTGATATGGTTTTTATTACTTGTGGTCTTGGCGGTGGAACTGGAACAGGTGCTGCACCAGTTATTGCAGGTCTAGCAAAAAAACAGGGGGCCCTAACTATTGGAATTGTTACTTTGCCTTTTACAATTGAAGGAAGAAAAAGAATTGAAAATTCTGAATACGGTTTAGAAAGAATGGAATCTATTGTTGATACATTAATAGTTATACCTAATGATAAATTATTAGAAATTGCACCAGAACTTCCATTACAGACTGCATTTAAAGTTGCAGATGAAATTTTAACAAATGCAGTTAAAGGAATTACAGAATTGGTAACAAAAACTGGATTAGTGAATTTGGATTTTGCAGATGTAAAGACAATTATGTCTAATGGTGGAGTTTCTTTAATGGGTATGGGAGAATCAGATTCTGCAAAAAGAGCAGAAGAAGCAGTTGAAAAGGCATTAACAAACCCATTATTAGATGTGGATATCTCTAATGCTTGTGGGGCTTTAGTTAATATTATTGGGGGAGAAGATATGAGTTTAGATGAGGCAAGAGAGATAATTTCAAAAACTGGAGAAAAGTTAAATCCTAATGCAAGATTAATTTGGGGCGCCCAGATTAGTCCAGAAATGGATAAATCAATTAGAGTTATGATCATAATTACTGGTGTTAAAAGTTCCCAGATAATCGGGGGAGAAATGCCAATTGGGATAAAAAAACAATCAGAAATTTCAAATGAACTTGGTATAGAGTTTCTTGAATAATTTTTTGATAATTTTTGGATCTGCTTTGTCTAATAAATCTTAAAATCAAAATTTAAGTAAAACTTAAAAACTAATTATTCTCAAAAGAAGTATGTTTAATTTAAAATCTTTTATCAAGCAATGTCATAGGGTCTGGTCTCTTTTATCTAAACCATCTAAAAAAGAATTTCAAACAATTTCAAAAGTTTCTGCAATTGGATTATCCTTAATAGGTTTGATTGGATTTATTATCGCTTTAATTTTAATTATTTTAAAAATAAAATAATTTCCAATTAAAAAGATTTTCCAATTTTTTAAGTTTTCTTTTGAATGGGGTAATTTCTTAATTTTAAGATTATTTTTCATCAAAATCAATTTAAATACGAATCATAAAAAGAATAAACTTTATAAAACCAAAATTTTAAGTATTATTAACTACTTCTAAAAAGATTATGAAGCAGTTAAACTTAAAAATTATAAAAATAAAATAAAATAGATAAAATAAAATAAATAAAATAAAAAATGATATTTATTATTAAAGTAACAACAAATAAGGAAGACCGAGCTTTAGAATTAATTTCAGAAAAAGTTCGTAAAAAAAATTTAAAAGTATATTCTTTAGCAAGGCCACATAGTCTAAGAGGATATGTTTTTTTAGAAGCAGAAAATAGGGATTTTGCAGAAGAAGCAGCCTATAATCTTCCATATATTAAAGGGATAATCGGTAAAACTGTAAGTTATGAAGAAATAAAAAGCATGATTGAACCAGCAATGGAAGAAATTAATATAGAAAAAGGGGACATTGTAGAAATTATTGGCGAACCCTTTAAAAAAGAAAAAGCAAAGGTTACAAGATTCGATAAATCAAAAGGAGAAGCAGTTGTAACACTTTTGGCAGCAGTAGTCCCAATTCCAGTAACTGTTAAATTAGATAATATAAGAGTAATAAGAAGGGAGAAAAAAGAAGATTCAATTGAAAAAAAAGATTATCAAAAAGAGTCTTCATCAGATAAAGATTTAAAAATAAATAAAGATCACGAAAATATTAGTGGGAGATTAATTCCAGATGATTATTAAATTATTGATTGAAGGAGCAAATATGAAACCAAGTCCAGCGATTGCTCAGCAATTAGGCCCCCTAGGATTAAATATAAATAAGATAATTTTAGATGTAAATAATCTTACTAAGAATTTTAAGGGTATGAAAATCCCTATTGAATTAGATATAAATGATAAAACAAAAGAAATCAAAATTAAAACTTCTCTTCCCCCCACTGCAGAATTATTAAAAAAAGAGTTAGGTATTGAATTAGGTTCAGCAGATCATAAAAATGTAAAAGTTGCAAATGCTTCAATAGAAGATATAATAAAAATTGTAAAAATAAAATATTCAGAAATGCTTGAAAAGGATCTTAAAAATGCAGTTAAATCAATTTTGGGAACATGTTTATCCTTGGGAGTTTTAGTTGAAAATGAAAATCCAAAAAACATAATAGAAGAAGTTAATCAGGGGAAATTTGATAATGAGATTAATAATGAAATTATAGAAACAATGTCAGAAAAGAGAAAAAAACTAGATGATTTTTTCATTAAAATAAAAACAGAGCAAGATCTCGTCATTCAAAAAAAGAAGAAACAAATTGAAGAGAAAAAACAAGTTGAAGAAGAAAAGCAAAAAAAAGAAAAAGAAACTAAAGAAAAAGAAGGAAAGGAAAAAGAGGCTTTGGTAAATAAGACAGATTCTAAAGAAAAGAAAAAAAAGAAATAATTTTTTTAAAAGTAATTTTAGTACCTGTATAAATCTTTATAAATACATTCAAACATATTTAATTAGGGGATGTAGTGTAGCCTGGTTATCATTCGAGGTTTGGGACTTCGCGACCCCAGTTCAAATCTGGGCATCCCCATTTTTGTTTAATAATTTAAAATGATAAAACACAATAATTTAAAAATACTTTTTTATAAGTAAATTTATAAATAAATTGATCAAATAAATTAAAATGAGAACAAAAAAGGTTAAATCTGCAGGCAGATATGGTGTAAGATACGGTAAAAAAGTAAGAAAGAAAATAACTGAAATAGAATCTGTTCAAAGAAAAAAACAAAAATGTGTTTTTTGCAATGGTGTTGCAAAAAGACTTTCAAAAGGAATCTGGTTATGCAAAAAATGTGGAAAAAAATTTGCAGAGCATGTTTTTTATTTACCTAAAAAAGAAGAATAAATTTAAATAGAATGGGATATAAAAATTATTAAAATGGCAATATATAAATGTTTCAAATGTGGAAAGAAAATAAAAAGTAAAGATTTAGATAAAAGATTTCTCTGTACAAATTGTGGCGGCAAGATTTTTTATAAACCTAGAAAAGATACAAAAAAAATAAAAGCAGTTTAAATAATAAAATGCAAATTGATAAAAAAGATACAAAAAAAATTCAAGAATTGCAATTTTACGAGCGAACTTTGCAAAATTTAATTATGCAAAAACAGGCATTTCAATTAGAGCTTTTGGAAACAGAAAGGGCCATATCTGAACTTTCTAAATCTAATGAAGATGTTTTTAAATTAATTGGCCAAATAATAATTAAAGCAGATAAAGAACAAACAAACAAAGATTTAATAAAAAAGAAAGGATTATTATCTTTAAGATTAGATTCAATAAAGAAACAAGAAGGAGAATTAACAAAACAAATTGAAATTTTACAAAAAGAAATTTTTAAGAAAATTCAATAGAATCATAGAAATATTTATAAACTTGAAGAGATAATTTTTAAATATGGTATTTAAAAAGATAAAAAAAGGAATTTCAAAAGCATTTAATAAAAATGAGCAAGCTCAAGAATATCTTGAAATTGATTTAGGAAAAGAATTAAAAAGATCTAAAATTCTTGTTAGACCTTTTATTTTAAAAGATTATGAAGATGTTAATAATATTTTAAATACATTAAGAGAGGGATATACTATCGCAGTTATTGATTTCAAACCCTTAAAAACAAAAGATTTAATTGAATTAAAAAGAGCAATTTCTAAAATTAAAAAAACAGTAGATGCTTTAGAAGGAAGCATTTCAGGATTTGGAAGCAATATAATTATTGCTACACCAGAATTCGCAGAAATATATAAATCTGATAAATCAAAACTTCCTGACAAAATTTAAACAATAATTTTTGTTTTCTAACAAATTAATTTTTTAAATATTTCTGAATACATTATTGCTTATTATAATTTAAAGAAAATAATAAATTAATAATTGAAAAGATTTTGAATATTTATTCTAAACTGCCTGTAAAATCTTCTAATTTATAATCAAAAGGAATTTTTTTATTCGCACAATACTCTCTTGCAAGAATATATAAAATGCAACCAATTGATTTTTTAGATTTATTATTACAAGGAATTAATTGGGCGATTTCTTTTATATAATTATTTGTACAACAGAGCCCCAAGATTGGTTTTTTTAATCTCATACTATCCCTTAAAGCATTTTTATCGACCCAAGGATCGCAAATTATTGTAAGTTTTGCTTCAAAAAACTCATCAAGAAGAAGATTAGTAGTTATTCCTGGGAGATATCTTTTTGTGAATGTTCGAATATTGGTTGCTTGTTCAAATTTCTTTGCAGCATCTAATCCTGCATCCCTTCGACAAACCATATAAATGTCTTTTGCTTCATATTTATTTAAGAAATCTATGGCTTCCCTTAATTTATCGTCTATAATATTTGTATTAATTACTGCCAAACCATCTGCCCTTCTTTTATAGACATATTTTCTCATTCCCGGAGTAATGACTTTTGTTCCTAAATGAACAGCACATTTAATATAATCCTCTAAAGGAATTAATGTTTTTTTCTGGCCTTTTTTTTCTATACCTTTTTTTCTATATTTTTTTTCTGCACCAATTTCTATGGATTTTTCACTTTTTAATTTACTTTTAGTTCCCAAGTCTTTTTTAGAAATTTTTTCTTTTCCAGATGATTTTTCTTTTGAAGATTTTTCAATTTTTTCTTTTAATTTTTCTAATAGGCTCTTTTCTTTCTTTTCTACTATTGATTCGTTTATCATAAAAATGAATTGAAAATTTGATTTATAAATGTTTTTGAAAAACTAAATAATCTAAGAATTTTTTAATTATTTTTCAACAGAGAGTTTCACTAAACTCTTCCAAATTATTATGCTCTAACCTTTTTCTTTCTAAAGTTTTTCTTGCAGCCATTTTTCGAGCATTTGCTTGTGAAAGTGGGAAATATGCAATAGCTCTTTCTAAAAGGGGCCTATCACTTAAAAATTTTAAAATATAGTCTACAGATTTTGATTCAAAAATTATTTTATAATAATCAAATTCTCTTCCATAATTTCCTTTTTCTTCTTGGTAATTTTCTTTTGTTTTATCATTTTAATTTTTCTTTTATGTGATTTAATTTAATTAATTTATCCAATTGTCTGAAAGAATTTCATATGTTGCTTCCCTTTCCGCATAAAATTTCCCATTATAAGACAAAATATTTTTTTCATAATTTCCAGGATTTCTATATTTTGCAAATCCTTTTTTTACTAGTTCCTTTGCTTCTTTTTTTGTTATTTCTCTCAAATTTTTTGATTCCATAATATTTAATTAATCTGAAAAGACTTTTTAAATCTTTCTATATGTTACTATTCAAGAGTTAGAATATTCCCTTATTTCTGGTACTTAAATGAGGGAAAAGTTAGAATTAGATTTTTATTTTTTAATTCAAAATTTTTAATAAAAATCTGCAGATCTCGAGGAATTTTTTTAAATCTTAATTTAAGGAAAAGTTTAAATACCTTTTTTATCATGATTTTTTGTAAAAATGTT
>CAYZWY010000016.1:5224-11735 GCA_964482315.1 Candidatus Woesearchaeota archaeon | reverse complement strand
TCCCTAGAGAGATAAGAGAAGAACTTCATTTAAAAGAAGGAACAATCTTAGTTGCAGTTAAAAAAAACAATTTAGTTATATTAAAAAAGATTGAAAATCCTATTTTAAAAGAAGATATTGAAACATTAAAACTGGTTGATGAAGCATGGAAAGACATAGAAAAAGGAAGATTCAAAAGAATGCAAAGTAAAAATTTCTTGGCTGAAATTAAAAAATGGTAGATATCCTCTACACAAATAAGTTTGAAAAAGAGATAAAAAAATTGGATTCTTCAATTAAATCTAAAGTAATAAAACAAATAGAAAAAATCATTCAGAACCCAAAAATAGGAAAACCATTAAGATATGATTTAAGAGGAGAAAAAACCATTTACGTAAAACCTTATAGAATTATATACTCTTTTAATCAAAAATCCATAATCTTTCTAAGAGTTGAACATAGGAAATTTGTTTATTAAAAATTTTCGGACTAGATTATAAAGTCAATATAAAGAAAAGCTTAATGTGGTATTCAAGTATGAATTCAAATATCATGAATAAAAATATAAAAAAGAATTTAATAAAATTAAAAGATAAAAATAATTATTCTATAAGTCTTTTTTCAAATGCAATAAATATCATAAGGAAAAGAAGATAAAAGAGACTATATAAATAAAAAATAATAGAACCGAACTTAATCTTTTGTCTTCTCTAAGTTTATTATTTCCAAATAAAAAACATCCCGGGGGGAGTATGGGCAAAATAGGAATTCCAAGAGAGAAATTTATATTATAAAAAGAGGTAATAAAATTTCAGAAATTTTACCCTTTTTCTTTATAATATTTAATTTACTATTTTGAACAGTGCATAAACCAATACTATCATATCCCCGATATTCTAATCGCTTTAAACCTTTAATTAATAATGGAAATGCCTATCTTTTCCCAATATATCCAACTATCCCACACATAATTAATAAAAACTAAAACTTATTTTAAATCTTTTTAACTAAAATAATTACTAAACAATAAACAATAAGAAATTCTAAATAATATAAAAAAAGTGAAAAAGAAAAACAAATAAAAAAATAAAAAATAAATTTATTCTGAATCTAGTTGCATGAAATGAATCTTAGATTTCATTCTAGGTGCAAAAGCTCCTCGAAGATTCATATTGCCTTCTTTAAAATTTGGGCAATCATTTTCTTCACAAAATTGTCCCCTCTTTTCTTTCATTTCTTCATTTCTTTCTCTCATTTCTTGATGTCTTTCAACAAGTTCATTAAAATGTTCTTCATCTTCAATAAACTCTTGCATCTTAACAATTCTATCTTTCATTAAAGATTTCCAGGTTTCATAATTGCCATTTGTAATTGCGGTTTTCATTACTTCCATTTCTTCTTGCATTTCTGTTTTTTCCTCATCTGTAAAATCAGAATTCATAAAGCCTTTCCCAAAACCAAATGCAGAAATTAAACTTATACCAAGAATAGCAATAGTCACAAAAGCGAAAATTCCTAAGATATATTTTTGTTCCATTTTATCCTCCTTATAATTTTATAACATATTCAAAAGAAGATTCTTTTTAAAGAAGATGGATTTAACGTCCACATTAGTTATAAAGCTTTAAATATATATTTTGTTAAAGTAAACCACAATTAAAGCATAATTAAAACAAAGATTAAAATATCTTAAAAATATAAAATGCAACCAGGAATGGGGAGAAGGATTTTTGAAGGTTTTGCTGGACCTCAAATGAGAAATTTATTTGGTTTAAACCTTGGTGCAGAACTATTCTATTCTTTTGTAATAATTGTCTGCAGTCTCATGATCTATATTGGAACTAAAAAACTTTATGAATTAAGTTCTTATACAGGTATAAAATATTTTAGACAATCC
Organism: Candidatus Woesearchaeota archaeon; assembly: GCA_964482315.1. Lineage (GTDB taxonomy): Archaea > Nanobdellota > Nanobdellia > Pacearchaeales > GW2011-AR1 > ARS1285. The sequence continues at coordinate 9,859 of CAYZWY010000016.1, read as the reverse complement.
TTTTTATTTTTTGCAATAGCTTATTTTTTTAGGAGTTTTATAAAATTTGTAATTTTGTATTTTGGAACAAAAGGGATTTTAGAATTTTCTCCAATCACCTTTGGAGCAACAGGAATAATAACCCAATTTTTATTTGTATATTTTAGTTCTATGGCAATTTTTTATCTTTTATATAGTGTTATGTGGAAAAAATGGAATAATAAATTTCAGAAACTTTGCTTGTTCCATGGCCTTGCTTTAGCACTTGCTTTTATTAGTATATTGTCAAGAAATCCTTTTATTTATTTAGGATCAAATATCTTGCTTTTGTTAATAGTTGCCTTTATAGTTTATGCTTCTTATCAACATAAAAAAATCAAAAAGAAAAATCATAATTTATATTTTATATATTTTTTATTATCTTTATTTTGGATATTAAACATTATAGATGCCTTAATTCCAAAATTCTTTGAGGGGTTCCAACTTTTTATTTATTTGGCATCTACCATTATATTTTTATTAATTCTTTATAGGGTTATTAAAAAAACTGGAGCCAATTAAAAAATGGCAAAGAGAGGAAAATTAGAGATTATAAAAGATATTTTAAATATAATAAATAAAAATCATAATTCAATTAAAATCACCCCCCTATTAAGACAATCTAATATTTCTTCTTCAAGATTTAAAGAATATTTCCTTGAATTAATCAAAAAAAATCTAATTAAGGAAAATATAAATAAAAAGAATAAATTTATTTCATTAACTGAAAAAGGTAATAAATTTTTACAAAGCTATAAAACAATAATTGATTTTATTGAAGAATTTAAATTATAATACAAATCAAAAAAGGTTTAAAAAATTCAAATAAATACATTTAAAAATAAAAGATACCATAAGAAAATATGAATTTCAAATTAATTGGGAGTTTTCCCCATCACTAGAAACAAAAAACAAATTCTTAGTTTAAACTTTAATTTTTCTTTTTTCAACCCCTTTGGAAACAATCCGCAAACTTATTATACTAAAAATTGCTCTAATTATATCCAAGATTATTTAAAAAACATGGCGGTTGTAGTATAACGGTTATTACGTACGGTTGTGGTCCGTAAAAAGAGAGTTCAACTCTCTCCTTCCGCTTTTTTAAAAAATAAAATAATTCAAATAATCTAAACTAAAAAAATAATTAAAATGGAAACTGTAAAAGGCTTTAGAGATATAGAAAATTCGACTAAAAGAAATTCAATTAGAAACATAATTGAAGAAACTTTTAAATTATATAATTTTATTCCTATTGAAACACCAATAATAGAATATAAGGAATTTGTTAAAGGAGAAAACTCAGATGATGAAGCAGTAAGCGATATTTTCAAGCTACAAGACAAGGGAAAAAGAAATTTAGCTTTAAGGTATGAATTTACATTTCAATTAAAAAGATTAATAAAAAATAAAAAATTTCCATATAAACGTTATCAAATTGGCCCAGTTTTTAGAGATGAACCAATCACAAAAAATCGTTGGAGACAATTCACTCAATGTGATGTGGATATTATTGGATCTTCATTAAAGGATGAGGCAGAAATTTTAAAAATAACCTCAGAAATTTTAACAGAATTAGGAATAAAATTTATAATTAACATTAATAACAGAAAGATGCTAAATGAAATATTAAATGAACAGAAAATTAAAGAAAATTCTAGAGAACAAGTTTTAAGAGAAATTGATAAACTAGATAAACAATCTGAAAAAGAGACAATAAAACAATTAAAGAAATATAAAGCAGAAAAAATCTTTACGATTCTTAAAAAACCTGAAAAATATTTTGAAAAATATAAAAATTATAAGGAAATAAAAGAATTAGAAAAATTCTGCGAACTCTATAATATTAAAATAAATTTTGCTCCAACCTTGGCAAGGGGGCTTTCATATTATAATGGAACGGTTTTTGAAGTAAAATCAGATTTAAAAGAAACTATTGTTGCAGGAGGGAGTTATTTGATTAATAACACTCAATCTACTGGAATTTCATTTGGATTAGATAGATTAGAATTATTATCTAAAATTTTTATGGAAAATAAAAAAATATTAATCATTTCCTTAGAACAAGATAAAAAAGCAATTAAAATTGCAGAAAAGATTCGTTCAGAAAAAATCCCTGTACAAATTTCTTATAAAAAACTAGGAAAAGCATTAGATTATGCAAATTCATTAAATTTCCCATTAGTAATTTTTATTGGGAAAAAAGAAATAAAAGAGAAAAAATTAAAAATTAAAAACATGAAAACAGGAAAAGAAAAAACTATCCCTGAAATTCAATTAATTAAATTTTTGCGGAATTCAGCTTTTAATTAGGTTTTTTTATTTCAAAAATCAAATTTTTCTTTGAAAATTTATTATGTTTTTCTTGAGAATATATTTTTATAATTTTAAATCCAATTTTTTTTAGTATATCTAAAAATTCTTGTTTATCATAAAGATAATAATATCTAAAATAAGATTTATAATTTTCTTTCCAAACCATATAAATTTCTTTTTCACAATCTTTAAAGAATTTATTATTATAATCCCAAACAGAAATCAAGGCTCTGGCACTTGGTTTAAGAATTCTATAAAATTCCTTAAGAGAATTTTCCCTTTTTTTTAAATTTTCTAAACAATGTAATGTAGAAATATATAATCCATAATCAAAAAAATTATCTTTAAAATCTTTTCTATCTAATTTTTCAATAGAATCTGCAAAAAATTTTGCATTGATTTTATTTTTTTTGGCGTATTTTTTTGCAGAAATAATCTGATTTTTAGAAAAATCAACACAAAAATACTTTAAATTCTCATTAAAAATTAGATTTCTACCATTCCCACAACCAAAATCAATAATATTCCCTTTTTTATTTTTTAAAAAATCAATAATTTGTGGGATTTTCTTAACCACATAAATCCCCCAAGGTTTTGAAATCTTCTCCCAAACTTTTCTTTGATCTAATTTTTCAATTAGACTTTTTTTGAAATCTTTTTTATTAAAGAGTTTTTGCAGATTTAAGCTTCTCCCTTTCAAACTTTTCTTTTTTATCATTTCAATTCCAATCATAAAAAACAAGCAATATAGTTTTAAAAAACATTGGGATTAAATTATGGGAAATGTTTTTAAGAGAATTTCCACAATAAATACTACTTTAATATATTATTTTAAAAACTTAAAACTTTTCTAATAATAAGAAAAAATAAAATGGAAATTCCAAAAAAAAATGAAATAAGAAAACCAACAAAAACACTTGCTGGTGTAACCCCCATTGCAGTTATGTGTAAACCAAAAAAATGCGAACATGGAACTTGCGTTTATTGCCCAAGTTTAAATGTCCCTCAATCATATACCCCAAAATCCCCCCCAGTATTAAGAGCAAAAATATTAAATTATAATCCCTACAAACAAATAAAATCAAGATTAAGAGCATTCAGATTAATGAATCATCCTACTGAAAAAATAGAATTAATTGTTATGGGCGGAGATTTTTTAGAATATCCTTTAGATTATCAATATGACTTCATAAGGGAATGCTATAATGCTTTAAATAATAAAAGGTCAAAAACACTTAAACAAGCAAAAAAATTAAATGAAAAAACAAAACATAGGTGTGTGGCCTTATGTATAGAAACAAGGCCAGATAATTGCAATGATCTTGAAATAAAACGACTCTTAGAATTTGGCTGTACAAGAGTTGAAATTGGTGTTCAATGTTTGAGTAATAAAATTTATAAAAAAGTAAATCGGGGGCATGATTTACAAACAGTAATAAAGGCCACTAAAAAATTAAAAGATTCTGGATTTAAAATAGGATATCATATGATGCTTGGACTCCCGGGTTCAAATGAAAAAAAAGATCTTCAAATGTTTAAAGAATTATTTAAAAATCAAAAATTCAAACCAGATCAACTAAAAATTTACCCATGCCAAGTTATTCAAGGAGCAAGATTAGTAGAATGGTATAAAAAAGGTTTTTACAAACCTTATTCAAAAAATCAAACTCAAAAATTAATAATTAAAATTATGAAATTAATACCCAATTATTGCAGAGTTATGAGGATAATGAGGGAAATTCCCCCAGAATTCTTAGTTGCAGGCATAATAAGAATAGATTTAAGAAGGGATATTGAATCAGAATTAAAAAATTCAAAATCAAAAAATAAAATAAAAGAAATTCGTTTTAGGGAGATCGGTTTTGCAATAAGAGACAAAAAGATTAATGAAAAAATAAATACTAAATTAAAACTAAAAATTACAGGATATAATGCTTCAAATGGAAAAGAATATTTTTTAGAATTTGTGAATAAAGATAATATTATTTTTGGCTTATGCAGATTAAGAATTATTAAAAATAACAAAACAAAACAAAAACAAGCAATAATTAGGGAATTACATGTTTATGGAAAAGAATTAGAAATTAATAAAAAATCTAATAATATAAAATTAAATATTCCGGAATTAAATAATCAAAAATCTATTCAAAATCTTCCAGCCCAACATAAGGCCCTTGGGAAAATGCTTATGAAAAAAGCAGAAGAAATCACAAAGAAAAATAAAATAAAAGAATTAAAAGTTATTTCTGGAATTGGTGTAAGAGAATATTATAGAAAACTCAATTATGCTCTAGATAATAAAGA
>CAYZWY010000016.1:0-5124 GCA_964482315.1 Candidatus Woesearchaeota archaeon | reverse complement strand
ATCTGGAACACAGGCTGGAGGAGTTCCACCACCATCTACAGCAATTGTTTCTGCGCTTAATGGACAAGCATTTTCTCCAATTTTTGTTGCCACTTGAACTTTATCTCCGGCAACTAAAGGAATACTAGAAAAAATATAGGTTCCAAGTTCTTCTAAACTCTCTGGCTCTTCTTTTACTTTCTCACCATTTACATATAAAACAAGGCCCGTAACATTTGTTCCTGAAGCACCAGGATTTCTTGTTATAAGAACTGTCTCAGTACTAGAATCTGCTTCTGAAACAATTACATTTAAATTTGTGCAAGAAACTCCAGCAATTATTTGATCACTAGAATCTTTTATAGATTTATTAACAACTTGCCATACAATAACCATTGCTGCTAATACTAAAAGAATTATTAAAATTGTTGTGATAATCTGCGCTTGTGCTTTTTTCATACAACTCTTTTTTATCATATAAAGAATAACTTAAAAGTATTTATAAATGTTTCGTGAAAAAATGTTTCTTTATTTACTGAACTAATCTCTAGGGATTAATATTCAAAACTAAATTTTTTCGGCATACAATAAATAAAATTAATAATAAAGCCTTTCAACTTATAAAATAAAAAACTAATCCTAATTAAATCTAGATTACTAACTATAAAAAAATTAAAAAAAATTAAAAAAAATTAAAAAAAATTAAAAAATACTTAAGCAACAGTATATTCTGTGCTTGGAGAACAAGCTGCATCATTAGAAAGTATTGCCCCAATCTTAATTTTATCTCCTGAAGCAAGACTATATGCCCCTATACCATCTATTGAAGGCTCAAGGGTTGTTGTATCTAACTCTCCTAAAACTACCTCTTTAGTTCCAAGATTTACTCCATTAATAAAAAGAACAACTTCCTTTACTTCTGCATTGGAATTTCCTGGACTCCTTAATACAGTGATTACATCAACGTCTACATTTGAAACAGTTATATCTAAACCAACGCAGTCCATTGCAATCTCAATTTGATCACTTGATTGTTTTATAGATTTATTAACAACTTGCCATACAATAACAACTGCTGCTAATACTAAAAGAATTATTAAAATTGTTGTAATAATTTGCGCTTGTGCTTTTTTACTATTCATCTCTTTTCTACCTCCTTTCAGATTCCTTTAATAAAACCAATTTCTCAAAGAAAAAAGAGTTTATAAAGATTCTCATAACTTCGACTTAAAATGAACCTCTTTATTAAAATTATTTAAAACTTCAAAAAAATCTTTTTGACTGATAATTTTATCTGCTTCTGAAATTCCCCTTTGTTCAACAAATTTCCAAAAAACCTCTGGAGAATATTTATTTTTTAAAGAAGCAATAGTTGGAAGTCGAGGATCATCCCACCCAGAATATTTACCTTTTTCAATATCTTGCCTTATTTTGCTTGCAGATAATTCAAAATCTTTAAAATGCAATCTCCCAATAAAAGCAATCCAAGGATATTGTTTTTCTTTTCCTAATGCCTTATAAATCATTTTTTGTCTTTCTGCATTATCTTTATGATCTTTTCCTCGGATAATATGTGTCACTTTCATTTCAATATCATCAACACTTACTGCAAGATTCATTAAAGGCCAAACAAAATATTTATTTCCTTGCAAGGGATGTTTTGTTTTATTAATCCTTGCCAATGGAAAATCCCTCATTGCAGGATTTTTATGATTTAGGTTTGATTTAAATCTTAAAACAGCCCCCCCAGAATCATAATTGTCCCCCTTGTTTTTATTTAACATTTTTCTCCACCTTATCAATTGTTCTTTCTTAGGCAAATCACGGCAAGGACAAGGATTTTTATTCAAAATTAATTGTTTAAATTTTTCTTTTTCACAAGTACAAACATAAACACTATTTTTATCTAATAATTTTTCAATATATTTATAATAAAGTTTCATTCTATTTGATTGAATAATAATTTTTACATTATTATCACATAACCATTTTACTTCTTCTTCAATCATTTTATAAGCGGGTTTATAGATATTTTTTGGATTAGTATCCTCAATTCTAATATAAAATTCCCCGCCATACTTTTTAACATAAAGAAAATTTGGCCCAATAGTTAAAATATGCCCCAAAGTCAAGGCCCCACTTGGAGAAGGAGACATTCTAGTTATAATCCCTGATTTTTTAACACTCAATAATTCTGGTAATCCCTGTCTTGTTTTTCGATATGTAATAAACTTTTCATAATTTTTGAATTTAAGTCTTTGCTTATCAAGAGAAAGAAGATTAATTTCCTTAAGACTTTGATTAATTTTAGGGATTACTTCTTTTATATTATTTTTTTTTAAACCAAAATTAAATAAAGAATTTATAACAGAATTTAAAGTGGCAATCCCTTGGTGTTCAATTGCATTTTTTAAAACATAGGCTTTTATTATGTCTTTCTTAATTTTCAAATTTTTGGGAATTTCTTTGTTTTTTTTATTTTCCATATTATAAAAGTTATTTATCTTATATAATTTAATAAAGTTATTCTTATTTTAAAATTTATTGTAAAATTTAATTTTCTTGATTTTTTCTTATTGATTAAATTATTCTTCTTTATTATTTATTATTTCCCCTTTTATATCAATTATCTCCTCTTCTTCAAGTTCTGATTCTAATTCTTTTAAAAAAAGCTCTTTGTTTCCTTCAAAAGAACTATATAAAGAAACCCAAATTTCCTCAAGATGTCTCTCCTGACCCAACCATAATTTTTTATTATTATTTAAATGTAAAAGTGGAAGAAAACAGGCTAATCTTTCTTCTCTTTGAGTTCCAATTAATTTTGAATATTCAATTCTATTAGAAATAATTTTTGAATCTTTTGCTGGTTTTTTAGATTGCTTTAAAACAGTTAAAATTTTTGCATACAAAGATCTAATCCGATCTTTTAAATCAATTTTTTTAAATTCTGGGAAATCTATTTCTGAAAGTTTTTTTGCTCTTCTTAAATTAACTTCTTTTTTTATTTTTCTGGATTCTGTTTTGATTGCTTTATCTAATGCCTTCATTAACTCATCTAACGTTACTTTTTTAAATCTCGGAAGCGGAGTTTTTGGAATCAACATTGGAAGATTATCCTCATCTATTTCAATGGATGTAATTATATTCTCTTTTTTTTGTTTTTTTCCAAATAAAATTTCATCAATTGTTTTCAAATGCCTATTCAATAGAAAATCTGATTTAATCCTCAATAAAAGTGCTGCAGCCAATAAAACTTTACTAGAAATATAAAAATCAGATTCTTCTAAATATAAAATCCTTTCAAAATATTTATTAGTTAATTGAATAATATTAATATCCCAAGGATCTAATTGTTCGCTATTAATTAAATCATAAATAATCGTATGCCAATCTGGATTTTTATCTGTAATTATACTATAAAGTTGGTTTTGATCTATTCTTTCGCTTATATTTTTCTCCTCTTTTATTTGATCTTTCATTTTACTAAAATCTTTTGCAATTCTTTTAGGATAAATTAGTCTTTAAATTTATCTTTATTATTTAAATAATCTCTTTTAATTTGTTTTTCACTTTTGTTCTGATTATTATTTTTGCGTTTTTGCGATTATTTTTAAGCTATTATAAAATAAATCCCTAATTTAAATAAATAAAAGAGAAAAGGGCGGGGTATTAACTTATAAGTGGTAAAACAACCGAAAGCTTTAAATAGTTCTTATCTTTAATTATTTTATCACCTCTTTTTCCCAGAAGAGTCAGGACATATATGTTTTTTATATGACACCGACCCTTCTCGGGTTTATTAAACTTTTAAAATATAGAAATAAAAATCTTAAAATGAAAAACAAATTTGACCTATCTGAAATTGTTAAAAGTAATTTTCTTATGAAAGAAATTCTTCCAAATCAAATTAGAAGAGAAGGATATTCTTTTCACTATAATTTAGAGATTAAGAAAACTGATTATCCTAAAGAATTTAAAAGGGCTGGCGAATCTCAAATTTCAAAAATTGTTGGGGAATTAATTGATTTTTCTTTTGAGAAAATCTTTAATATTAAATCATCTAAAATAATCCCTAAAAAACTTGACTCAGAAATATTTGATAGAAAAGTTCCAGAAGTTTGTATTAGAACCGGAAGAATTAATGAAAATTATTCAATTGTAATAAAAAATAATGGCTCTAAATTGACTCCAATTCAAATAGAAAATTTTGAAGGAGATCATTTAGAAATTACCCGGGCTCTAAATCAATTTGAGGGCAGATTAGAAATTCATAGTGGGCCTTCAAAAACTTTATATCATATCTTTATTCCAACACCTTTAAGGAACAAAATTTATTATTAAAATATTATTAAAAGAATAGATAAACCAATTTAAAATTTTATTTTTCTTTATTTTCCAAAAAAAATTCAGTATAATGGCATTTCCCACAATAAAGTCGATTTTTAGCTTTCATTAAAAAAACTCCAGGCCCACATCTCGGACAAAATTTTTCCCTCTTTAAGATATCTCCTTCTATGATATATTTTTTATATTTTTTTGAAGTTGGTTTATTCTTATGTGGTTTTTTTCCTTTATTTTCTTTTGCCATATCACATAAATCAAAAAAAGAGTTTTTATATGTTTTGTTTGAAAAAAATTAAAAAGATTTTAAATCTTTAAAAATTTGATATATAAAATTTTTATTCTTAAATTCCAAATTCTTAACAAAATTAATTTTGGAAAATATTTCTAAAATATTCTCAAAAAGAGAATTAATAAAACAACAATTAAGATAATTTTTCCTAATTTAATGAAGAATTTTTTTCTCTCGACAATCCATTTTTCAATCTCTTTTATATCTTCTTCAAATTTTTCTTCAAATTTTTCTTCAGCCTTTTCAAGATTTTTTTCTAAATCCTCACCGAATTTTTTTAATCCCCTACCTTTAGAAGGTTTTAGAATTTTTCTTTTCTTTAATTGATTATTTTTTTTTATCAATGATTTATTATTATTCATATTTTTAAGAAATAAAAAGAATTTATAAATATTCTTATTAGAAAAAGGATTTCATAGACACTTAAAATCTATTATTCACCCTATTCTTCTTTTGGTTCTTCTTTTGGTTCTTCTTTTGGTTCTTCTTTTGGTTCTTCTTTTGGTTCTTCT
>CAYZWY010000015.1:0-11853 GCA_964482315.1 Candidatus Woesearchaeota archaeon | reverse complement strand
ATCTCTTGGAAATAAAGTTTTTCTTTTATTTGCCTTTGCCCGATTAATTGCCTTTTCTAAGATTTCTTTAACCTTTTCTTCAAGGGCATTACTAACTTCAGAAGAAATATTATTTATTATAGAGTCTTGATCAATTTCTTTTATTATATTTTTGATTTTTGATTTTATAATTATATTTGTCATTTTTTCTTAAATTTGTTTCTTTAATCTTTTATTTTCTTTTTTCATCTCGCATAAAAGGGAACAAGATAACATCTTTGATTGAGGCTTGGTTTGTTAATAACATTACTAATCTATCTATTCCAAGACCATATCCTGCAGTTGGAGGCATAGCAACTTTTAAAGCATTAATAAAATCTTTATCCATTGGCATTGCTTCTTCATCACCTTTTTTAAGAAGTTTAGATTGTTCTTTTAATCTAATTTCTTGATCTTGAGGATCATTTAATTCATCATAAGCTTTGAGTAATTCAGTCCCATTAATTAATAATTGAAAAGTATTAATATACCTTGGGTTAATTTCATTTCTTTTTGCTAATGCAATCATCTCAACAGGATAATGCGTTAAAAATACTGGTTGTATTATTTTTGGTCTTATAATTCTTTTATATAATTCCTCTAATAATGCCCCATAATGGGTGCATTCTTTAATATTTACTTCTTTCAATTTTTTAGAATTAATCTCCTTTTTTAATTTATCAAAATTTCCTGCTTTATCAATGTCAATTTTAGTTTCTTTTAATATTAAATCCCTAAATTTAATTCTCTTAAAAGGGGTTTTTAGATTAATTTTTTTTCCTTGGTAATTTATTTTCTCTTCTAAATTTAATCTTTTTCTTAATCTATTAATTAATTCTTCAGTCATTTCCATTAATCTTTCATAATTTGAATAAGCATAATAAAATTCTAATGTTGTGAATTCTGGATTATGATTCCAATCAACCCCCTCATTTCTAAAACTTTTGCCAATACTAAAAATTTTATCAATCCCGCCAACAATCAATCTCTTTAAATATAATTCTGGAGAAATAGCTAAAAATAAATCCATATTTAAAGTGTTTAAATGTGTTTTAAAGGGCCTTGCACTAGCACCCCCATAAATTCTTTGTAGTGTGGGGATTTCAGCTTCTATGAATCCTCTTTCCTTTAAAAAATTCCTAATTTCTTCAATTATTATTCCCCTTTTTATAAAAACGTCTTTAATTTTAGGATTCATAATTAAATCTAAATATCTCTTCCTATATCTCTCTTCTTTATCTTGAATCCCATGGAATTTTTCAGGTAAAGGTAAAAGGGATTTGCTAAGCAATTCAATGTTTTTTATTAATACAGAAATTTCCCCAGTTTTTGTTTTCATGATATTTCCTTCACATCCAATAATATCCCCAGAATCTATATATTTTTTAAATAAATCAAAACTTTTTGATTTTGTTTGGTCTTTCTGTAAAATTATTTGAATTTTTCCTTGATTATCTTGCAAGTTTGCAAATATTAACTTCCCAAGATTTCTTTTAGTCATAACTCTCCCAGCAATTTTCACAATGATAGAATTTTTCTCATTATTTTTCAGTTTAAAATATTTATTTTTTATTTCTTGAGAATAATCTTTAACATTAAATTTGTTAGGATAAGGATTTATCCCTTGGTTTCTTAATTCCTGCAATTTTTTATTTCTTTGATTTATTATTTGTTCTTTTCTTCCCATTTTGATCGCCTATAATTAATTATTTTAAATTTCTATAAACTCAATATTTTAAATTCACTAAATCCTTGATGTTTAATCTCCTTAATTTCAATTTTTTTTATTTCTGAATGAGCTGGGCCTTTTTTACAAATTTTTAGCATATCATTAATTCTTTCATCCCTTCCTTCTATGATTAATTCTAATTCACCACTAGATAAATTTCTTACATAACCTTTTATCTTTAATTTTTCTGCGTTTTCCTTAATAAAAGATCTAAAAAAAATTCCTTGAACAATCCCTGAAAAATGTATCTTTAATGTTTTCATTTTATATTTTAAATAAGATCTTGTTTATAATTTTATCTATTCTTTTTAATAAATTTCTCGTAAATCTAATTCATTATTTATAATAGTCATTGTTTGAGATGCAAAATAAATTTTTTTCCCTATAGATATTCTTTCCTTAAGATTTTTAATTTCTTTTTTAGGAATACCTAAATCATCACCCAAAATAAAAACACAATTTTCTAATTTGTGGGAATTTATCTTTCTAATATTTTCTCCTTTAGAGTCTAAAACATAAATTCTTTTCCCTTCCTTAATTAATTCCTTTATCAAACAAGAAAAGCTTTTTTTTTCTATGAAACATCCTGGGAAGATTTTCATTCTTTTATCTTTTTTACATTTATATAACATTCTTTTGATTAATCCCCCGATATCCTTTTTACTAATTGGTGGATTTTCTTTTGAAGAATTTTCTGAAATAATTTCTAAATGCATTGGGGGATTCGGAGGACCATTAAAGATTAGATGTAAATGAATTTTATCTCGCATTTTATTTGAAATAAAAAATGTAGAAATAATTGTATTACAAACAATATCCATTCTTCCAGCTTTCATTAAATCTTTCCAATTCCCTGAAGTTCTAGCTCTTGTGGAATAATAAATAAATGTTCTCATAATTGTTTAAGGTTTTTTCCTTTTAAAAAATCTATCAAATACTAATTCAAAATAAATTTGGGTCTCGCGATAATTTTGTTGTTATTCAGAGAAGTTTCTTTTTGAAGCTCATAAATCCCTAAGAGTTTATTTTTATCGAATGCTGAGATTAAAGTTAATTTTTTTAATTTTTTAAAATTAAAAAAAGATTTTTTTATATCTTTTTTCACCAGAGGCCCCCCATTTAATAATGATTTAATAGCTCTTTTTTTTATTTTAATTTTTAAAGTAATCTTTTTTATTATTTCTCCAGGGAGCAATATTTTTTTTAATTCTTTCTCATTTCCTAATTTATATTTTTTAAAAGCATTTTCAATATCTTTTATTTCATAAGTTTTTTTTTCTTTAAAGATCCCCGCAGAAATTCTTTTTAATTTAATCATATGGGCTCCCCCAATTTTTTCACCTAAATCATGGATTAATTTTCTAATATACGTACCTGCTTCTACATTAGCATAAAAAGAAAATTTTTTCGGATTTTCCTCAGTTTTCTTTTTAAAATTTTCATATAAATTCTTTGTTTTTATCTTTGAAATTATTTTGAACTTATTTATTCTTCTTTGTCTTAGAACCCTCTTTACTCTTGAATGAACTGGGGGTTTTTGCATAATATTCCCAAGAAATTTCTTCATTTGTTTTCTTAACTCTTTTTTAGAAACTGGTTTATGGCAATACATTTCTCCAATATATTTTTTATCCTTATGCATGAAAAAATTAGATAATCTGCATGCACGATTAATAGCAATGGGTAATACCCCGGTTACTTGGGGATCTAAGGTTCCAAAATGTCCAGTTTTTTTTGCATCTAAAATTTTTCTGATTTTATTACAAACATCAAAACTAGTCATTCCAGCAGGTTTATTTACATTTATAATGCAAAATTTTAATAATTCTTCAATTGGTTTCTGCTGTTTTTTAATTTTTAAAATATTAATCATTATGAGTGCAATTCAAAATTGTAATTTAATAATAAATTTATAGGGTTTCTAATTTTAAATATATGTTTTTTAAACAGATCTTGAAGATTTTCCTATTATTTTTCTATTAATGAATATTTAAGAAATTAAAAATAAAATTTGAATTTTAAATTCGAAATCTATTCAAATTATTTATAGTAATCAAATCAGATTTTTTATCTTGAAGATATTTTTCTTCTTTTTCATTTAAATCTAATTCTTTTTGCATTTTTTGATTCAAAATTAAAGGCAAGAAATTACTATTTTTCATAGCCTTTTTCTTAGACATATGGCAAAAACTAGCATATTTTATAATTAATGATTTCTTTTTTGCATTTTTTTGATTTGCTAACCAAATTTTTAAGATTCTTGAAGGTCTTTTATATTTTATAAAATTATTTGATTTTAATTTTGTTGCAGCAGAAATTCCTGCAGAAAGAAAAAAATTCTGATAAATTAAAAATCTCCAATATTGTTGTCTATAAATTCTTCCTCGAAACAAATCTGCAGAGCTTAAACTAAATTGAGCTTTTGCTAATCCAATTCCATGATATGCCTGGGGAATATTTTCTTCAACCCAAAGCAATATTTCATTTAAATCCATTTTAATATTGTCATAAACTCTCACAATATCTTTTTCAATATTCTCTTGAAATACTTTTCTTAATGCATTAAAAATCGGCCCTTGTTTTTCTCTTTCAAATTCCTTAGAAACATAAATATCTTCACCTAATCCAAAGACAGTTTGTAAATCATTTAATGCTGCTCTTACATCTCCACGAGATTTTTTGGCAATTAATTTTTTCACTTTTTGATTTATTTTCTTATTTTCTTTTTCTAAAACATTATCTATAATCTTTAAAATTATTTCTGATTTTACTTCCTTGACATTAATTAATTGGCATTTTTTTCTAAGTAAATTAAATTTTCTTTGCCAAATATCATTTGCAGTGATTATTATTGGAAATTGTGTTTTATCTATTAAAATTAAAAGCTCTGATAGCCCTCCGCGATCACTTGCGGTTATTCCGTCAGCCTCATCAATTAAGATTAATTTTCCTTTTTTAAATAAAGATTGTTGTTGTAGTGACGGTTTTAAAATTTCCTCTAATTTGGCCCTATTTCTTAGATCAGAGGCATTTAATTCAAATAATTCTAAATCATGTTCTTTTGCAAGCGAGAATACTAAAGAAGTTTTCCCAGTTCCCGCAGCTCCATTTAAAATTAAAGCCTTTATTTTCGGAAACATCTTATAAAATGTTTTGATTTCTGATATAACTAAGTCTTGTCCTTGAATATCTGAAAAAGATTTTGCACGATATTTCTCTACTAGTGGTAAGGAGTTTTTTAAAGTCATTTTAATTAGATTTAATTCCCGAATATAGTTTTAGGTTTATTTTATTCTTTTTGTAAACTTCTATTTTATAATCCCTTTTCCTGCTAAAACAAAACTTGCTAATAATGTTTCTAACTGAATAAATTCATCACTTCCTTCTACTAATCTAAATTCAATTTCTCCGGTTTTTTCAGTTAGTCTAACCTTAAGTTCATTATCGATTTGAAGATTCCAAATTTCTTTTTGAATTGATTTAATTATGTCTGTCCCAGAAATAGATTCTCTAAGCATTATATTTAATAATTTTTCTTTTGCTTTTATAAAATCCCCTGATAAAGCATATTCTAATACTATTTTTATGTCAGCAGGTTTTGCACTTGAAATTAGAGTATTAATTAAATCTGTAGTTATAGACGGAGAAATAGATGCAGAAGCCTGCAATAAATTGATTACTCTTCGGCAATCCCCCTCGCAGCCTTCAAATAAAGCTTCTTCTACAGGGCCTTCAATTTGTAATCTTTCTTTTTCTGCAATTTTTTTAATTATTATTCCAATATCTTTTTTTTCTAATAATTTAAATCTAAAAATTACACACCTAGATTGTATTGGATCAATAATTTTTGAAGAATAATTACAAGATAAAATAAATCTGCATGTTGCAGTAAATTTCTCCATGGTTCTTCTTAAGGCTTGCTGAGCCTCTTTTGTTAAAGCATCTGCCTCATCTAAAAAAATAATTTTAAATGGAGCACTTCCAATTGCTTTAGTTCTAGCAAAATCTTTTACTTTTTTTCTTACTACATCAATTCCTCTTTCATCAGAAGCATTTAATTCAAGATAATTTTCCTTCCAATGAATTCCAAAAAGGTCCCTAACAGTAATTAAAGCTAAAGTAGATTTTCCAGTTCCTGCAGGTCCAGCAAATAATAGGTGGGGAATATTAAGGGCCCTTGTCAAATTTTGAACCTTTTTTACAATATCATCTTGCCCAATTAATTCCTCAAATTTTTTAGGCCGATATTTCTCAGTCCAGATACTTGAAAGTTCTTTATTTTCCATATTATAAGAATCAAGATTAATATGAAAATTATCTTATAAGTATTATTATATTGGATTATATTGTATGTTTTTATAAGGAGATTTTAGGGGGGTTTTTCAGAAAATATAAATTTATAAATAGTATGAAATTTTTCTACAAAATATGAGTAAACAAAAATTACCTTATCTATGTGATGCTTTTTTGTATTCTGAAGGTAAGGGAATTCAAAAAATAATTGCAAGAGAATATATTCTTGAGAAACTAAGATATCCTGATAAAAACTCTGAGTTTGATAAAAAATCTAAGATATTAAAATATTTTTTTAGGGGGTCTAAAGTAAATAAAATAGTCCAGAATTTTAGCCTATGGTATTTAAAAGAAAAAGGTTATAATGCTTTAATGTTAAATTTAATAGAAGACTCAAACAATAGTTTAGCTAAAGGAATAATAGGTTATGCAGCATTTCAAATACATTCAAATAAATCCTTGCATATTTTTTCAGTAGAAGTTCTTAAGAAATATCGTAAAAATGGATTATCCAGATATATGGTGGAGAAAGTATTAGAAGAAGCAAGAAAGAAAAAAATAAAAAAAATAAGGATTGGTGGAGGAACAAATAAATCAGCAAATCATGTTCATAAAAATTTTGCAAAAAGAGCAAAAGAATTAAGGATTTTACCGCATAAAGGGAATTGGTTAGAAATTGTGTATTAGGGGGAGTATTGTATTATTAAAAACTTAAAGAATTCAAATTTCTAAAAAAAGCCCAAACTGAGAGTCGAACTCAGGACCTTATGCTTACCATGCATACGCTCTACCAACTGAGCTATTTGGGCCTGTTTGATATAATTTTATAAGATTATATAAAGATAATTTATTTTTAAGTTTTTGCGAGTTATTAAAACTTTATAAAAACAAACTTTATATTTAGAATTCAATTACAAAAGATTTTTATTAAGACCTTTTTTGCCTTCTTTTTTTCTTAACTTTTTTTAATCTTTTTCTTTGCCATTTCCAACGCATTTGGCGTTTTTTCTTCCATCTACGACTTGATCTTTTCATATTATATTAAATTTTTAATTTAAAAAAATATTGGGAACTTAATTTATAAACCTTTATGTCAATTATATTAAAAATAAATATTTTGGTTTAAATTTCTAATAAAATCTTGCATCATAAAAGTGTTCTTTAAGAGCTCACTCAATTTCTTTTTGATTTGAATCTTCACTAAATTCTTCAATATTATTTTCTGAAGCTATCTCTTCTGTAATTTCTTCTTTTTCCCCTTCTTCTGATGATTTTAAAGATTTTTCTTCTTCTCTCTTTTTTTTATCTTCTTCCATTTTCTTTTTTAATTCTTCTTCTGAGAGTTTTTTAATAGTCTGTTTAGTTTTAGCAGGAAAAGGCCTTTTTACAGTTATTGGAAGCACCCCCTGAAACAGTTCTTTTTCTGCAATTTTCAATGTGTCATAATTTAATTCATTTTCTTCTTCCTTGCTTAATTTTAGCAAAATCGGGGCATCCATTGCCAATTGTAAACTTCTTGCTCCAAGAATTCTCGCAATTTCATATTTTGTAAATTTTTTTTCTAATTTTTCTATCATTCTAAATTTAAAAATCAAATATTTTCAATTTTTTGTTTTTATTAATTTTTTTATTTGATTGTCTATTTTTAAGAAATAAGTATCATAAATTTTTTCACTGTTTTCAATCATTAAATTAATTTCTTGCGAAGAAAAGGCACTTTTCCCACCTTTTTGAAGAGCATTAATTATTTTTTCATTTTTTGGTTGAGACAATGTAATAGTAAATCTTCCATTGCTTATATCTTCTTCTTCCCTATCAGCATCAAGAAGTAAATTTTCTTTTATTTCATAAAAAGTCATTTGGAAGGGAATATTTTTTGTTAAAGGAAGTTTATTTTTAGTGAATTCTCCAAATTTAACTTTTTCTTCTTTTTCATCATATCTTGGGAAATAAGCTGATTGCAATGCTGCAATAGCAGCCATAGAACTTGCATCTAAAATATTGCCATCATCATTTATACAATAAATATCCACCATAATTGACCAAACTTTCTCATTTTTTTTAATGCATAATGCTTTCCAATCAATAAATCCGCTTTCCCTAATCCCTCTATCAACAATTCTTGCAATTTCTATAGAATCTATTTTTGGTGGTCCTGATTCATATCTTTCCCCACATAAGGGGCTAAATTCCATAAAAACACTCATAGTTCCTTCATCTTCATGATCTGGATAAGGTTCTTGTGTTGAAAGTTTCACACCTGCAATAATCTCTGTTTTGCCGATTTTAACTCTTGCACTTCCTTCAGCATTCTTTGAAATTCCTAATTCAATATTCATATCTCGATAATCTAATAAGCCTCGATTATTCAATCTTTTATTCTTCCCAAGAGATTCAATGATTTTTCTCTTATTTATATTTGGTATTCTTACACTATTTATTTTCATCTATCTTTTCTCCTTTTAATGCTCTAATTTGATATTGATTTATTTTCTCGCAAGCACTTATTGCAGCATCAATTGCCTCATTAAATCTTTTTGTAGGTATTTTCCCATCTAATTGTAAATGGACAATTTTTTTCGAATTTGAGCAGATTGTAAATGGAATGTCTGTGGCCCCTCCACCAAGATCATGATCTTCTTCTTCTTTTGTAATATCTGTGACAATTTTATCATCGATTTTTCCTATTGAAACACTAGAAACTAATTCTTTCATTACAATTCCTGCATGTGCTAAAGCCATTGCAGCAGCATTAATTCCTGCACATCTTGTAGAAGCATTTGCCTGCAAAATTACAATTTCTACATCAATCACTGTTCCTGGAAATCTATCTAAATCCACAACTGTAGAAAGTGCATTTTCTGTAATTAAAGCAATTTCTTTACTTCTTCTATTTGGTCCAGGTCTTGCTCTTTCAGTTACAGAAAAAGGAAGCATGTTATAATTACATCTAATCGTGCATTTTTCTGGATTTTGTAAATGTTGGGGATGTAAATGTTTTGGACCATAAACTCCGGCAATTGCCACTGTATCCCCATAAGCAAATAATGCACTACCATCTGCATTAGGGATAATTCCTACTTCAGCCTTAATAGGTCTAAGTTGATCCATTTTCCTTCCATCTGTTCTTTTTGTATATACCATTTATTTTTCCTTTATTTTTAAAAATTCTTCGACTTTTTGTGTTAAACCATTAAATATAGATTCTTTTTCTATTAATTTTATTGCATCTCTAGCTTTTTCTTCATTTTCTAATTCCCCTTTTATCCAAATAAAACCATTTTGTCCAACAGTTATTTCTGTATTTGTTTTTTCTTTAATTAAATTAATCATACTACCTTCTTTCCCGATTACTCTAGGAACTTTATGAGAATTTATTTTTATTATTCTTCCATCATTCAATTTTCCTAAATTTCTTGATTTTAAACCTAAATCAATACTTGGTTTTTTAATATTTACTATCCTAAATGCTAAAGAGTCTCCAATTTTTGCAAAATCTAAAAGATTCTCTTTATTAACAAATCTAGGGCATTCCATTATTGGAAGAAAAGCAGAATAAGGTCCACCAATTTCAACATTGTATCCATTAAAAGAAATATCTCTAACAGTTCCAATAACAACATTGCCCCTTCTTGGCTCAAAGATTCCAGAAATAGGAATTATTTTTACAATTCTCTCTCCAAAATCTACTAACCCATATCTATTGGCAATTATATCTTCTTTATTTTTGATTGTAAAATCTCCTGGGAGATATTTTTCCCCTGAGACAATTATTTCCCCAGGAACTACAATTTTTCTTTCTTCTTTATTCATTTTTATTATTTTATTAATTCAATTCATGAACTATGGTTGAACCATGCGTGATTGAATTTAATTTATCATAAAAGTCAAAAATTAATCCAATAGGAATATTCAAAATAACTTCCAAATCTCCATTTGAAATCCAATTTTCTTTCTCTTTATATTCTTGAATTAATCCGTATATTTTTCCAGTATGTTCTGCTGGAATTATTACTTTTATTTTTTTAGTTTCTATTTTAATTGGAATTATCTTTTTAAGTTTTTCTATAATTTCTTTAACCTGTTTTTCAACTGATTTATCTTCAATTTTTACTTTAGATTGTTCAATTGCAGAATTAATAATATCTGGAGTAAATGGATGATTGGTTCTAGAATCAATAGAATTTTTTACTAAAAAATCAATTATTTGTTTTTTTCTAATTTCAATATTTTTATCTCTATAATCTTGAGTTACTTCTAACATGCCTTTTTTTACTATTTTTTCAACTATTTCTTCAAAATTCGTTGTAGAAAAAGTATCTATTAAATTTTGATTACTTGCAACCATGCCTTTTTTCAAATCTTTATAAATTTGATTATCTTTTATAACTTTATCAATAGTTATTGCTTCTCCTTTTTTTAATCTAGTAGAAGCATCTAAATCAACCATAGTTTCAAAAATCAATTTCCCACTCCGTAATCTAGCAATTATATCTGGCATTATTTATATTTTAGAATTTCTTCTTTATTTAAATTTATTATTTTTCCATCACTATTTTTTATTTGGGCAACATTAAATCTTTGAATATCAAAATCCTCTTTAAGAATATCTGCAAAAATTTCTAAAGCGATTTTTATTCCTTCTTTTATTTTAATTTCTTTTTTATATTTCTTTCTTAATAATTCTTTAATTTGATTATCATTCTTTCCAATAGCAATAGCTTTATATTCAAAATAATTCCCAGTTATGTCTGTGATATATAATCTTGATTTTCTATCATTAACTCCTGCGACCATTATAGCGACCCCAAAAGGTCTTACTCCGGGATGTTGGGTATATTGTTGTTTAATATCTGAAATTTCTTTAATTATTGATTCTATTTCTATAGGGGAATCATAAGTAATTCTATGTTGTTGGGAGACAATTCTTGCTTTGTCTATTAAAACTCTGGCATCACTAATTATTCCAGCAGCACTTGCCATAATGTGCCCATCAATTTCATAGATTTTATCTGCAGATTTAGAAACAATTAAACTATCTTTAATTCCTTTATCAGCAATAATAATTACTCCATCAGAACATATCATTCCAATACTTGCACTACCAAGTCTTGCAGTTTTTTCAGCATATTCTACTTGAAGTATATGCCCTTCTGGTGAGAACATAGTTGTACTTCTATCATAGCCCATTATTTGATGTTGCATATCTGGAATTTCCATTTTAATCTTTTTGTTTTAATTCAATGAAAAATAATAAAGAATTTCTTTCTTTGAAGTAAAACGTATTTATTTTCTTTTCAAAAAACTTAAGAAGGGGGTCTTTAAAAAGCTTATGGTAATTTTAATCTAAAAAATATCCAAGAATTAGATTTCATTTAAGCTTTTAGTTTTTTTAAACTACCACTCACTTTTATTATTTTTAATCCTTTATCTGATAGAAATAAACTCATTTGAACTTCATTTAAAAAATTCCGATTAATTGCTAAAATTGCATCATTCCTAGAAATTTTTATCATTTGTGGGCAAGCTTTAGCATAACCCAATATCCCAATAAAATTAAAAATCAATTCATCAATAAGGTTTTTTGTAATATTTTTCCCAGTAATTAAAAGATATCGCTTTCTTTCTCTGTGACTTGGTTTTAAAGATTTCATTTAAACTATTTTTATTCAGGGATTTATGAATTATAAAATTATGCTTTTAAGATTTTAATTAATTTATGATTGATCTATAATTAATTCGTAAGGCTTATTTAATAATTATAAAAATCAAAAAATTTCACTAACTTTAAATAGTCTAAAGAAGAATTAAGT
>CAYZWY010000014.1:0-11972 GCA_964482315.1 Candidatus Woesearchaeota archaeon | reverse complement strand
AGTATCAATAAGTTATCAAAGAGAAAGTATCAATAAGTTATCAAAGATAATTATGAAGATAAATAATGAAAATAAACTAAGAATCAATCACAATTCCGGTTGCAGTAAATATATCTGAATGGCTTCCATCCCCGGCATCAGAGGGAATAATTAATTTTAAATCAATATTTACTGTATCTGAATCTTCTAAAAATGAAAAAACATTGCAAATCTCTGTTCCATCACCAGTAGTATTTACATCATACCATTGACTTAAATTAATATTTATAGGAACACAGCTTCCTGATTCTTCATCAGTAATAAGATATTCATAATCTGGATTAGTTCCTCCTAAAAATTCAAAGGCATTTTTATTAGACTTAAGATATAATGTGATATTTGTATTACCAAGATTTTCTATTCTAAAACCAGAAGTTATTTGACTCCAATTACCATTAGTTACATTACCTAAAGTATCAATTGTAGCATTTTGTTTTCCAGCATCTATACTTCCTCTTCCAAAATTAATTCTATCTAAAGTGAAATTAATATTAACTCTTTGTTGAATTGTAATATTTATTACAGCAGAATCACTAATATTTATACTATGTCCTGTTGATTTTAAATTAAAATTAAATAAAGATAAAATAATAATTAAAAAAGACAAAAAAATTATCAATTTTTCTTTTGAATTGAAATTTATTAATTTTTCTTTTGAATTAAAGCTTTTTATATCCATATTTATTAGTTAGAATTTTTTAAGAAGAATACTAATCACTCCATTATATTCCCCAAGAATTAAATTTTCTGGCAAAAGAATTGAAAAATCTATTTCTTTAGATTGATTTTCTTCTAAAAAGAAATTATTTTCTGAAACAATCAAAAAATCAGAGATATTTCCTTTAATTTTAATAATTATTTTTGCTCTTTCATTAAAATCATTTTTAATTATTACACTTCTTTGAGCACCTTGTCCTCTTTCTACAAACCCAAATTTTAATGCTGTTGAATTTAAATCAAATCCAGAATAATTTGAAACAATTACATTTGTAAAAATTTGCTTTTTATCTAAAATTAAAAGATTACTTATAAAAAGAAATAAAAATAAAATTACAAAAAATATTAACAAAAAGATAAGTGTTAAATTTAATTTTTCAGTCTTTAATTTTTTCATTTCTGATTTTTTTGTTTTAAGATTCTTGTTTTTTAAATTTCTTTTATTCTTCATTTTAATTATATTTTTTGAATGTTTTTATCTTTTAAATTTCTTTAATTTTCCTAATTTTTTAATCTTTTTAATCTTTTTAATTTTTATTGATAAATAAATAATTACAGAAATCATTATTAAAATTAATCCAGAAATTAAACAAATAATTATAATAAAAAGAGGATTTTGCTTTGGCTTTTTAACATAAATTGCAACAAGTTTGCTCGTAGATTTATTCTCATAAAAAACTTGTATATTTGCAGTATATTTCCCCGGGTCTATATTTGAAGCATCAAAAAACCCAGTGAAATTATGAATTTCCCAAGAATCTAAATTCTGCGTAGGAGTCTTAAAGCTTTCCAAAACCGTTCCATTGATAGTAATAGTAACTTCAGCATAAACATTACTTAAAGGAGAATTCCAAAGATTTTGTGTTTCTATGTAAAATTTATTTATTTTTCCTTTTTCAAAAATATAAGAATAATCCAGAATATCTATAAAAAGTTGGCCAATTTTAAGATTATCTTCGATACTAATTAATTTGCCATAATCAATAGTTACAAAAATAGAATAAAATCCTGCATTAAATTTAGAGGTTTCTAAAAAATCTGTGATTGTTATTTTTTCTTTGGATTTAAGTTTTTCTGATTCTAAATTTTTTGTTAAAAGTTTTTTAGGGGTTTTATTAATATCTTCATAATTTTCATATATTTCAATTTTTGATTTTGCAATTACTGGAAGAGTTCCAAGATTATGAATTTCTAAATCAAAAATAGCGAGTTCTCCTTCATTTATATCATTTATTTTAAATTCTGCTTCAACATATTTCCCAGGATAAGGAACCACCACATCAATTGGTGCTTGAACAGAGGCTAATCCCCCAACACCAACTACTTGCCCTGAACTTTCATTTCCAGAGGATTCTATAACCCCCATAATAATCCTATGTGTTCCAGGAATATCAATTTTTTCTGGAAGTTTTAGATAAGCTTCTACAATTCCCCTTCCAATTAAAAAATTTCTACTTAAATTAACATATTGAGATAAATCCCCTTTAACATAAATTTGAATAGATTGATTCGGATTAAAACTTCCAACAGTAAATTTAAAAGTTTTTTCTAAATTTGGCTCAAAATAAATTTTAAATTTTGCTGGACTAATACCAATTGAACCAGCATTTACAAATTGTAATTGTAAAAATAAATTACCCAATCCCAAAATTATCAAAAAGCATAAAAATAATATAAACTCTTTTTTTTTCATATCATATAAATTAAAAAGAGATTTTTATAGTTTTGCATAACATTTAAAGGATCTCATTAAAGAATCCCCTGAAAGATTCTATAAAAGAACCTAAACAATTAAATAAATGTAAAACTGAAATACTTAACAAAAGACTTAAATAAGTGCAATTATTCAATATATTAAGGTAACAGGTATTGCCTCAAGTCTTCGGACATACCGCAAGCGTGTTCCCGGTTATTACCTCGGTAATACCGGATTTTTATTAAAATGGCAAAACGAATTTCTATTTATATTGATGGTGCTAATTTTGTTTATGGAATGAAAAGTTTGAACCCAAAATATTCAGATTATCATTTTGATTTTGAAAATTTTATTAAGAAGATTATTGAAGAAAAGGATTTGATTGATATTTTTTATTATAATGCTTCATTAAAGCAAGCAATTAATTCTCGAAGATTTAAGGAACAGCAAAAACTTCTTGCGAGATTAAAAAAAATGACTAAATGTAAAGTTATCTTGTGTAAAAGACAAAAAAGATTCAATAAAGATAACGAAGAATATTATACAATTAAGGGGGATGATATTAATTTGGCTTTGGATATGTTAAACGACGCGTGGGAAAATAAATACGACAAGGCAATTTTATTTTCTGGCGACGGAGATTTTGCCCCATTGTTGAAATATGTTAAAAACAAAAACAAGAAAGTTGAAGTTATTTCTTTTGATGGATTGACTTCAAGAAATTTACTTAATGCAGCAGACAAATTTAGTTTTATTAATAAAAAAACTGCAAATAAATTTTTCTGGCGAGATAAAATTAAAAAGAAAAAAATTCAAAACAAAGAAAAGAAATCCTAATATGACTTAAAAATGGCTATAAAACACCCATACAACAAATTATTCTTATCTAAATCTCTCTCCAATCCCTTAGATCCATATTGATTTTATTTTCATTAACCCAATTACTACAAATTTTACTTATTTATCTTCTTAAAATTTTCTTTTTTGTCTCTTTTTTATTTCTTTTTCTTATGCCTTTTCCACCAAACAAACCAAGCAAGATTAATCAAGACCAGTATGATTATTATAATTATTAAAAGACTGGTTGTACTCATTTTTCCAGTGTCTCCAGAAGCAACAACAAAACCAACTCCACTAAAGGACATAGAATCTTCATTAACATCTACTTTAAAATTCTTAGAAACAAATTCATTATTATAATCTATTTTTAATTCAGAACCATATTGTCCTTTTTGAATCTTTTCAGTATCCCAATATAAAACAAGTTCTTTATTGGATTTTGCAGGAATATTATAATCTGGAGATTTTAAATCTGCAATTTTTTCTAATTGTGAATCATATACTTCTAAATTTGCTGCTGCTTTCTCTATTTCATCAGAAAGTTTATTTTGAACTAAGATTTTTATTTTTGCTACATCTCCTAATTTAAAATTATTTACACTTATACCTAAAACTCCAAGATTTTCTTTACCAATATTAAATATTTTCTTAATTTCTTGAGTAGATTTATCATCATAAACTACTTTTGCATATGCAAAATATTCCCCCGGTTCAATATCTGGTTCCCAATTAAGATTTAATTCTTTTTTTGAACCCGGAGTAATAGAAATTTCATTTGTTTCTAAAGTTCTTATTTTTTCATTATCTTTATAAATCTCAATTATTCCTTTTACTTTATCTATTTTTTCTTCTCCCCGACTAATAATTGGAAGATAAAAATCTATTAGATTTTCATTTTCTCTATTAACAATATCAAAATTTACATCAATATATTTTCCAGGATAAGGAACATAAATATATAATTGGGTTGCAACACTTACAGTTGCTTTAACAATCATACCTATATCTTCTATATCTTCTGGTAATTCTGTTGCAATAATCTCTGCTTGATGCAATCCTGGAGAAAGATCTTTTGGAAGATTAATTTTATATTTAAAATTTTTAGAATTTTCATTTTTACTAAAAGCAATTACCTCTTTATCCATTTCAATATAATTTACTAAATCCCCTTGCACTGTAAAAGCAATATTCATATTTTTATGCTCTGAATTAATAACTGAAAAACTAACTTCTTTTTGAAGATTAGATGAAAAATCAATGCTCGTTCTACCAGGAGTTATCCCTAAAGCATTTATATTCGGAATTAAAATAATCAAGAATATAAAAAAACTTAAAATGATTAAGAATCTATTCATATAGATTCTATTATTCTTCTTTTCTAAATTTAATTTTCTTCTAGTTTCCATATTGCCCTCCATGATATGTAGTATTTGCTTCTAATTGAACAGGATATTCTACATCAATATCTAAAATAACTAAACCAGATACACCTAAATTATTTTTTTTAGTAATATTGAGCTGAACATCACCAATATTCTTTAAAGTAGAATTTTCTTTATCGAGTTCTAAACCAACATTAGAATTTATTGTGAATTTTCTAATAGGGCTTTTCAAAATTCCAATAGCTCTCCAATAATATACTCCTGGCTCAAATAAAATATTAGTTATGTTTAAAGAATCAAGATCAATTTCTTTTGGAGAACTAAAGTCCTTATTAGTATCAACTAGAATAACATTTGCATTTTTAAATTTGAATCCGATATCTTTTTTATTAAGGATAGCATTATCTTTTGGATATTCTAATTGTGGTGCAAAAAAATAAACAAAAAAGAAGATTCCTAAAACAAAAGTTAATTGAAGCATAATAATTGCTTTAGATTTCTTGCTTATCTTAGTTTTATTTTTTCTATTTGAATTTATTTTCTTTTCCATATTTTTATTTTTCATTTTCTTTTTTCTTCTTTTAAGCAGGTGCAGGATATTCTGCTAAACTTGCTTTAAAATTTATTTGTGAAGATTTACTTCCTGCAGGTTCTTCTGGAGGAACCTCTAATAAAATATCTGTTTTTAAAGTATCTGAACCAGAACTATAATTCAAACTATCTACTGCTGTAATTAAACCAGTTATTGGTGGTAATTGGAACCAGATTGTTTCTGCCCAAGTTGCATTTCCAATATATTCTCTTATTTTTGCTTGAAAATAATTTGAGGCTTCATAATTCACTGAATCCCATAATTGTGTTGCATTTAAACTAACATTAATATAACAATTTCCTTGATTCTCCATTTTAAATGGTTCTGGAGAATCTATAGTAGTATTCTTTATTTCTTCAATAGCCATTTCACCAAAATTAATAGAATCAGTTGTTAGTGAAATAATAACTAAAGAAGTTATATTAATTTTTCTTGGTGTTGCCCAATCACTACAATATAATTCATCTGTTTCATTTTCACAAGTTCGAACAGTCCATTCATAATAATCATTATTATCAGCTAAATATCTTAAATCAGGTGAGGGCGTATAACTTTCTCCAATATAATTTGTTTCATATCTATTATCTGCTGAAAATCCGACGCCAGTAATATTTATATCATAAATTAAACTATTCCCTTCAGGATCTGTTCCTTGATAAGTAAGGGTGGGGGTTCTATCATTAGTTACATTATTATCTTCTGGATTTAATAATTCAATTGTTGGAGGCATATTTTTTGTAGAATGCCAAAAACCTAATGAAATACCATAATTAAGAGAACTAATCCCTCCAGAGATTTCATTTAATAAAAAATCACTAATATAATTAGTAGATGTTGTATTTGTTCCACCATTAGATATAGATAGAGAATAAATAGAATAACTTGAACTATTTGTTAAATCTGCACCTACTTTATTTACATTAAAAAATAAAAGAAAAATCAAACTTATTAGAGAAATTAAAATAAATGAAATTACTTCTTTATTTTTTGAATTTTTATTTTTTTTATTAACCATTTTCATTTTTCTTTAAATCCTTTTAGTTTTGCTCTAATATCCTCAATATCCTTATTAGTCAAATTAACAAGAATATCCTTAGTTTTAATAAAAAAATCAGAAGATTTTTCTGCTATTTGATTTAATTTCTTAAAATCAAATAATCTACTTGGATAATACTGAACATTTTTCCTTATTTCAAAAGCATCTTCAATATATGCAATTTCTTTACAATCATATAATCCATTTAAAAATTCTTTCATAAATTTTATTGCACAAAGATGAATTTCACATTTGATCCCAATCCTCATCATTACAGAATAAAGAGAATAATATAATGTATAATGGGTTGTTGAAGCAAACCAAATTTTACTTTCCCTCTGTACTTTTTTAATAGTCCCCAAGGATTCTTCAGCCATCCTGAAATAAGATTCTGATATATTTTCATTAGGTTCTATTAATTCGATTCCATTTTTGATTTTTAAACACCACCTAATACTCACCATATTTGATTTATAACCCCCTTAACAAACCCATCATAACCCGATAAAATAACATGATTTACTAAAATTTCCTTAATTAATAAATTATTCTCTTTAATAGCTTTAATAAAATTAGATTTTGTAATGTTTTTTACATTAATTTTCAAATTATAAATATTATTAATTTCTTTTATTTTTTTAATTTGCTCCTTATTAAAATTTCCTACAACAAATAAGTCAAGATCTGAATCTTTTTTCTGAGTCTCCCTTGCATAACTCCCAAATATACAAACAATTTGCCCAAGATTGATTAATTTTTCAAAAATGTGTCTAATTTTAATTTTACCCTCTAAAAATTTTATTGAATACATTATTTCAGTAATCACAATATATTTTTTAATTGAGGGATTTTTCTTATTTAAGGAAAAATATTTTATGCCTCCTTGCTTCATTGAAACTAAAACTTTTTCATCTTCAAGTTTATTTAACAGTAAGGAAATTCCTTTCACACTCAAATTCACTTTTCCTATTAACTCCCTTCCATAAATTGTTTTATTATAATCTTTCAGAAATTCTTTCATAACCTCATAAGCATGATTATTTATCATTTTTTATTAATCATCTAATTTATCATTTTTTATTGATTATTTAATCTATTATTTTTGAAAAACAAACGTGGGTATTATTTTACACAATTAAGTAATTTATTACATATATAAAACTTTCTATCTAAAAATAATTGTAATTTCTTTAGTTATTTGAATCATGTGAATTATTGATTGCCAATACAACCCTAGTTTAGATAACTAAACTATAGTTTATAAATTTCTTTGAAATAGAATATATTATATCGAATGATTAAAATCAAAAATTAAAAAGAACTTGTAGCACTATTGATCTCTTCGCTTTATGAAACATAAGGTCCCAAAGAAGTATCCAACAAAGATTCCCAAGAATAAATATCTACACCACTATAAGGGTCTTCACCAGTTTTCAAACAAATAATTACTTTTCTATAACTTAAATTAGCATCATCTTGTTTTTTAATCAAAACTAATCCCTCTTGCCCTACATCACAAGTGGGAACATCCCCATTATCAATAATTGGAAGTTTAAACCCTTCACTTGCGTGAACTTTGCCAGTAACGTCTAGTTTTTTAAAGTTCTATGAAAAAATTAACCAAATTTCATCCTATAGATGAAATATTCAAAAAATTAGTTTAAAAATAAATTAATCATAATGCAAATATTTATAAACTAATTTGCAGTATAGTTTTTATGATAAAAGATATATTAATCTTACAAAAACGAGAATTTAAGAGTAGAATGCAAGAATTATATGTAGATAGAAAACTAAATCTTAAAAAACTAAAAAATCCACTAATTAAAATAATTATTGGGCCAAGGAGGGCTGGAAAATCTTTTTTTGCTTTACATTTTTTATCCAAATTAAAGGATTTTGGTTATGTTAATTTTGATGATGAACAGTTAGTTGAACTTAAAGATTATGATTCTTTAATTGAAGCACTAAATTCAGTTTATAAAAATCCAAAAAATCTTTTGTTTGATGAAATTCAAAATTTAGAAAAATGGGAATTATTTGTAAACAGATTAACTAGACAAGGATTTAATTTAATAATTACTGGGAGTAATTCAAAACTTTTATCAAAAGAACTAGCAACCCATTTAACAGGAAGGCATTTTTTAATTTATCTTTTCCCATTTTCTTTTAAAGAGTATTTAGATTTATTCAGAAAAGATTTAACAACAAATGAAATTCAGAACAAACTTAACAAATATCTTTTTGAAGGAGGGTACCCTGAACCAAAAATAAAAAAGATTAATAATAAAGATTATTTAATTAGTTTATTTGACTCAATAATTTATAAAGACATAGTTAGAAGATATAATATTAGGAATCCAAATAAAATTAATGATTTAGCATATTATTTAATATCAAATATTTCAAATGAATATTCTTTTAATTCATTAAAAAAATCAACAGGCATAAAAAGTGTTCATACTATTGAAAAATATTTGGGGTATTTAGAAGAGAGTTTTCTTCTCTTTAGTTTAAAAAGATTTTCTTATAAAGTTAAAGAACAATTATCCTCTATCAAAAAAATTTATTGCATTGATAATGGTTTCATAAGTTCTAAATCATTTAAAATTAATCCAGATTATGGAAGGCTTTATGAAAATCTTGTAGCAATTAAATTAAAAAAATTAGAATTGGATAATAAAATTAAGCTTTTTTATTGGCAAAATCAGCAAAAACAAGAAGTTGACTTTGTGATTAAAAAAGGTCTGAAAGTAAATAAATTAATTCAGGTTTGTTACAATATTAATAATCCAAATACAAAAAAAAGAGAGATAAGAGCATTAATTAGTGCTTCGAAAAACCTTCATTGTAAAAATTTATGGATTATTACTAAAGATTATGAAAAAGAAGAAAGTTTTGAATGGTTTGGAATTAAGAGAAAAATCAAATTTATTACATTACAAAAATGGTTGTTAAAAAATAAATAATAATAAAACATTCCTAAAACTAAAAACTCCTTACTTAATTACTTAAAAACTATTAAAAAATCTTAACTTAAATCTAAAAACCACTATTTGATACAGAATCCTCTTCGCTTTATGAAACATAAGGTCCCAAAGAAGTATCTAGCAAAGATTCCAAAGAATAAATATCTACACCACTATAAGGGTCTTCACCAGTTTTCAAACAAATAATTACTTTTCTATAACTTAATGTGCTGATGCTAATTTTAACCTTGTCTTTCTTTCTTTAAAATTTTAATTATTTTTTTCTCTAATTTAGGCAGATCTGTTTTAATTATCTTCCAAATGATATCTAAATCAACTCCAAAGTAATGATGAATTATTTTATCCCTAGTTCCAGCTATCTCTTTCCAAAGAACTTCAGAATATTTGTTTTTGAAAGAATCTGAGAGATTTTTAACAGCCTCACCAATTATTTCTATTTTTCTAATAATTGCATTTTGTCTTAAATTATCTTTAACAAACTTATCTTTGGACAATCCTTTAGAAAATGATTCAATATCTTTTATACTTACTAAGATATGCTTAATAAACACCAATAAGTCTTTTTTCATATTATTCTAATCTCCTCATTTAATATTCTTTCCTTCAATAAAGGATGAACTGCTTTATAACTTAACAAATCTACTTTTATCTTTAATTTATTCTCAAGTTCTAATTGAATGCCTACAAATCCAAATCCAATGTTTTTTGGGGGTTCAATTAAAATATCAATATCACTATTTTTCTTCATATCTCCTCGTGCATAACTCCCAAATATCCCTGCTCTGACTATGTTATTCTTTTTTAATAAAGGAATTATTTTCTTTTTTATTTCTTTTATACTTAAATCCATATCCAAAAACAAAGTTTAATTTATTTAAAACTTTCGGCTTATTTTTAAAGAAATTTAAACCCAACAATAATTACCTTACTAAACCCTAAATACTAAAACTAAAAACAATTAATATCTAAAAATCACTGCTCACTCAAAACTGCTTACTAACTTAAAAATTAGAAGAAGAACCAGAATTATATTCCTTCTCTGAAGCATAAGCACCCCAAGAAGTACTTAATAAAGATTCCCAAGAAAAACTATCATCACCTGTTTGCATACAAATAATTACTTTTCTAGAACTTAAATTAGCTCCATCTTGTTTCTTAATTAAAACTAGTCCTTCCATATCTGCATTACAAGTTGGAACATTTTCATTATTAATTATCAAAAGTTTAGTCTTTTATCTGCAACATCTAAATAGTGAAAGAAAGTTTTAAGTGATTTGGGATTAAGAGAAAAAACAAATTTATTATATTACAGGGGGGGTTGCTTAAAGAATAATAATGAGATTAGAAATTAAGAAAGTTAGTTTTTAGAATATAACTTAGTTTGTTTTATAAATATAAAGATTTAAATAGTTCTTTTTTCTGATTGTTTTATGATTAACAAAACTATCTTAACAGAAATAATAACAAGTCAGAGGGAGAAAATCTTAAAACAAGATAGTGGTATTAGCAGAGAAAAATTAAAAGATTTAAAGTTTAGAAGTGGAAGTGCATTAATTATTTCTGGAATTAGGCGATGCGGGAAAAGCACACTATTAAAACAAATTTTAGATAAAAGCAAGAATTTTCACTATTTAAATTTGGAAGACCCAAGGCTAGACGGATTTGAATTAAAAGATTTTAATCGTGTAAAAGAAATTTTTGAAGAACAACAAGGATTAAAGGGAATATACTTCTTTGACGAGATTCAAAATGTTCAAAATTGGGAAAAGTTTATCCGATTTTTAGTTGACGATAAAAAAACAATTATAATCACTGGCTCAAATGCTTCTTTGCTTAGCAGAGAATTAGGAACAAGATTGACAGGAAGGCACATAAATTATGAACTTTTTCCATTTTCATATAATGAATTTTTAAAATTTAAAAAACTAAATTCAGGAATAAAATCATATAAGCAATACTTTCGCGATGGTGGTTTCCCAGAATTTTTAGAAAATAAAGATAATTATTATTTAAATGAAATTTTAAGCAGTGTTGTTATGAGGGATATTGCAGTCAGGCATGGAATTAAAAATTCAGGGTTACTTCGCAAAATAGCAATTTATTTGATAAGCAATGTTGGAAAAGAATTTTCATATAATTCATTAAAAAAAATATTTGAGGTTGGTTCTGTTAGAAGCGTGATAGATTATGTTTCTTATTTTGAGGATGCTTATCTGCTTTTCACAATCCCTAAATTTAGTTATTCTTATAAAAAACAGCAGGTAAATCCCAAGAAAGTTTATTCTATTGATAATGGTTTTTCTTATGCAAATTCAGTCTCGTTTTCTAAAGACTTAGGAAAAATGTTAGAGAATCAGGTATTTTTGTATTTAAGAAAAAAATACTCAGAAATATTTTATTTTCAAAAAAACAAAGAATGTGATTTCATTGTTAAGTTCAAAGAAAAGATTAAGGGGGCAATTCAGGTTTGCTATGAATTAAATGAAGAAAATCAAAATAGAGAAATAAAAGGATTATTAGAAGCAATAAGTGAATTAAAACTTAAACAGGGTTTAATTTTAACATTTAATCAGGAAGATGAATTTAAAATAGAAAATAAAAAAATAATTGTCAAGCCAGTTTGGAAATGGTTGTTAGAAAAAGAAAAACTAACATACTCATAACTTAAAAACCACTACCC
>CAYZWY010000013.1:8478-12181 GCA_964482315.1 Candidatus Woesearchaeota archaeon | reverse complement strand
AAATTAGAAAAAGAACTTTTAATGCTTTCTAAAAATAAAGATATTTGGATAAAACGGGCCTCTATTGTTTCTACTCTTCCTTTAGTAAAAACTGGAAAGATTAAATTAACTATGAAAATAATTTCTAATGAAATCCAAAATGAAAATCCTTATGTTCAAAAAGCAATTGGTTGGTTATTAAGAGAATCAGGAAAACAAAAACCTAAAGAAATAGAAAATTTTATTTTAAAAAATTTAGACATGCCTTCAATAACTTTTAGTTATGCAACAGAACAAATGAAAAAATTAAGAAGATTAAGAAAATTAAGAAAAAAACATCTTTTTCAAAAGAAAAAATCATCTTAATAAAAGATTGAACTTCTAAAAAACTTTATAAACTTAAAGATTGTTAAGTTAATATAAAATGGTGATGAAAAAAAGAGCTGCTATGGAATTAACTACTAGTTCTTTAGTTGTTATTGTTTTAGCAATGTCTATGTTAATTCTTGGATTGATTTTAATGAAAACAATTTTTGATAGTGCAAAATATAATGTTGATGAAATTAATAATAAAGTTAAAGATCAAATCGGGCAATTATTTGTAGAAGACCAAGAGGTTGTTGTTTATCTTTCTGGAAAAACAGCAAAAATAACACAAGGTAAAGAATTTGGTATTGCTTTTGGAATAAAAAATCTTAAACAAAGTACTCAAGAACAACCAATATTTAGTTATGAAATTGTAACAGCATCTAATGATGGGGAGTTAATGGAACATTGCGGTGTTACAAAAGAAGAGGCAGAATCTTGGATTTGGCCTGGGCAAACAAATCCCTCTTTTGAACTTGCCCCTGGTGAAATTTATTGTGGTTTAGCTAAATTTAATATCCCAAAAGGTTCAGCAATTTGCACAATTAGATATAATCTAATTGTCAAAGCAGACAATCAAGCTTATTCAACAGAACTTTTTGATGTTGAAATAAAATAATCAGAATATTTTTATATCCTTCTTATTATATGAATTTAGATTATAAATAAAATTATTAAATGGCATTGAGATTATATAACACATTGACTAGAAAAAAAGAGATTTTCAAACCTTTAAAAAAAGATTTTGTTAAGATATATACTTGTGGTCCAACAGTTTATTGGTATCAACATATTGGGAATCTGAGATCTTATTTTTTTATGGATATTTTAAAAAGAGTCTTAAAATATAATAATTACAAAATTAAAAGTGTTATGAATATCACAGATGTTGGGCATTTAACTTCAGATCAAGATACTGGAGAAGACAAAATAGAAAAAGCAGCTTTGAAAGAACATAAAACAACAAAACAAATAACAGACTTTTATCTGAAAATTTTTAAACAAGATTTAAAAAAATTAAATATTTCTGAACCAGATATTTGGTGCAAAGCAACAGAAAATATTAAAGAACAAATTGAATTAATTAAAATATTAGAAGCAAAAGATTATACTTATAAAACTTCTGATGGAATTTACTTTGATACTTCTAAATTAAAAGATTATGGTAAATTATCTAAAAAAAACATAGAAAACCTACAAGCAGGAAAAAGAATTTCTTGTGGTCAGAAAAAAAATAAAACAGATTTTGTCTTATGGAAAATTTCAAAGGAACCAGGTAAAAGACAACAAGAATGGGATTCTCCTTGGGGTCTTGGTTTTCCTGGATGGCATATTGAATGTTCTGCAATGAGTAGCAAATATCTTGGAAAACAATTTGATATTCACACTGGTGGTGAAGACCATATTCCCATACATCACAATAATGAAATTGCACAAAGTGAAACTGCTTTTGGAAAAAAACCTTGGGTAAAATATTGGCTTCATTGTGCTTTTTTGATTTTTAACAATGAAAAAATGTCAAAATCAAAAGGAAAAATCTTAACACTTTCAGATTTAGAAAAAAAAGGCTATTCCCCATTAATATATCGGTATTTTCTTTTAACAGGGCATTATAAAAAACAATTGAATTTTAGTATTAAAAATTTGGATAATGCAAAAAATTCTTATAATAATCTAAAAAAGATTATTTCAGAAATTAAAAATGATAAAAAAAAGAATAAAAAATATTTAACAGAGTTTCAAGAAACAATTAATAATAATTTAGACACACCAAAAGCCTTGCAAATTTTATGGAAATTAATTAAAGATGAAAATGCCCCTGGAAAAATACAGACTATAAAAGAAATAGATAAAATTCTGGGATTAGATTTATTAAATTCCTCAAGTCTTTTAAAACAAGAAAAAAATAAAAAACTTGAAAAAAAACTTTCAAAAGAAGATGAAGAAATCGCCAGAAAAAGAGCAATTTTCAGAAAGAATAAAAATTATGCTGAATCAGATAAACTAAGAAAAATACTCAAAAAAAAAGGGTATGTAATTGAAGATCAAAAAGATAAATTCTTTATAAATGGCATTGAATTTAAGATTTAAAAAAGATTCAATATAATCTTTAAAATAATTTTTCTACTATTTTGCCTAATTGGCTGATTCCATAAGTTATATCATATAAAGCACAACCAGCAACAACGCCGATAGTAATACCATGATAAAGGCCTGCAAAAGCATCTCTAAATAAATGACCCTCATTAAAATCCCTTATACTAGAAAGACTTTTTCTTTTAGCCTCATTAATATAATATATTCCAACAACAGGAAGCCATTGTTTCCAATCTGGTTTTTCTCTTAATTCTTCTTCTAAAGATTTTGAATTTAATTTTTGTACCATATTATTTTTTTATAATGAAATCAATTAAACATCTTTTAAATGGGGCTTGAATCCTTATTTCCTCTTCGGATTCTGCATTGATCTTTCCCTGCACTAAATCTAAATAATGTTTTTCATCATTTCTTCCAGAATATACCTCATAATTTACACTGCTAAAATAATTTAAATTAAGAGTTTCATAAAATTTGTTTTTAATGATCTCCCCCATTTCCTTTAAGGTAACTTGTTTTATATCAAAAGAATTTTCTCTAAGAAGGTCCCTATTTATTGAATAATGGAAATTTCCTTTCAAATCTCCCAAATCTTCTAATAAATCTAAAGCCTCTCTTAGATCTAAATTTTTCTCTGAAATTTGTCTCCTTCCTTCAATAAAATTTATTATTCCTCTAAACATTTTCTTTAAAAAATAAAATGAATACTGTTTTATAAATCTTTCCATTACTTACCACTCAGAAGTTAATACTCTTACCCAAAAATCATATTAGAATAATTCTTTCTTAATTTCCCCTATCTTCTTAACATATTCTTCCTCAGAATATATTTTTCTCTTGGTAAAATCAATATTATAAGCTCCAATCAAAAGATTTGGAATTAAATGATAATGTAAATGGGAAACAGATTTTCCAACTTGTTTCAAAATGCCCTCCCTATAAAGTACTGTTACATTTTTATATTTCTTATGGAGCATCTTTATTCCATAATGGATTAAATCATCAACTGCCCTTTTTTCTCTAGGTTTTAAAGAACCAATACTAATTTTATGCTTTTTTGGAACAACTAATAAATGATCAGAAGTATAAGGAGCTTTTGCAAAAGTAAGAATTGCATATTTATTTTGTTTTAAAATTTCTTTTTTCAATAAATTGCAAAAAGGACAAAAATGTTTTTTCTTTAAATATTCTTGGTATAACATTGGATCTTAAAAATACTCAATTGATTTTATTTATTTTGATTAACTTATTAATTTTATTT
>CAYZWY010000013.1:0-8378 GCA_964482315.1 Candidatus Woesearchaeota archaeon | reverse complement strand
ATTTTATTTTGTACCCCATTGGGCAATAGTGGATTTTAATTCTGGATGATCCTTAGAATATTGTTTTAAAGAAATTCCTTTCATAGTTGCGTCAAGAGATTGTCTTGCAGCAATCGCGCCTTTAAATGTGCCAAGATTATTTCCATGTATCCCCCCACCCATTTGAATAACTAAATCTTTGCCGAGATGCTTAACTAAATAAGGAATATTACCAGGATGTAACCCACCAGAACTTACACTTAAAACAGGTTTAATTTCCCCCCAGTTTTGTGCTAATCTTTTTTTAGTTGCTTTAACTATCTTTTGTTCCATTTCATCATTTAATTCTGAAATATCTATTCCCTTACCTTGCATTTTTCCAACAATTGTCCCTATGTGTAATTGATCAACACCACATAATCTTGCAATATCTGCTAAACACATCATACTCATTCCATGTTTTGGATTTCTTGTAAATGCTGCATGCATTGCCCTATGTGCATGAATTGCCATTTTAAAATTAGATTCTCTAAGTGTTTGAAGTGCTGCAAAACCTGCAGTTACAATATCTATCATAACATATTTCCCTCCTTGTTGCTCAACAAGTTCTGCTCTTTTCAACATTTTTTTTGTTTCTGCAGTAACATTAATTAAATATGCTTTTTCTTCTCCTGTCTGAGATTTGGCTTTATCTGCTACTTCTAAACATTTTGAAAGCCTTTTTTCAAATTTATTAAAATTCTGAGAAGATAAATTTTCATCATCCTTAACAACATCACAACCACCCCCCCAAGCCTCATAAGCTTTTTCAACATGATCCTTAGTTTTTAACCCCAATTTAGGTTTGATAATTGTTCCAATCAAAGGTCTTTTTTTTATTTTCATTAATTTTCTTATCCCTTGAATTCCATATTTTGGTCCGATAAATCCCTTAAGAATATCTTTTGGGAATTTTATATCTTCTAATCTTAAATTCTTTACTGCATTCATTCCAAAAATATTCCCAGCAATTGAAGATAAAATATTTGGTGCATTTCCTTTTTCAAATAATTCTTCAGGATATGCAATCTTGACTAATTTATCCTTTATAGAAAAAACCTTTGCCCCCAATTTTCTAACATATTTTTTCTCATGAACATCTGTCCAAGTTCCAACACTACTTTCCAAAGCAATTGTTGCTGCTGCCTTCTTCAAAGTTAATCCTTTCATTGGTTCAACTCTGAATAAACAAATTAAATCCTTTTTAGTTGGCTTATAATTTAAATTAATAAAATCTTGAGGCCTCATTTTATTTTTTTATCATCTCCCTTTTTGTCTTTTAATTTATTTATTTTATAATTAATAAATAAAGATATTTAAATTATCTCATTTTTATGCTCTTCTTATACCTACTTTATGCTTTTCTTGTAACCTTTTTGTATTCTTTCTTATACCCTTTTTGCGCCATTATTCTTTTAAACACTATTAAAAACTATAAGAATCATTAGAAACTATTAAAAACATTATTTTTCATATTAAACTATATTTATTTAATTCCTTAAAATTAAAATAAGTTTCAAATATATTTAGAATATGTTTAAAAAATCAATAACAATAAAAGATTATGAAAGATTTAGGTGGTTTTTCACCTCAAATGATGTCCTTGTAATCGGAGGAAAATCAGATAAACAAAATGAATCTATTATCGAAAGATTTTCTAAACCAGAATATACTATTATGCATACTTCTAAACCTGGAAGTTCTTTTGTGATAATACAAAATAAAAACCCCTCTAAACAAGACTTAAAAGAGGCAGCTATTTTCTGTGGATGTTTTTCACAACAATGGAAGTTAAATAAAAAAATAATAGAAATAGATATTTTCAAAGGAAAACAAATTTATAAAAATAAATCAATGAAAACCGGGACCTTTGGAATTCATGGAGCTAAAAAACTTTTAAAAATAAAACCAAAATTATTTCTCATAATTCAAAAAGGAATATTGAGATCAGTTCCTGAATCAATAAAAGAGAAAAAATTGATAGAAATAACCCCCGGAAATCTTTCTAAAGAAATTTCTACAAAAAATATCGCAAGAACATTAAAAGAAAAATATAATCTTTTGATTTCTAAATCTGAAATCCTGCAAGCCCTTCCTTCAGACAAAATAAATATAAAAATAATTAAAAAATAAAAAATCAATTCTTAAAATATGACATCACAATTAGAAATGCAACTCGGGAAAAAAGGAATTACAAAAGAATTTATAGAAGATATTAAAATAAGAACTCAAAAATATAGAAACATTACAATTAAAATTACTGTTTTAAAAAGTGCAAGAGAGAAAAAAGACGATGTCAAAAGATATGCTGAAGAATTAAAACAAAAATTAGGATCAAAATTTACCTATAAAATTTTAGGATTTAGTATTTTTATAAGAAAATGGAGAAAATCTCGAGAAAATTGAATTTCTTCAATATTCAAAAATTAAAAATATTTTTTAATCGATAGTTTTAATAAATAGTTTTGTTTATTTTTAATATGAATCTACTTAGAACAAAAAAAGAGTTGAAAACATTAGAAGCAACAAAAATTGAAAAAGAATTAAACTCCATTAAATGTGGAATTGAAATTCATCAACAATTAGATTCACATAAATTATTCTGTGATTGCCCATCCATCTTAAGAAAAGATCAGCCAGATTTTGAGATTATGCGAAAATTTCATGTAGTTGCTGGAGAAAGCGGTGAAACAGATATTGCCTCAAAACATGAAGCAGAACAAAATAAACAATTTATTTATCAAGGATATAATACTTCTAATTGTTTGGTTGAATTAGATGAAGAACCACCACATCAAATCAATAAAGAAGCATTAAATATTGCATTACATATTGCATTACATTTGAATTGCAAAATTCTTTCTATTTCTCAAATAATGAGAAAGGCAGTTATTGATGGAAGTAATACTTCAGGATTTCAAAGAACTGTTTTGATTGCAAGAGATGGTTGGATAAATACTTCGCAAGGAAAAGTAAGAATAGATAGTATAAATTTAGAAGAAGATGCTGCAAGAATTATTGAAAGACAAAAAGATAAAATAACCTATAAACTAGATAGACTAGGAATCCCACTTGTAGAAATTGCAACTAAACCAGACATAAAAAATCCAGAACAAGCAAGGGAAACAGCATTATACTTAGGAGAAATTTTAAGAAGCTGCAAAGTTAAAAGAGGAATCGGGACAATCAGACAAGATCTTAATATTTCAATACCAAATCATCCAAGAACTGAAATAAAAGGTTTTCAGAATATTCAAATAATAATTCCAACAATTAAAAAAGAAATTCAAAGACAAAAAGAAAATATTAAAAAAAAGAAACTAAAATCAGAAGTAAGAAAAGCCCTAGCAAATGGAAAGACAGAATTTTTAAGACCGGTTCCTGGGGCTGCTAGAATGTATCCAGAAACAGACTTGCCTTTATTAAAAATTTCAAGAGAAATGATTAATAATGCAAAAAACACCTTACCTAAATTAAAAGGAGAAATTAAAAGAGATTTAGAAAAAACAGGATTAAAAGAAAACGAAATAAAAATTTTATTAAAAGAAAATAAACTAAATGATTTTGAAAACTTGTTAAAAATTCTTAAAGAACCAAAAATTATTTTTAAAATTTTAATTGAAATTCCAAAGGAAATTATAAGTCATGAAAAAATAAAAAATCCAGAAAAGATTCTAAACATTGATTTATTTGAGAATATTGCACAGGCTATTGCAGATGGAAAAATTACAAAAAAAGACATAAAACATATTTTAACAAAAATTTTAAGGGGGGAAAAATTCTCTAAAGCAATTGAAATTGAAAAAATAGATTTAATTGAACTTGAAAAAGAAATTGCAAATATGATTAAAGAAAAACCTGGACTTAATATTGGGGGATATATGGGCTTAATAATGAAGAAATTTAAAGGAAGAGTTAGCGGGCAAGATTCAAATAAAATATTAAAAAGAATTTTAAATCTTCAATAAATTTATAAATTCTGAATAGACTCTTTAAATATGGAAAAAATAAAAAGAACCTTTATTGAAAACTGCGATCAAGAAAAAAAAGATTTAATTTTTTTTGGATGGGTTTATGAAATCAGAGAACTTTCAAATATCAAATTTATTCTTTTAAGAGATTCTAGTGGGATTATTCAATGTACTTTAAAAAAATCATCAAAAATCTGGGAGAAATTTAATAAAGTAAGTTTAGAGAGCTTAATAAAAATACAAGGCAATCTAAAAAAAGCAATTGTTAAAAGTTCTGAAACAACTATTAAAAATTTTGAAATAGAAATTATAGATTTTGAATTATTAAACAAATCAGAAAAACTACCAATAAATATCATTGAAAAAGAAATTAATACTTCTCTTAGCAAGAGATTAGATTATAGATTTATAGATATGAAAAAACCGCAAGTAAAAGCAATATTCAAAATTCAAAATACAATTGCAAATTCTTTTAGAGAATTTTTTTATAATAAAGGATTTATAGAAATTCAACCACCAATAATTATTGGTTCGTCTAGTGAGGGTGGAACAGAATTATTCAAATTAAATTATTTTGAAAAAAAAGCTTATCTTGCACAATCTCCCCAATTATATAAACAATTATGCGCGATTAATTGGGAAAAAGTTTTTTCAATTTCCCCAGTATTCAGGGCAGAAAAACACAACACCCTAAGACACTTAAATGAATCAAGACAAATGGATATTGAATTAGCTTTTGCAGATTCAAAAAAAGCTATGGAACAAATTGAAAACGTTTTAAAATATATTGTTAAGAAAATAAATGAAAAAAATTCACAGGAAATAGAATTATTAAATGTAAAATTAAAAGAAATTAAAGCGAAATATTTTACTTTTTCAGAGATCATAGAATTAATGAAAAAAGAAAAAATTAAAATTGAGAAATATGATTTATCTAGTGAAGCTGAAAAAAAATTAGGAGAGTTATATCCTAATACAATTATTTTTGTTTATGATTGGCCTTTACCTGGCAAACCTTTTTATATTATGCCAAAAAATGAAAATGAAAAATCTAAACTATCTGAAGGATTTGATGCAATTTATAATGGGATTGAAATTAGTTCTGGTGGCCAAAGAATACATCTCCCAAAATTATTAATTCAGAGATTAAAAGCAAATAAACTAAATCCAAAAAATTTTAAAGACTATATTAATGGTTTTAAATATGGTGCGCCAATTCATTCTGGATGGAGTATTGGATTAGAAAGATTAACTATGGCTTTATTAAATTTAAAAAATATAAGAGAATGCTGTTTATTTCCAAGAGATAGAGAAAGAATTATTCCCTAATATAATAAAATCTAAAAGACCAAGATCACAAATAAAATGGAATTCATTTCAATAAACAATGCAATAAAACAAAAAAAAGGAGAAGTAAAGATTCGCGGATGGATCTATAGAATTAGAAAATTAAAAGATAAAATATTTATTGTTTTAAGAGACTCTTCAAATATTCTGCAATGCATTGTTAAAAAATCAGATTTAATAAAAAAAGCAGATAAATTATTAATTGAAAGCTCTTTAGAAATTCAAGGAAGTATCTATCCTGAAAAAAGAGCCCCTACAAATTATGAATTAGAAGTTGATAAAATAAATATAATTCAAATTGCAGAAGATTTTCCTATTGACAAAGATCAAACTCCAGAATTTTTATTAGATAAAAGACATTTATGGTTGCGTTCTAGAAAAATGACTTCTATCTTAAAAATAAGATCTACAATATTATTTGCATTACATAAATCATTAAGAAAAAAAGATTTTATAGAAATTGAGGCACCTTGTTTTAATAAAACAACAAGCGAGGGCGGTTCAGATACTTTTGAAGTAAATTATTTTGGAAAAAAAGCTTATTTAACTCAATCATGGCAATTTTATGCAGAAAACATAATAAATTCTATTGAAAAAGCATATACAATTGCTCCTTCTTTTAGAGCAGAAAAATCTAGAACCCCCAGACATTTAACAGAATTTTGGCATTGTGAAGTAGAAGGTGCTTGGATTAATCTAGAAAATATGATTAAAATTGCAGAAGATTGTGTAATAGATTCAATAAAAGAAGTAATAAAAGAAAATGAAAAAGAACTTGAAATTTTAAATGTAAAAATTTCAAAATTAAATAAAATAAAATCCCCATTTCCAAGAATTACTTATAAAAAAGCCATAGAAAAATTACAAAAAACAGGTCATAAAATAAAATATGGGGATGACTTCAAATCAGATGAAGAAAGAGATTTAGCAAAATATTACAAAGGAAATTTTGTAATTGTTACAAATTATCCATTAAAAATTTTAAAATTCTATCACGGAGAAGATGCAAAAAATCCTAAAACTGGAATGAATTTTAATATTCTGGCCCCTTTTATTGGAGAAATTATTGATGGGTCTCAAAGAGAACCAGATTTAAAAAAAATAAAACAAAGATTAAAAGAATCAAAAATAGATTTAAAAGATTCTGATTGGTATCTTGATTCAAGAAGATATGGGTCTGTTCCACATTCTGGATTTGGCCTTGGAACTGAAAGACTTATACAGTGGATTTGTGGTCTTGAAACAATAAAAGATGCTATTCCTTTTCCCAGAACACCTACCAGACTTAGTCCTTAATTAAATCTTTACTTTAAAACAAAAGATTTAAATAAATGTTCTCACTTCTAAATGGTATGACCCAAAAAAAAGATCCAGAAGATAAAGGAAAAACTTTAGAAGATAAAAATTTTGAAAATTTAAAGGCATTTAGTTTAGGAAATCTATGCTATGAATTAATACTTGCAACTTTAGATTATAGGGATAAAATATTAAATTCTGATTCTGATCATTGTTCTAAAGAAAAATATAATCAAAAAACTCTAGAATCATATTCAAAGGAAAGAGATAGAATAATCAAAGAAATAAACAGAAAAGAAGAAGAATATTCTAGAAAAAATATTGGAGTAAACTTTCTCCTCAAAAAAATTTATTAAAATAATTATTAAAAAAGAAAAAAAGGCCTGTCAAAAAAACAGGCCAAAATAAAAACAAAAATAATCAAAAAATAAGAGAAGATTTATCCCCCCCTAATAGATTCTATTCCCAATTCAGAAAATTCTCTACTAGATTCTAAGCCATAATTTTGTAATTTTTGCTTTCCTAAAATATATGGGCTTGATACTCCAGTCATTATTGTAATAACTCTAATTCTTCCTTCAAAATCTTTATTAATTCTTGCCCCAATAATAACCTGGGCTTCTGGAGTAATATTCTCAGTAACTAATTTTCCAAT
The DNA here is from genome assembly GCA_964482315.1 of Candidatus Woesearchaeota archaeon. Lineage (GTDB taxonomy): Archaea > Nanobdellota > Nanobdellia > Pacearchaeales > GW2011-AR1 > ARS1285. The sequence continues at coordinate 1,091 of CAYZWY010000013.1, read as the reverse complement.
TTGTGTGAATTCTTCTAACTTCATATCTGGACCACAAGTAATATGAATCAAAGCACCAGTAGCACCCTTATAATCCACGTCTAACAATGGATGTGTTAAGGCTTGCCTTACTGCTTCATTCACTCTATCACTTGAATCTGCTTCACCAATTCCAATTACTGCAACCTCACCTTTCTTCATTATTGAAGAAACATCTGCATAATCTAAATTAATTAAACTAGGTAAAGTAATTGTTTCAACAATTCCTTTAATCATTGTACTAATTAATTCATTAGCAACAGCAAAAGCTTGTTGTATAGGTAATTGTCCAGCAATATCTACTAATCTATTATTATCAATAACAATTGCTGTATCAACTTGATCTCTAAGTTCTTGTAATCCGAATTCTGCTTTATCTATTCTTGCTTTTTCACATTCAAAAGGCATTGTAACAACTCCAATCACTACTGATCCAAGATCTCTAGCTGATTGGGCAATTACTGGCATTGCACCAGTTCCAGTTCCTCCGCCTTCTCCACCAATAACAAAGACCATATCTACATTTGATACTGCTTTTTTAATCTCAGAAATAGATTCCTTAGCAGCTTCTCTTCCAATTTCTGCTTTTCCTCCAGCCCCAAGACCTCTTGTTAATTCTCTTCCAATAAAGATTTTATCATCGGCCTTAGTAATACTCAAATGTAAGGCATCTGTATTTACTGCATAAACTGTAGCCCCACTAATCCCTTTATTGTACAACCAAGTTATTGCATTGCATCCAGCTCCGCCAACTCCAAAAACTTTAATATTTGCTTTCCCAGCTTTTAGGCCTTCAAAATTAATGCTATGACTATCTATGTTTTCAATCGCTTCTTTTGCAAAATCTAATACCATCTTTTTTAACCTCCTTTCAATCTCAAGACCATTAAATTTAAATAATAGCCTTGTCTTATATTTATTGTAAGTATATTAATTTTAATATACTTCAGAATAGAAAAAAAAGATTCACCTCTTTGAATACAAATTTTTCACCTCGCCAAAAATGAAAAATTGATTATTATAAAGATAATTATACTTTTTTCTTTAAAAACTTATATGTTTTTTAGAATATG
>CAYZWY010000012.1:10909-13658 GCA_964482315.1 Candidatus Woesearchaeota archaeon | reverse complement strand
ATTAGAATTAAAAATTCAATTGTATGAAAAATCATTAATTTTTTTCTATTTTTTTTAGATTTATTATTTTTTGCATATAGATATGCTTTTTTTAAATTAAAATTTTTAAAATTAAATATAAACCAAAAATAATGATCAGAATCAATTAATATTGAAGATGCAAAGATTAGACTTAACCCTAAAAAACTTATCTGAGGAATTATAAAAAATAAAATAACGCAAAAAAGAATGCCAATTATGAAATGATCTTTTGGATACATTTTAATTCTTTAAAATCTTTTTAACTATCTCTGAAAACGCAGGCCTAGTTATAAAAACTCCTGCGGAAATCCCAATAATTGTGGTTATTGCAAATCCCTTTAATAATCCGGCCCCAATCCATAATAGGGGTATTAATGCGAAAAAAGTAGTCATATATGTCCCCAAAATAATAAAAAAGGCTCTTTTAATTCTTCTTTTAAAAGAAAATCCTTCGCTCATCTGAGATTCATCTAGAATAATTATTTGAGAATCAACCCCAGTTCCAATCGTCGCAATAATCCCTGCAATAGCTGGAAGATCTAAATTCCTCTGAAATAATGCTGATACTCCTAAAATAATTAAGACTTCACATAGGCTTGTTAATAAAACTGCAAAAGAAAGTTTTATTTTTTTATATCTTAAAAAAATAATTATCCCTACAATAATTATTGCAAAGAATCCCGCAATTAAAATAGTATTTGTGAATTTCTCTCCTAATAATGGTGAAATAGTGTCTAATTTTTCTATTTTTAATTTGAAAGGTAAACTTCCGGTTATTAAAACTGTTTGTAATTGCTTCATTTCTGAGACTGCATGATCATATGCTTCTGCATTTGTAGAACCTGTTCCAGAACCGCTTATAGAAATCTGAGTAGTTTTACTTCCTTGTAAATTTTTAGATATAAATAAAGAACTAACCAAATTATCATCTAAGTATAAATCCAATTTTTTATCTAAATACTGGGGATCTGAAGAATTAATACCTAATTCACTGGTTATTTCTGCGTGTCTTTCTGCAGCTTCTTTACTTAATGAAATTGGAAATCTAAAATTGCAGATTTCTTGATTATTATAATTATCACAAGAATAAATTCCAGATTGCTCTCCAGTTCTTCCGACATAAGTTATATCTTTATCCCCCCCATTAAAAACAGTTTTATTGCCGATTTTTGCTTCGAATATTCCTTGCTTTGCAATTAAATTCTCTAAATCTTTGGGTGTTGATCCAGCAATTTCAACCAACATATATTTTTTTCCTTCTAAATCAGAAACTGGCCTTATTTGAATATCCTTTAATCCATAAACATTAAATCTTTCATTTGCTACTGCAATTAAATCATTTAATTCTGAACTTGTTAAATCTTCCTCAGTAGAAACTAAGGCCCTTGCTCCCCCACTTAAATCTAATCCAGTCTTTATTCTCGTAGATTTAATTTCTTCAACATTAATTGAAGGAGTTTGATTTGTAAAAATAACTATTTCATTTTCTTTGGTTTTTATAATTAATTTTATTTTCTCTTTCGAAGGAAAATTAGAATTAATTACATTGAAATAATCTTCTAAGGAATTTATTTTTTCGCTGTTAATTTGTATGATTATTTGATTCTCTCTTAATCCTTGTTTATATTCGCTAGAATTTTCTTGTATTGAATTAATTTTAACCCCTTTATCAAAATTTAATGGAAAAATGATTAATAAAGACCCCATTACTATAAATATTAATAGCCAAATTTTCCAACTTAATTTCATTTTGCTTTTTCTTTTGCCTCCAAATACCATTTTAATATTGATGCATTTGTAATCCAAGTATTTATAATATCAAAACTTAACCCAATAATCAAAATAGTGAAAATTTGCCTTAACACTTCTGAAAAAGAACTAGTAATTATTAATGCAGCAGTTATTGCCAAAATAGAGGTAATGCCCATAGTCAATCCAGTTTTAAGGGCATTCTTCAACTTATGATTTATATCTCCATGTCTTTTTAATAATCTTGCTGTCAACATAATGTCTGTATCAACACTGTAACCAATTAACATTAAAAATGCAATAATTCCTGCGCCAGAAAGTTTAATTCCTAATAAATCTACTACTGCAAGGGACATTATGATATCTGCAAAAGCAGAAATTACAACTGCTGCACTAGGAATATTTATTTTTAGAAAAATCAAAACACTCAAAATTAAAAAAATTGCGCTAATACCCATTGCAATATTTATCTTAAATGCCCCTGAAAAAAATAAGATCACTGGCAAAAGGATTATAAAAAGAAAAAATAATTTCAATTTCCAAGATTTTCCAAAGATGAATAAAACTACTACCGACATAAAACTAAAAGATAAAACAATTGCATAAATTAATTGATTATAAAAACTTTTTCCAAGAGTTGATCCTGTTGAAACAATATCAAAATTTTTTCCTTTAATTAAATCATATTTTAAATGGTCTTCCAAAATATTGATCAAAGAATCGTATTCTAAAGAATCTGGATTTTCTGAAGGGATTTCTACCACAACTGCGGTTTGTTTTCCTGTTCCAAATTCAGAAATTTCTTTTAAACTAAAATCTTCAAAATTAATAGAAAGCTTTTCTTCTAAACTTTTCAGATTTATTATTTGTTCTGGAAAAATTGTAATTGTTATTCCACCTTTCAAAGAAACATCTTTTAAAATAAAATCATGATTTTTATTATAAAAATAACCAAGATAAACTAAAGATAAAACAAGCA
>CAYZWY010000012.1:0-10809 GCA_964482315.1 Candidatus Woesearchaeota archaeon | reverse complement strand
TTATGCAGAGGATAGGATTCGAACCTACGAAGGCACTAAGCCACAGGATCTTGAGTCCTGCCCTTTTGACCACTCAGGAACCTCTGCAAGTAATCTTGGGAACTTATTTAACCCCATTAAAATAAAAAAGGATTATTCCATATAAAAAACTTTATAAATCCCTAATTTCAAGGTTATTTGAAGACAATCATAATAGTTAGGAAACACCTGATACCATTCCGAACTCAGAAGTTAAGCTGACTATGTTATTGGTGTTAGTTTCTGAAGAGAAGCCAAGCCTATAAGTTGTCTTCGCTTAAAAAATTAGATAAATATTCAAAAATTATATAAAATAAAATGATTATTCCAATTCGATGCATCTCTTGCGGCAAACCTATTGCCCATTTATGGGAAGAATTCAAAAGGAGAGAGGAAAATGGGGAAGATTCCAAAAAACTTTTAGAAGAATTGGGCTTGAAAAGATATTGCTGTAGGGCAATGTTTTTAGGACAAGTAGATAATTTAGAATTAATTAATAAATTTAAAAAATTTTAATTTAAAATATAATTTTTAAATTTGGGATTCACTTTGCATTTTATTACTTCTACTTATATTATTTCGATTCTTTCAGAAATTTTAAATAGTTTGAAAAAGACTTTATTTAATGAAGAATAAACTTTCTAAACAAGAGATTGAAAAAAAAATAAAGGCAATTTTTTCGAATGTTCCAAGCCCTAAAATGATTAAAAAAGCTAAAAGACTTGCTATGTCTAAGAATATAAAAATAAAGGAATTGAGAAAAAAAATCTGTAAAAAATGCTATTCCTTTTTTGATTCAGAAAATTGTCAAATTAGAATTAAAAAAAATCTTAAAATAATTAAATGTAAAAATTGTGGAAATATTTCAAGATATAAATTAAAATAAATAAAAATGAAAAAATTCCCGAAACTTTCTGGAAAATTGATTCTTGCACCAATGCATAATATCACTAATCTGGCATTTAGAATTATGTGTAAAAAATATGGGGCTAGCTTGGTTTTTACTGAATTAATTTCTGCTAATGCCTTAGCAAGAAACAATCAATCTGTTTTAAAATTAGCTAAAACAAATATAAAAGAAAAACCAAATGCTATTCAATTATTTGGCCAAGACTCTCGAAATATTGTTAAAGCTGCTCAAAGTATAGAAAAAAATTTTGATATTATTGATTTTAATTTGGGTTGTCCTTCTTTAAAAATCAAAAAACAAGGGTGTGGGGGCGCCTTATTAAAAAGAAAAAACAAAATTGCTAAGATTGTAAAAGAATTGTCTAGTTCCATTAAAAAACCAATTACTATAAAAACAAGGATTGGATGGGATAAAAATAATGCTATAAAAATAGCAAGAATTTGTGAAGCAAATAATGCGAGTGCCATAACAATACATGCTAGAACTGTTGAGCAAGGTTATTCAAAAAAAGCAGATTGGGAAATTATTAGAAAAATAAAAGAGGTTATTAAAATTCCGATTATTGGTAATGGGGATATTGTTAATGGAAAAATTGCCAAAAAAAGATTAGAACAAACAAATTGTGATTATCTTATGATTGGAAGGGCAGCAATTGGAAATCCTTTTATTTTTAAACAAATAAATGAATATTTAAAAACAGGGAAAGAAATTAAACAATCCAAAGAAGATAAAATTAAAGATTATTTTAAATATATTGAATTAACAAAAAAATATGATTGCTTTTCGATTAAAGATGCTAAATATAACGCCCAAAATTTTACTCGAGGACTTCCCAGAAGTGCAGAATTAAGAAAAAAATTAAATAAAATAAAAGACTTCCATGAAATTGACGCATTATTAAAAAAATATTTAAAAGAAAATCAAAGGATTACTTTGTTTTAACTAATTAGGCACAACAAACAAAAGATTTAAATATGCTAATCTTATAATTTTTATTATTAATATAATTAAATGGCATTTAAAAAAAATAATGGGTCTATGGAAGAAATTTTTGGCATGCTTAATCTTGTTCGAGAAAAGATAAAAGAAGATTATCCAAGCAAATTAAAAAGCAAAAATAATCATCAAATCTTAGAATATTCTAATTTGGAATCATCTCCGGGGAAATTTGACTATTCTTGCCTTTTTCTGGGTAAGCCAGAATATTCTCTTTATGAGTCTATAAAAATGTCTAATCAAGATATGGGGGACATTTTTGTTCTTTGGGATTGGGATTTTAATTTTAATTTAGAAAAATTTTCTGAAAACCCAGTTTTAGATTTAGAATCATTAAGAAAAAATAAACCAGACTTAATCTCAGAATTAATTAAAAAAGTTTTTTGTGCACCATTAATTTTGGCGCCTGGAAAAACTTCTAAAAAAAATATTGAATTAGGGAATCATTCTTGGGTCTCAAAAATCATAATGGGCCCTAGCCATCAAGGTTTTAATATTAATTATTCTCTAGATATAGCTGATTCTCAAAAGGAAACTTTAAGAAATATTGACTTTTCTGGAAGAATTTGGTCAAAAACAAAAAATTAATTTAAATTTAGGGCAAAATTTATAAACAATCTCTAAATTATTTATTAAAATGAAAAAATGTCTTTATTGTAAATCTGAATTGCCTCAAGAAAGTCTCTTGGATTTTTGTGAAAATTGTGGGAAACATGTCTTTGGTGAAAAAATGTTTAAGGCAATTGTAAAAAATATGGATGAAGCAAAAGAAAGGGGAGATTTAAATCAAGGAGCCCATTAGGTTTTATAATTAAAATCGCTGATTTGTATGCTCTTTCAGAATAAAAATTAAAGAAAAGTTTTTTAAATGCCTTATTTTTATGGATTTATTATAGAATGATAAAAAGAAAGAAAGAAAGAACTCATGGAAAAATTCCGCTTAGTAGATACTTCCAAGAATTTAAAAACAATGATAATGTGTCTATTATTAGAGAACATGCCGAACAACCCAAATTTCCAAAAAGATTACAAGGAAGAACCGGGGTTATTATTGGGAAAAGGGGACGATCCTATATACTAAAATTAAAAGATTCAAATAAGGAAAAGACATTTATAATTCACCCAGTTCATTTAAAAAAACTTAAATAAAAGATGATTATCGAAAAAACACCACTAAATTTGAATGAGGTAAAAGAAATTATGAAAAATTTGCCCGATGATGAAAAAAAACAGGCTATTGAACTTTACCTTAAAAAATTTTTAAAAACAAATTCTAAGAATGCAATAAAAATAGCACAAGAAATAGAAAAATTAGATTTATTAAAAATCAAAAAAAGTCATATTGTTAAAATTATTGATTTGATGCCAAAAGATGCCTCGGATTTGAACAAAATTTTTGATGATATCAGTTTAAATGAGGATGAAACAAATAAAATACTTAAGATTATTAAAGAAACCAAATAATGAAAATGAAGCAAAAAGAAGAATACACCATTATCTTAGACTATCTGCCTTATGGCTATCCTTTAGAGAAAAAAATGATGCCTATTGCCCAGGCTATTGGAATTAAAACAAAAGTTTTATTAGAATTAATTCCTAGAAAAGATGTGAAATTAGAAATTAATGAGAAAGTATATATTGGCCCTGATAAAAGGGAAAAAATATATTATATTCTTGGTAAATTGAAAAAAGATAGAATTACCGAGACTACTAAAGAAAATTTGCAAGAATTCATTGATAAAGAATTTGAAAATGATGAAAAAAAATTCATTGATTTTTTCAATTGCTCCAATGCAATAAATACAAGACTTCATCAATTTGAATTAATTCCAGGTTTTGGAAAAAAACACACCGAGGCAATTCTAAAAGAAAGAGGGATAAAACCTTTTGAATCTATAGAAGATTTAAAAAAAAGAGTTACTAATTTACCAGATCCTAAAAAAGCTATAAAAAAGAGAATAATTAAAGAAATAATTGGAGAAGAAAGATACAACCTATTTACAGAATAAAATGAAAGAAGAAATACAAGAAAAAAATAAATTTGAAATACAAAATAATAAAAAATTTTCAATTAAAAGAATTGTTCAATCAGATATTCCTACAAATAAAAAGATTCTTGTTGGTCTAACCTATATTAAAGGGATTTCTTGGGCATTTTCAAATGCAATATGTAAAATTTTAAACTTAAATCCTACAGAAAAAATAGAAAGTCTTAATAAACAAAATATTGAAAAAATAGAAAACTTTCTGAAAAAAACAGATTCAAAAATTCCGAAATATTTACTAAATAGAAGGAAAGATTTTGAAACTGGAGAAGATTCTCATTTAATTGGAAATGATTTAAATATGAAAAAAGAATTTGATATAAGAAGATTAAAAAAAATTAGATCCTATCGAGGATTAAGACATGCTTTTGGGCATCCTTCAAGAGGTCAAAGAACAAAAAGTAATTTTAGATCTAAAGGAAAGAAAAAAACTGTGGGTGTTAAGACAAAAAAACGAGGAAAATAAAAAATAATTAAAATGGAAAAAAAATATTCGCGACCTAAAAGGCCCTTTGACAAAATAAGAATTGAAGAAGAAAATGTAATTAAAGAAAAATATGGTTTAAAAAATAAAAAAGAAATCTGGAAAGCCGATGCAGCCATTAAAAAAATAAGAAATCAGGCAAAAACTCTAATTACAAAATCAGATGAAGAAAAAGAATTATTTGTTAAAAAATTGCAAAAAAAAGGTTTCCCTGTAAATAATCTCGCAGAAGTCTTAGGATTAGATAAAACTAATTGGTTAAAAAGACGATTACAAACAATTGTCTTTAATAAAAAATTGGCGAAAACTATGAAACAAGCTAGACAATTTATTACCCATAAAAAAATCCTAATAGAAGATAAAATAACCAATAAACCGTCTTATCAAGTTTCTTTAGAAAAAGAGCCATCAATTAAATTAAATCTAACGCTGCGAACTATAAAGAAAAAATTTGCGCCTGAAATAATAAAAAAAAATACTATAGAAGGTGAAGCATTATAAAGAAAAAATGGAATCAGAAATTAAAAAAAAGAAAGAACGGATTGCAATATTAAATATTTATACCACATTTAATAATACAATTATGAATTTAACAGATCTTACAGGAAATACTCTTGTAAAATTTAGTGGAGGGCAATCGACTAAACAAGATAGGTTAAAGGCAAACCCCACAATTGCAATGTTTATTGTTCAAAAAATAATTGAAGAAGCAAAAGATAATGGAATTACTGGATTTTATGTTAGAATTCGTTCTAGAACTGGGCAAGCAAATCCTGGCCCCGGGGCCCATTCTGCAATAAAATCTTTACTTAGGGCCGGATTTAAAATTTTGAATATAACTGATAATACCAAAACTCCAAGGGGCGGACCAAAAAAGAAAGGGGGTAGAAGGGGGAGAAGGCCTTAAACTTATTTTAATTAAATTTAAAAACAATCATTTCAAAAATATATTATGATAAAGATAACAGAATATAATCAAGAAAAACAAGAACTTGAATTCATTACAGATATGCCTATTAATCTCGCGAATGCTATTCGGAGAAGTGTTTTAGAAATACCAATAATGGCTATTGAAGAAGTTGAAATCTTTAAAAATGATTCTGCATTGTATGATGAAATAATTGCACATCGTCTTGGTTTAATTCCTATTAAAACAAATAAAACTTCAAAAGAAATTCAATTTAAACTTGTAGAAAAGGGTCCGAAAACTGTTTATTCTACAGATTTAAGCCCAAAAACCGGAACAAAATACAAATTACCAATTGTCATTTTAGGAGAAAAACAGGAAATTGAAATGATTGCAACTGCAAAATTAGGAAAAGGAATTTCGCATATAAAATTTTCTCCGGGTTTAATTTATTATAGGCATAACATAGATCCTCAGATTTTAGATTTTATTGATGTTGATCGTAGAGGTTTAGTCAAATATAATGAAGAAGAAATAAAAAATAAAAATTTATCAGAGGAATTAATACAAAAAATTAAAAAATTAAAGGAAATAAAAGAATTAATTTTTAATATTGAATCTTGGGGACAACTTGAAGTTAGAGATGTTTTTATTAAATCTATTGAAATTTTAAATCAAAACTTAAAGGAATTGGGAAATAAATTAATAAAGTAATTATATGAGTGGGGATGCCGGAGCGGTCAAACGGGGTGCGTTAAGGGCGCACTGGCTTAGTGCCTACAGGGGTTCGAATCCTCTTCTCCACATAAATTTCTTTAAAATATTTAATGATTAGCAAAACAAAAATTAATAAAAGAATTAAAAGGAAAAAGAATCCTTCCATAGTAGAAACTCTGCTTCTTGCAAAAAAAAATAATCATTTAGAATTAGCAAAACAATTATCTGCTCCAACAAAAAAACAAAAAGTTTTTAATTTAGATTTTATCGATAAATTAAAAGAAAAAAAAATATTAGTTGTGGGAAAAATTCTTGGAGAAGGTCAAATTAATAAAAAAATTTCGCTTATTGCTATTAATTTTTCAGAAAGTGCAATAGAAAAATTAAAAGAAAAAAAATGTGAGATTAAAACTATTTTTGAAGAACTTAAAATTAACCCTAAATTAAAAGATACAAAAATAATAAAATGAATAAAATAATCATTAATGCCGAATTAATAAATTATGGAAGATTATGCAGTTATATTGCAAAAAAAGCATTAGAAGGTAATGAAATAATTGTTTTAAATTCTGAAAAAGTTTTAATCAGTGGAAATAAAAAAGATATTATCAAAAAGTATGGCGCCCTTAAGAAAAAAGGTGGAAGATCTTTAAAAGGACCGAAAATTTCACGAATTCCTTTTAAATTTTTGAAAAGGGGTATTCGTGGAATGCTCCCAGATCATCGAAAAGGCATTGGAAAGATTGCTTTTTCAAAAATAAGATGTTATAATGGAATACCTGAAAAATTTAAAATGGAAAAAACAATAAAAATTAAAATTAAAGAATATAATAAATGCATCACTCTTAAAGAACTCTTAGATAATCTATAAAATGAAAAAACAATTAACAATTTCTGGGAAAAGAAAAACTGCAATAGCTAAAGCAACAATTGAGGAAGGAACTTGCAAAATATTTATTAATAAAATTCCTTATGAAAATCTAGAATTTTTTTGGAGATTGACAATTAAAGAACCATTAGAAATTACGAAAAAAATTCTAGGAAATTTTAAATTTGATATTAAAATTAATGTAAAGGGTGGTGGAATTGAAAGTCAAATTTTTGCTTCTAGACTTGCAATTGCAAGAGCCTTGGTAAAATTTACCAATTCTAAAGAATTAAAAAATGCCTTTGTGAAATATGATAAAAATTTATTAGTCGCCGATACTAGAAGAAAAGAGGCCTATAAGCCAGGTGATAGTAAGGCTAGAAAAAAGAGACAAAAATCTTTTAGATAAAACATAAATAAAAAAATGAGGGAAAGAAATGTTTAGTTCAATAATCCAAGGTATATTCATAGATTTTTTTCAAAGTATATTCAATTCTATTCCCCAACTTTATAAACCCTTCATAAGTTTATTTTTTTATACAATTTTTATATCATTATATTCTATTTTTATTTGGAAATTTTACAAATTCCTGGCAAAGAGAGATATTTTAGAATTAAATTTGAAAAAATATAAACATTCAAAACATCCCAAATTAGAAACGATTTTTGCAATGGCTCTATATACTATTGAATATATTGTAATTCTTCCATTTTTAGTTTTATTTTGGTTTGTAATTTTAGCATTATTTTTATTGGTTTTATCTAAATCTACAACAGTGAATCAGATTCTATTAATTTCTGCGGCAATAATTGCTTCTACAAGAATAACTGCATATATGAGTGAGAATTTATCTAAAGATTTGGCGAAGATTTTTCCATTTACTGTTTTAGCTACTTTTCTTTTAGATGCCAATTTCTTTAATTTTTCAAGTACAATTCAAAAGATTTTGGAGATTCCTTCGCTTTTTACAAATATCATTGGATTTATTATCTTTTGCTTTATTGTAGAACTTTTACTTAGAATTATTTATTTTTTCACCAAAATTAATCGTTCTTCAAATAAAATAAATGAAAATCCTCCTAAAAAAGATTTTTCTAATGAGATGCCTAAAAAAATTGCCCCGTCAAATCCCGCACTCACAAAAATAGACTCTACAAAAAAAATTTCAGAAAAAGAGTTCTTAGAAACAAAATTTTCAAAAAATCATTTTGAGAAAGATAATTAAAAAAATCTAAAACATTATTTTATATTAAAATTCAAAACCCTTATATCTGGAGACAGAAGATAAAGTTTATCTTTTTTTGATCGCAATCCTCGATATATTTTTTGCAATAATTCTCTTCTGGCCTTATCAACATAAAAACTTCTAAAATGTGTTGGCTTTGTTTGCTTAAGTAATCTCCAAAAAATAGATGAAATGTTGGGATAGGGGAATCTTGTGATTATAATAGTGTTACAAATTTCTCCGGGAAAATCAATGCCTCGATTGCATTTTGTTGTAAAAAGAACTTCTATTTTTTTATTTTTAAAATCTTCCACTGTTTTCCCAAGTGGATCTTGTCTTTGAAAATTAATTAATTTGGCTCTTGTTGGTAAATTATCTAAAGAATATTTTTGCTTTTCTTTTTCATCAGGTAAATCTGAAAAACTAGTTAATTGAACAACTAAAGGTTTTTTTGAACATTCTACCGCTTTTGAAAATGATAAAAGAAAATCTTTCCTAGTTTTTTTTCCTGTTTTAAAATTGGAATATCTACAATCAAATTCATAGCCATATTTGCATTTAATCAATTCTCCTTGCGATTCTATCTCAGCATTTATTAATTTATAATCTTCAATTCCAAAAATATTTTTCAATACCTCTGGAGAATGTATTGTTGCACTCATAAAAATAAAAATTTTGTTTTTGGAAATTATTTCTTTTAATTTTTTTGCTAAATCTAAATTAACTAAATTAATTATTAAATCATTTTCTTTTTTACTAATTGAAAAATAAGTTTCATCAAATAACTCTGAGAAAACTTTTGCAACCCCAATTAAATGGTATAAATATGTGGTTTCGTCATTCTCAATCTCTTCAATTAATTCTGGGTTTTTTATTATCAAATTCAAAAAATTTTCGACGGCGGTATTTTTAATTGATAAAATTTCGTCTGTATTTTGAATTTTTTTAAATTTTTTTGAATTTTTTATAAAATTTAAAATCGAAATTAATTCATTAACAAATCTTTGAATTTTTTCATTTTTTAAAAATAAATTACTTAAACTAGAAAGTGCCCAGTTTACGTTAAAATTTTCTTCATTACCAAGATTATCTAAAAAATCATCACATTCATCAATTATTTCTAATTCAGTTTTCGGTTTTCTGTCCATTAAATTTTCAATTTTATATTTTTCGCTATTAAAAATAAGGACCTCTGCTTTCTTATAAAATTCATATTGATCATAATATTTACAACCTTTTTTTCTCTGATAGATGATAAAATTTTTATTATTCAAACCTAAATATTTAATTTTTTTTTGGTGAAACATCTTTGAAGAAATATTCAAATCTTCAGATAAAATTGGTGACCAATAGGGGCATATTGATGCAATATTTGATCTTTTGATTTGATTAATTGAATCAAAATCTGAAAACTTAATGTTTGGATTTCTATTTATAAATTTTTTTATTTTGTCTAAATTTTTTTCTTTGATTTCTATTTTACATGGCAAAAAAAAATTATCACAAGAATCATCTTTTTCTTTAGAAAAAATTTTTCTATCAAATAAAGGGCTTTTATTAGAAAAAATATCACTTAATTTTGCGTTTCTTTCTATGTATTCTTTCTTAATTTCCGAATTATTTTTTTCGTTTTCCAAAAATTTGCATTTAAAATTTGCCCTCCCCAAAATTGGGTGAATTTTTAATTTTTTTCCATTTTTTAAAACATATTTTTTTTCCGAATAATCATTAATATATTGTTCTTGAAGTGATTTTATTGGTACTACTAACGATGTTTTACCAAAAATCCTGGCCAAATTTAATGCAATTGCAGATTTTCCTGAACCGCAAAAACCTTTAATAAAAATAATTTTATGCCCTTCTTTTATTGATTCTACGACTTCCCGGATAATGCTCTCCTGAGTTTTTTTATTAGAGAAAACTAGAGGGTCTAATTTTTTTCCTTGTTCATATAAATTCCACATTTTAATATTTCAAATTCTCTCCTTTCTTTTAACATTTAATAATATTCACCTATTAATATTTAATTATCATAGTTTAATTATATCTTACAATTATTTTATTAAAATTTTATCTGTAAAAAATCAAAGTTATTTCATTTTTTTAAATAAAGGGCAATAACTTCTAAATTCACACCATTTACATAATGGTCCAGGATTTGGTTCAAAATTTTTTGCTGATTCTATTTTATTGATTTTTTCTATTATTTGCTTTTTTAATTCTTTAAATTGCATCTCAGTTCTCTTTGAAATTCTTATTTCATTAAATGCTAGAAAATGCCAGACTAATAAAATTTCTTTTACATCTTCAAAATTATTTTTTACTGCAAGACCATATAATCCCAATTGCTCATCTTTGTCTAATTCTTCCTGGCTTTTTAAAAAATTACTTGTTTTATAATCATGTATTTCATAAATCCCTCGATCTTTATGATGCACTATTCGATCAATATATCCTTGCAATTTATATTTTCCTTCCATATCTAATTTCAGAAATATTCTTTTTTCAGTTGCAATAGTATTATCTTTAAAAGGAGAATGCCTGAGAAAATAATCTATTAGGAATTTTATTCCTTGATTAAAATAATCTTCACTAGTGTTTTCTTTTTTTATGATTTTAATTTCTTTATTAAAATTTT
>CAYZWY010000011.1:12817-14564 GCA_964482315.1 Candidatus Woesearchaeota archaeon | reverse complement strand
CTTTGTTCCATTCCTTGAGAATCTATTAATCTTATTGCTTCTAATTCATCAAAACCCAAGAGGGTTTCCTTTAGATTCACCATTGCAACCCCTGCAGGTTTAAAATAAGTTATATCTGGCTGAAAAGAGATTCTTCTAATTCTTCTTGGTCTGACCATTTTTTAATTAAACCTTTAGTTCTTTTAATCTTTTCTCTATTTCTTTTATGTCTTCTTTTAAAACACTTAATTCCTGTTCTAAAAATTGCTTTTCTTGTTTTTCTGTAATAACTGTTGGTTGAATTTGTGGAATTGATTGGGCTTTTTGGATTGGCATTTTTTGTGTAAATCTAAAACCTCTGCCAAAACCTTGTCTATATCCCAAAC
Source organism: Candidatus Woesearchaeota archaeon (assembly GCA_964482315.1). Lineage (GTDB taxonomy): Archaea > Nanobdellota > Nanobdellia > Pacearchaeales > GW2011-AR1 > ARS1285. Next base: position 14,199 of record CAYZWY010000011.1, on the reverse strand, counting down.
CTCTTCCAAAGCCTCTTCCAAAACTAGAATTTGCGAATCCAGGTGCATTAGCTCCTGCACAAAACCCAGTTCCTCTTCCAGTCATTGGTCCTTGTCCATCTGGACCTGTTCTATCTCCTTGTGGCATTTTATTCTCCTTGCTTTTTCAAGCGAATTTAATTATGAATAGGTAGTCATAATACTATTTAAATGTTTTGTTTTGCATAATTATGCATAATTAAAAATTTCATATAAAAAAGGGTTATTATTTTTTCCTTTCATCTTGAAAAAGTGTAAATTTTATTGCCTAAAAAATTTGCAATTAAGGCAATTCCTATTGCTAAAATTTGAGAAATTATATAATAAATCCCAAAAAATTCTGTAAAAAGATACAAGAAAAACAAATTTATTGAAAGTGCAGTCACACTAACTAAACTAAACTGTAAATATTTTTTTCCTACCTTTAATTTTATATTCTCTTTAAATGTCCAAACTTTATTTAAAATAAAATTGCTTGTCATGGCAATAATAAAGGCAATAATTGCTGAAAATATATAATAAATCCCAATTTTTTCTGTTAATAAATATAATATTAAAATATTAACAAGAGTTCCAATTCCACCAACAATTGCAAATTTAAAAAATTCTCTAATCACTCTTTTTTTATAAAATAAATATCCTATTAAATTTCCAAGATAGTATAAAATTTCTTTTGTTCCTGCCTTACTTTTTCCTTCAACTCGATTAATAAAGGTTATTGGAATTTCCTTTATTTTTTTATAATCTGCCTTTATAATTAATTCTAGAAGGATCTTAAAACCTTTAGGATTTATTTCTTTATTTTTTATACATTCTTTTTTTATCATGAAAAATCCAGTCATTGGATCTTTGACTTTTGTATAAATTCTTGCTAAAAATGTAGCTGCTTTAGACATTAATTCTCTTTTAAAATTCCAACCTTTTATCTTCCCACCAGAAATATATCTACTTCCAATTGTAAAATCTGTTTTGCCTTTTTCAATTTCCCAAAAAAGATCTTTTATTTTTTCAGGGGGGTGGCTTAAATCAGCATCCATAACCCCTAAAACATCACCATCTGCAATTTTCCAACCCTCTAAAACTGCTGAAGAAAGCCCTAATTTTCCTTTTCTATGAATAATTTTAAGATTTTTTTGCTCATTTTTTTGCTTTTTCTTTAACTCTTCTAAAATATCGCCAGTCTTATCTGGGGAATTATCATCAACTATAATTATTTCTCCATTAATTTTATTTTCTTTAAATTCTTCTTGAATTTTTTTAATAAGTTTTTGGATATTTTCTTTTTCATTATATGTGGGAATAACTAAACTTAATTTCATTATTATTAAAAAAAGTATTAAAGATTTATAATTCTATCTTTTTTG
>CAYZWY010000011.1:0-12717 GCA_964482315.1 Candidatus Woesearchaeota archaeon | reverse complement strand
TTAATTTCATTATTATTAAAAAAAGTATTAAAGATTTATAATTCTATCTTTTTTGACAAACAATAAATATTTATACCTCTTTATTTTTTTAATAATTATGAAAAAAGATGTAATTGAAAAACTTTCTACATTGATCATATCTGCATTTGGATTAGTTGCTGCCTTGGCTTGGAATAATGCAATGCAATCAATATTCAAAAATATATTTGGAACTCCAGATAAAATAAGTGCAATGTTAAGTTATGCAGTAGTTGTTACAATAATTGCAGTAATTACAACAGTTTGGATTGGAAGAATGAAAGAGAAAAACAAACATTAAATAGATAAATAATTCAGAACAATTGCAAAACTTACCCATAATAAATAAGGAATAAGAATTAATCCTGCTTTTTTATTAATTTTATAAGTTAAACAAATCATTGAAATAATTGAAATCCAGAGGAAGAAAATTTCTATAAGAGCATAAAGAGGATTTCTTAATTCAAAATAAAGGACACTCCAAAGGATATTCAAAAGGAAATTAATCCCAAAGATAATCATAATTTTTTTCTTGATATTCTTTTTCTGAGTATTGACCCATGAAAAATATAAAGATAATGCAATTAAAAAAAATAAGATATTCCATACAACCGGAAAAATCCAATTGGGTGGAGTAATGTTTGGTTTAATTGATTCATACCATTCAGAATCTGTATTAGAAGAAGTAAACAAACCCCCAATAAAAGCGACTAAATACACAATTATAAAACTTAAAATTAAAATTTTCCAATTAATTCTTTTTTTCATATTACAATTCTATTGAATTTAATTGTATTTAAATAATTTTTGAATTTTGTTTTAAACAACTTTCAATTAAACTTCTTTTTCCAAAATTTGTCTTCATTATTCATTTTAAATTATTTTTATTTCTTTTTTATTTCTAAAATTTTATTTAAATCTGATAAAATCCTATTTTTTTGTTTTAAACTAAGAAAAAGCCAATAATCAAAAATTCATAGAAACATTTATAAACATATTTTTAGATTTATTTATTATTATTAAGTCATTAAAGGTAATATTGTAAAATTATTTCATAAAAATGCTTGATAAAAATATCCATTTATTATTATCATAATTTAAAATTATTATAATCTTTAAATCTAAGAAAATCCTGCCCAAAAATCCCTTAAAATGCATATCCTACAATTAAAACATACTAAATTAAAAAAAGAAGAGCTTGAAAAATTACTTCTAAAATATAATATTTCTCTTAATCAACTACCTAGAATAAAAATAACAGATCCTGCATTACCTCCAGATTGCAGTATCTCAGATGTTGTCAAAATTGAGGGAGTAATTGACAATGAAAAAAGAATTTATTTTAGAGTTGTCACGATATAATATTTATAATATTTATAATCTTCAAAATAAATTTAGTATATTTTAAAGGAAGGATGAATTTAAAAAAACAACAACAGATTGACGAACATTTACTTGTAAAGAAATATTTAAAAGAACATAGCCTAATAGAATCAAATATTCTTTCTTTTAATAATTTTATTAATTATAATCTTCCAGAAATAGTTAAAGAATTAAATGATTCAATGTCTGATGAAGATGTTGAAATAAAATTAGGAAAAATTCATTTAGGAAAACCAGAAATAATTGAAGCTGATGGAAGTTCTTATTTATTAACTCCTGCAGAGGCAAGGATTCGAGGATTAACTTATTCAGCCCCATTAAAAGTAGAAATTACAGTTAAACAAAAAGGGCAAATAGAAAGCCAAAAAGTAGACATTGGAAAAATTCCAATAATTGTTAAAAGTGAAGTTTGTAATTTGTTTAAATTAAATAGAGAACAATTAATTGAAAATTATGTGGATCCTCTAGATCCTGGGGGATATTTTATTATTAATGGTAATGAAAGAGTAATGGTAATGACTGAAGATCTTGCAGAAAATCAACCATTTATTGAAAAATCTAAACTTAAAAAAGAACATTTTTTAAGATTGTTCTCAAAACGAGGAAGCTATAGGATTCCTATTTCAATAATTGATACTAATGAGGGAATTCTTGAAGTTTCTTTTTCTAGATTTAAAAAAATCCCTGCAATAGTAATTTTAAAGGCGCTTGGATTAACTAAAGAACAAAAAATTGCAGAATATATTGGAAAAGAAAATGATAGTTTAATTGTTAATTTATATGAATTTGTGCATATAAAAAATCAAGAAGATGCTTTCTTAGAAATAGCAAAACAACTTTCTCTCCAAGGAACAGAAGAAGAAATACTTTCTAGAATAAAAGAAAGAATTGATTCTTATTTTTTACCACATATTGGCTTAGGAAAAGAAAATAGAATAGAAAAGGCAATTACTCTATGTAAATTTATTAAACAATTTTTTATTACAAAAAACTCTAAAGGAAGTCTAACTGATAAGGATCACTATGCAAATAAAAGAGTTAGAATGTCTGGGGATTTACTTTCTGATTTATTTAGAGTTAATTTAAGGATCTTTATTAGAGAAATTCAACGTTCTTTACAAAAAATTCAAAAAAGAAGAAAATTCTATTCAATAAAAACAATTGCAAAATCTACTTTATTTACTCATAGAATAGAATCTGCAATTGCAACTGGTAATTGGGTTGGTCAAAAAACAGGAGTAACCCAAAATATGGATAAGACAAATTATTTATCAATATTGTCCCAATTACAAAGGGTTTCAAGTATGTTGGCAAGTACACAAGAAAATTTTTTAGCAAGAACCTTACATCCAACACATTATGGGAGATTTTGCCCAGTAGAAACTCCTGAGGGAACAGAAATTGGATTAAGAAAAAATTTAGCATTATTAGCAAGAATTTCTACAAGAATAAATATTAATGAAAAAGAGTTTATAGAAAAATTAAAAGAAATTGGATTAGAAGAAAAAAATGAAAACACAGCAATTGATATTTTTTGCAATGGTAGATTTATTGGAAATACTTCAAATCCTGAAGAATTTGTGAAACAGTTTAAAGAAAAAAGAAGAAACCAATTTTTTCATTTTGAATTGAGCATAAGATTCAATGATTTTTTAAAAACAATAAATATTTCTAGCGAAGTTGGAAGAGTAATTAGGCCTTTAATTATTCTAGAAAATAATGAATCAAAATTAAAAGAAGAACATATGAATTTAATTAGGGAAGATAAAATGAGTTGGGATGATCTAATAAAAGAAGGTATTATTGAATATCTTGATGCTGCTGAAGAAGAAAATGCCCTAGTAGCATTAGATAAAAAAGACATAACAAAAGAACACACACATTTAGAAGTTGATAAAATTGATTTATTTGGAGTAATTACTTCTTTAGTACCTTATGCAAATTATAATCAATCATCTAGGTTAAATAGGGGGAGTAAAACACAAAAGCAAGGACTTGGATTATATGCAGTAAATTTTTTATGCAAAATAGATACAGATGTAAACATTTTACATTATCCTCAAAAACCAATTGTGAGAAGTTTTATTTATGATACTTTGAATATTCATCCAGCAGGTCAAAATGTTATTGTTGCTGTAATGACTCATCAAGGTTATAATATAGAAGATGCATTAATTTTAAATCAAGGTTCTCTTGATAGAGGTTTAGCAAGGAGCACCTATTTTAGACCCTATACTTCTGTAGAATTAAATTATGCTGGTGGATTAAAAGATGAAATATGTATACCAAAAAAAGATATTTCTGGGTATAGGACTGAAGAAAATTATAAATTTTTAGAAGATGATGGAATTGTGTATCCTGAAGCAGAACTTAATTCTGGAGATGTTGTTATTGGAAAAACAAGTCCTCCAAAATTCTTATCTGAAGTAAGGGAAATTTCAATTAAATCAAAAAAAGAAACTAGTTCAATTATTAGACAAGAGGAAAAATCTACAATTGAGGGAGTTTTTATTACAGAAGATAGTCAAGGTAATAAAGTTATAAGAGTTAAAGGAAGAGACCAAAGAATTCCAGAATTAGGAGATAAATTTGCTACTTCTCACGGTCAAAAAGGAATTATTGGGGGGATTTTTCCTGAAAATGATATTCCTTTTACTTCAAGAGGAGTTAAACCAGATTTAATATTTAATCCGCATAGTATTCCTGGAAGAATGACTGTAGGATATCTAATAGAACTACTTGCAGGAAAAATTGGTTGTTTATCTGGAAAAATAATTGATGGAACTGCATTTTTAGGTCAAAAAATTGAAGATTTAGAAAAACAATTAAAAGATTTTGGTTTTCGAGCGGATGGAAAAGAAACTATTTACAATGGAGTAGATGGAGAAATGTTGCGAGTTAAAATTTACATAGGGGATATGTATTATTTGAAACTAAAATATATGGTTGCAAATAAAATGCATGCAAGAGCAAGTGGAAAAGTTACCTTGTTAACAAGACAACCAATAGAAGGGAGAGCAAAAGGCGGTGCTTTAAGATTGGGAGAAATGGAACAGCAAGCATTAATTGGCCATGGAGCAAGTTTATTATTAAAAGAAAGATATGATTCTGATAAAGTAATTATCCCTATATGTTCAAAATGTGGTGCAATTGCAATAGAAGATAATATTAGAAATAAATCTTATTGCCCATTATGTAATAGCCAAGATATAGAATCTATTGAAATGTCTTATGCTTTTAAATTATTAGTTGATGAACTTCAAGGCCTTCATATAAAAACCAAATTTAATTTAAAAAATAAATATGAATGAATAAAATAATCTAAAATTATTTAAAATGAAACATATAAAAAAACAAATAGAAAGTTTGCAATTTACGCTTTTAAATCCTGAAGAAATTAAAAAAGCTGCAAAAGCAAAAATAATTACTCCAGAATTATATGATATTGATGGCTATCCTGTTGATGGGGGTTTAATGGATTTAAGATTAGGGGCAATTGATCCAGGAGTAAGGTGTAGAACTTGTGGTGGAAGATTAAAAGAATGTTTAGGACACCCGGGATTAATTGAATTAGCAAGATCTGTTTTTCATGTAAAATATATCCCAATAGTTGCATTATTTTTAAGATGTTATTGTTCTGAATGTCATAGATTAATGATTAAAGATAAAGATCTTTCTAAATATAAAACTGTTAAGGAAAGATTAAACAGGGCAAAAGATTCTAAAAAATGCCCTCATTGTAATTCTGAACAAGAAAAAATAAAATTAGAAAAACCCCTGACTTTTAAAACTGCTAAAAATCGAATGTTCCCAATAGAAATTCGGGAAATACTTAGTAAAATTCCTGATGAAGAAATAAAACTCGCAGGAATAGATCCAAAGATCTTTAGGCCAGAGTGGGCAATCTTGAATTTATTACTAATACCTTCAGTAACTGTTAGGCCAAGTATTACTTTAGAGGGTGGGCAAAGAAGTGAAGATGATCTTACACATAAACTTTCAGATATAATCCGAGCTAATCAAAGATTATGGGAAAATTTAAATGCTGGAGCCCCAGAAGTAATTATCGAAGATCTTTGGGATTTGCTTCAATATCATGTTACAACTTTTTTTGATAATTCAGTTACAAAAATTCCTCCAGCAAGACATAGAAGTGGAAGAGCTCTAAAAACAATTACAGAAAGATTAAAAGGTAAAAAAGGAAGAATCAGATATAATCTTGCTGGTAAAAGAGTAAATTTTTCTGCAAGAAGTGTTATTTCCCCAGACCCTTCATTAAGAATAAATGAGGTCGGAGTACCTTTTGAAATTGCAAAAGTTTTAACAGTAAATGAAAAAGTTAATTCTTCAAACATTAAAAAACTTAAAGAAACAATTAAAAATAAAGAATATCCTACTGCAAATTATATTATAAGACCAGATGGAAGAAGAAAAAAGATAACTGAAGATTTAAAAGAAGAAATTCTTGAAGAATTAATTCCAGGATATATTGTAGAAAGACAATTAATAGATGGAGATATTGTTTTGTTTAATAGGCACCCAAGTTTGCATAAATTTAGTTTAATGTCTCATTTAGTTAAAGTATTACCATATAAAACATTTAGAATACATCCTGCAGCAGCCCCACCCTATAATGCAGATTTTGACGGTGATGAAATGAATATACATGTACCTCAAACAGAAGAGGCAAGAGCTGAAGCAAAAATATTACTAAATATAAATCAAAATTTATTTTCTTGTAAAGATAATAGTAATCTCTTAGGGTGTGTTGCAGATGCAGTTACTGGAAATTATTTATTAAATAATATTCAAATAGAAAAAGCAGAAGCTTCTCAATTACTATACCAATCTAGGAAAGAAATAATAATTAATAAAAAAAACATTGATGGGCGGGATGTAATTTCTGAATTGATACCAAAATTAGATTATAAATCAAAAACAAAAAATAATGAAGATTTTATTATTCAAAACGGAAAAATAAAAGAGGGCGCAGTTGATGAAAAAGTATTTGGAGTAGAAGGCGGAGATTTACTAAAAGAATTAGATAATAAATATGGACGAACAGAAGCAATTAAAATTTTAGAAGAATCATTTTGCTTAGGAGTTAGTTATCTTTCCAAACATGGTTTTACAATTTCTGTGGACGATTTAAATGTAAATGATAAAGTGAAATTATCTACAAAAGAAATTATAAAAGAAGCAGAAAATAAAACACAAGAGATTATTAAAGAATACATAAATAAAACTCTTCCAATAATTCCCGGAAAAACTCCTGAAGAAACTAGAGAAATAAAAATACTTCAAGCATTAAATGGAATAAGAACAAAAATTGGAAAAATTGTTAGAAAAGAAATTCCAGAAATTAATCCTGTAAACTTTATGATAAACTCTGGTGCTGGAGGAAATATTTTAAATATTATTCAAATGGCCTGTTGCGTTGGTCAGCAAGCATTATGGGGTAAAAGAATTAATTTTGGATTTAATAATCGAACTCTTTCTTTCTTTAAATGGAATGATTTATCTCCTAAATCAAGGGGATTTATTTATAATTCTTTTTTGCAAGGATTAGAACCTTATGAATTCTTTTTTGGAGCAATAACTGGAAGAGATGCTTTAATGGATACAGCATTAAGAACACCAAAATCTGGATATTTATATAGGCGACTTGCAAATGCTCTTCAAGATATCAAAGTTGAGTATGATCAGACAATTAGAGAAGGTTCTAAAAAAATAATTCAATTTCAATATGGTTCAGATGGAAAAGACGTTTCAAGATTACATCAAGATAAAGATATTACTCCTGGAGAAGCTATTGGCTTAATTACTGCGCAATCTTTTGGGGAACCCTCTACACAAATGGCTTTAAACGTATTTCATTTTGCTGGAGTTTCAGAGATGCAAATAACCTCTGGATTACCAAGATTAATTGAAATATTTAATGCAAGAAAAGTTCCTTCAACACCTGAAATGGAAATCTATTTAGATAAAAAATATAATAATGAAAAAGATGCAAAAATAATTGCTGAAAAAATTCAGGAAATTAAATTTAAAGATATAATAAAAGAAATTAAAATTAATTTTGGAGAAAAAAAGATAGAAATTAATATTAATCAGAACTCTCTTAAAAGGGTTCATTTCTCTATGGAAACTCTTTTAAAAAAATTAAAAGAAGGACTAGGAAATCCCAAATTAAAAAATAATATAATAATTTTTACTGAAAAGGACTTAGATTTTAAAAAACTTTATAAATTAAAAGAAAAAATAAAAGAATTGCAGATTTCTGGATTAAAAGGAATTAAACAAATTTTAGTTATAAAAAGAGAAGGAAACTTTGTGATACTAACTGCTGGAACAAATTTGAAAAAAATAATTCAATTTAAGGGTGTTGATCCTAAAAAGACTCTTAGTAATGATCTTCATGAAGTTAGAGAAGTCTTAGGAATAGAAGCTGCAAGAGCAATCATAATAAAAGAAATCAAAAAAGTCAGAGATTCTCAAGGTTTAGAAATAAATAATCGGCATTTGAGGTTGATTTCAGATGCTATGACTAATACTGGTGTTGTTAAAGGTATAACAAGAATGGGAATTATTTCTCAAAAAGCATCTATTTTAGCCAGGGCAAGTTTTGAAACACCAGATAAACAATTTATCAATGCTACTTTAAAGAATAACAAGGATGAATTAAATTCTGTCATTGAAAATATAATATTGAATCAACCAGTCCCTATTGGAACTGGGCTTCCAGGTTTAATGATTAAAGTTGTGGGTCCATTATCAAAAGAAAAATTAAAAAAGGATCCAAAAGTCAAAAATATAACTTCAGAAACAAAAGAGAATCTAAATAAGAATTAAATACGAAATTCTAAACCATGGTCAAAACTTTAAATATGCAATTCATAAGATATGCAAATTTATTTAGTAGAATAACAAATATTAGAACAAATCATTGCTTTGAATATAATCATATGATTTTATTTGCTGTTCCAAGAAAATTTGTTTTAACAGCAATTGGAAAAGATAATTCTAATTTAAAAGAATTAAACAGGTTGATTGGAAAAAAAATAAAAATTGTGGCAATTCCTCAAGGGAAAGAGGATATTGAACATTTTGTTTCAGTGATTGTGCATCCTATAAAATTTAGGGAAATAGAGTTAAAAGAAGATATAATAACTATAAGGGCAACAACCCAAAATCGAGCTTCCTTAATTGGTAGAGATAAAATAAGATTAAAGGAAATGGAAAATATCTTAGAACAATATTTTGAAGTTAAAAAATTAAGAATAAAATAAATTTTTTTATTTTAGATTTTTACAAAAAGCTTTAAAAAGCTTTAATATGATAATTAAGTATTCTATAATTGAAAATAAGGAATATAAAAATGGGATTAAGAAATGCAACAAAACTAATAAAAAATAGAAAAAAATTCAGATGGAAAGATAGAAAATATAAAGCAAAAACTTTGAATCTATTTAAAAAATCTGATCCTCTTGGAGGAAAAAATCAAGCAAAAGGTATTGTAATTAGTAAAATTCAGAAGGAAGCAAAACAACCAAATTCTGCTATGAGAAAGTGTTGTAAAGTTCAATTAATTAAAAATAGTAAAACTGTTACTGTTTTTATTCCTGGAAATCTAGCACAAAAATTTATTGATGAACATGATGAAGTTTTAATTGAAAGAATTGGTGGAAAACAAGGAAGAAGTAAGGGGGATATTCCTGGAGTCAGATGGAAAGTAATTAAAGTAAATGACCAACCTTTAGAGAGGTTATGGCAAGGAAAAATAGAAAAAGGTAGAAGATAATGGAACAAATAAAAAAAGAAATTCCTATTGAATTTAAATTATTTGATTTATATGATGTTTCAAATATTGAAATAAAAGATCCAGGAATAAAAAGATATATTAATCTTGAACCAAAACTTGTTGTTAAAAGTTTTGGAAGAATAACTGGAAGATTTTCAAAAGGGAAAATTAATTTAATCGAATTATTTGCAAATTTATTAACTGTATCTGGTCATAGGGGTAAAAAACATAAAATTATGACTAAACATAAAACTGGGAAATATTCTCAAACTATGAAAGTTTTAATAAAATCTTTTAAGATTATCGAAGACAAATTAAAACAAAATCCCATCCAAGTATTAATAAAAGCAATCGAAAATGCAGCGCCAAGAGATGGTGTTACAATTATTGAATATGGGGGTGCAAGATATCCTCAAGCAACAGATATTTCTCCTTCAAAAAGATTGACTATGACTTTAAAGATAATTATTCAAGGTTCTTATGACAAATCTTTTAACAAAAAATTAAAAATTGAGAGGGCCCTTGCAAACGAAATCATAAAAGCTTATGAAAATGATTCTGATAGTTATGCTATTTTAAAAAAACATGAGAGTGAAAAACAAGCAGATAGTGCTCGATAAATAAAGAATTTAAATAAAAAACTTTTTAATTTTAAAATAAAATTAATAACTTTAAAAATGGCAAAAAAAGAAACAAATTTTGAAAAAATAAAAAAACTTATTAAAAATAGAGATCAAATTAGAAACATTGCTACTTCTGCACATATTCACCATGGAAAAACTGCATTGACTGATAATCTTTTAGCGGCCGCAGGCATGATGTCTGAAAAATTAGCAGGGGATTTGGACGGGGGAATGGCTACTTGGCAACATTCAGATGAACAAGAAAGATTATTGACAGTAGATGCTGCAAATGTTTCAATGGTTCATGACTTCAATGGAAAAGAATATTTAATTAATTTAATTGATACACCAGGGCATATTGATTTTTCTGGGAATGTAACAAGAGCAATGAGGGCAATTGATGGAACAATTATTTTGATCTGTGCTTCAGAAGGAATAATGCCTCAAACAGAGACTGTAATAAAACAAGCACTAAGGGAAAGAGTAAAACCAGTATTATTTATTAATAAAGTAGATAGATTAATTAAAGAATTGAAATTAACTCCTGAAAAAATGCAAGAAAAATTTCTGAAAATTATTAGAGATTTTAATTTATTAATCGAACAAATTGCTGAAAAAGAATATAAAGAAAAATGGAAAGTTGATGTCAATAATGGGGGTGTTGCTTTTGGTTCTGCTAAAGACAATTGGGCAATGTCTATACCTTTTATGAAAAAAAGATCTATAAGTTTTAAAGATATAATTGATTTATATGATAAGGAAGAAACTGAAAGAAAAAATTGGGTTTGGAAAAATGCTCCACTTTATGAAGTTTTATTGGATATGGTTGTTAATCATTTGCCAAGTCCAATTGAAGCTCAAAAATATAGAATTCCGAAAATTTGGTTAGGAGATTTAGAAAGTAAATTTGGTAAATCCTTGATGAATTGTGATCCCGAAGGAGAACCAGCATTTGTAATCACAAATATAATAATGGATCAACGTTCTGGAAAAGAAATTTGTGCTGGGAGATTATTTTCAGGAAAATTAATTCCTGGACTTGAAGTCTATTCAAATAATCAAAAAAATAAGCAAAAAATTCAGCAAGTTTTAGTTTATAATGGAATAAAACCAGAACAAGTTGAGGAAATTTCTGCAGGGAATGTTTTAGCCATTACTGGGATTAATGCAGAGGCTGGAGAAACTATGACATCTAATCCACAGGATTGCTTTGAAAATATTAAACATATTTTTGAACCAGTTATAACAAAATCTATAACAGTTCCAAAACCACAAGATTTACCAAAATTAATTGAAGTTTTAAAAAAAGTCGCTAAAGAAGATCCTTCTCTTAAAGTTGAGATTAATGAAGAAACTGGAGAAAATTTAATTTCTGGAATGGGGGAATTACATCTAGAAATTATTGAAAATCGAATTAAAACTGAAAAAAAAGTAGATGTGAAAACTTCTGCACCAATTGTAGTTTATAGGGAAACTGTTACTAAAAAAGGAAAAATCGGTGAAGGAAAATCTCCAAACAAACATAATTTATTTTTCTTTGAAATAGAACCTCTTGAAGAAGAAGCATATAATGCAATTAAAAATCAAGAAATTCGTGAGGGGAAAATTAAAAAGAAAGATGAGGATCTTTGGAAAAAATTAAATGAATTAGGAATCCCAAATATTGAAGCAAGGCAATATAAAGAAATTTATAAGGGTTGTGCTTTTTTAAATAAAGTTAAAGGAGAAGTTCATATTAATGAAGTTATGGAATTGATTCTAAATGCTTTTAGACAAGTAATTGATTCAGGAGTATTAACTCGTGAACCTTGTATGAAACTAAAAGTTTCTTTAGTAGATCTTAAACTCCATGAAGATGCAATCCACAGAGGGCCTGCACAAGTTTATCCTGCAGTAAAAGATGCAATAAGAATGGCTATTGAATCTTCTAATCCAGTATTATTTGAACCAGTTCAAACATTAGCTGTTGAAGCCCCATTAAAATTTATGGGGGATCTAACAAAATTATTCCAATCTAAGCGAGGGCAAATTCTTAATATTGAACAAAATCCAGGACATATTATGATTAAAGTTAAATTGCCTGTTGCTGAAATGATTGGATTAGCTTCTGATTTAAGAAGTGCAAGTGAAGGAAGGGGAAATTTTAGTGTAGTAGATCAAAATTTTGAAAAAGTTCCACAATCATTATTATCTGAAGTTATTAAAAGAGTCAGAGAAAGAAAAGGTTTAAGTGAAAATGAATAGAATTTAATTAGAAATATTAAATAATCTGAATAAATAAAAAAATTAAGATTTTAATTCTAAAGGACAATTATAAACTAATAATGATTATGATTGTACTTTGATTTTATATCTCTAAGTAATTGCTCACTCATTATTTTCAAATTGTCATTATCAAAATATTCTTTAACTAGATATCCTTCCTTATTATATAATTCCATTGGAATTAAAAGAACTTCTTCGGGGGCCCTATTAAATTTCTCCCCAACAGGAATTATCCCAAATCTTTTTAATACTTTCTTTGTTAGAGAAGTACAAGTATAATGAAAAATCATTCCATTTGCTAATTCACAAGTATGCTCAAGATTAGATTGTTTTGGTCTATCCTCCTTAGGACTTCCATGTATTATCATTGGTTTGATTGTCATTTCTTATACAAAAATTAAAGGTATTTAAATCTTTTCCTTTTATAGTAATTATAAAGTAATAATAAAACCAAAAACATTATAAATCTTTAATTCTTAAATTTCATGCAATGCATTATCTAAATTTTTCAGAAAAAGAAATGTTGAAAAAAATAGAAAATCAATATTCAGAAATAGAAAAAAATTTCCAAGAATTTAAAAAAGAATATATAGATTTTCAGACAGGTATTCAAAATCTTGAAAATTT
>CAYZWY010000010.1:0-14636 GCA_964482315.1 Candidatus Woesearchaeota archaeon | reverse complement strand
TTAAATATGAATATCCAAGACATTGTAAAGAAATTCCCAGAAATTGAAAAAATTTTATTAGAAAAAGGAATGCATTGTCTTACTTGTCCTTTTGCAAATAAGGAATCTCTAAAAGAAGGCGCAATTGGTCATGGCATTAATCCTAAAAAATTGATTAAAGAATTAAATAAAAAAATAAAGGATATCAAATAGAAAATGGTAGACTATAATAAAAAAGTAAAAAAACTTTTCAAAAATCCCGGGAATATGGGAGAAATCAAAAATCCAGACGCTATTGGGGAAATTAGTAATCCTTATTGTGGAGATATTATGAAAATTTATCTTAAAATTAAAAATAAAAAAGGAGAAGATTACATTAAAGATATAAAATTTCAAACAATGGGTTGTATTGCTGCGATTGTGACTTCTTCTATGTTAGCAAAATTAATTAAGGGTAAAACATTAAAAAAAGCAGAAAAAATAACTCGTAAAGAAATACTTACTTGCCTAGGGGGATTGCCCAAAATTAAAACACATTGCAGTGATTTAGCAATAAACACTCTAAAAAAAGCTATAAAAAATTATAAGGATAAAAAATCTATATAAACTTAATAAAAAATCTATTTTTTCTTTTTTCTTTTTCTTACTACTTTCTTTTGCACTTTTCCTGAATCTTTTTTTGTTTTAGGTTCTTTTTTCAATTTATTCTTCTTTGATATCTTTGAAAAAACGAAAATATAAAGTATCTCTAAAATTCCTAGTGTGTTAAAAATTAATAAGACTATAAACCAAATTAAATTATTTTTCTTTGAAGATTTCCAAAGAGCTAATCCTTTCCATACTAAAGACCATATACTAACTAAAGATAAGAAAGCAACTACAAGTCCGACAGAAAGTCCTAAAGAATTTGCAATACCTTCATAGAGATTAAAATCTCCTAATCCTGAAATTATTGTTGAATCAACCATCTTTTTCTTTAAAAAATAAAAATCCAATGTTTATAAATGTTTCTAGAAATCTTGTGGAATCTTAAATATTTATTCAGAAATATCTTAAAAAATACCATATAAAATATTCATTAAATTATAAAAATCTTTATAAATCTAGAAATTCTAAACAAGAGAATTATACAAATTATAAGGTTTTTATTTAAGTAAAACTACAATATGTTGTATATACTTAATAAATTATATAATTTCAGGTGATAATATGAAATGTATTTTTTGTAATTCAAAAACAAGGGTTAAAGATAAAAGGGAAGCTCCAGAAGGAATAAGAAGAAGAAGAGAATGTATTAAATGTAAAAAAAGATTTACAACATATGAAAAACCAATAGAAAAAGAACTCAGAGTTATTAAAAAAGATGGAAGACGAGAAACCTTTCTTGATGAAAAATTAAGATTGGGAATTATTAAATCTTGTGAAAAAAGAAAAGTTTCTATTGACAAAATTGATAAAATTGTAAAAGACATTAAAGAAAAAATAAGAAAAAAAGGTAAAGAAGTAAGTGCAAAAAAAATTGGGGAACTTGTAATGATTAGATTAAAAAAATTAGATAAAATAGCTTACATTAGATTTGCTTCTGTTTATAAAGAATTTAAAGATGTTTCTGATTTTAAAAAAGAAGTGAGGAGTTTGTAAATAAAAATGAAAGCATCAGAAGATAAATTCGAAATAGAAAAATATTTTAGCAGTGATGAAAGAATTCCTAAAATTAAATATATTAAATCAGATATCCAAATAATCGATAGTGTTGGTGTTCCACTTTTCATACAAAAAGATTCTGAATTTCCAAATTATTTTAGTGAACTTTCAAAAAAAATTGTTTCATCTAGATATTTTTATGGAGAACCCAATACTCCTGAAAGAGAAACTTCTTTTAAAACTTTAGTTGAGAGGGTAACTAAAACTTATGAAAAATGGGGAAGAAAACAAGAATATTTTGATGAAGAAAAAGCCAAGATATTTCAAAAAGAGCTTGAAATTTTGACTTCAACTCAAAAAATGGCCTTTAATTCTCCAGTTTGGTTTAATGTTGGTACAGAAGGATATAAATCAAGAAAATCAAAAGATGAAAAAGGATTATATATTATCAGTGACAAAGATCAAAAAATTGAAATTTTTACAGACTATGGGGATTTTAAAACTAAGATTAAAAATGGAGATACAATACCCATCCCTCCTGGAATGAATCATTTATATCCTCAAACTTCTGCTTGTTTTATTCAATCTGTCGATGATACAATGGAGGATATTATGGATTTATCGACAAGAGAGGCTAGATTATTTAGACATGGTTCTGGAACTGGAACTAATTTATCCACATTAAGAAGTTCAAAAGAAAAATTATCTGGTGGTGGGAATCCTTCTGGGCCTCTTGCATATTTAGTCTTTTTCGATGATGTTGCAGGAATTGTCAAATCTGGTGGTAAAACAAGAAGGGCTGCTAAAATGAATTCTTTAAAAATTGATCATCCAGATATATTAGAATTTATTGTAGCTAAAAGAAAAGAACAAGAAAAAATAGAAATTTTAAATGAAAATGGTTTAAGTTATAAAGATGCTATAGAATCTGGACATTTTCAAAATACTAATATTTCTGTTATGATAACTGATGAATTCATGAAGGCTGTAGAAAATGATGAAGAATGGCAAACTATGCCGGTTCATAATAAGGAAATGATAAAAGATATGCCAAAATATAAAGCAAGAGATTTATTATATTTAATTGCTGAAGGAACCCACATTTGTGGGGATCCGGGAATTCAATTTTATGATACAATTAATGAATGGCATACTTGCCCAAATTCTGGAAAAATTGAAGCAAGTAATCCTTGCTCAGAGTATATGTTTATTGATAATAGTTCTTGTAATCTTGCATCATTAAATTTAAGAGGATTTGTTGATAATAAAGGAAAATTCAATATAGAAGATTTTGAATCTGCAATAAGAACAACTGCAATTGCTATGGACTTGAATTATGATAATTCTAGTTTTCCTACAAAAAAAATTGCAGAAAATTCCCATAACTTCAGAACTCTTGGAATGGGTTATGCAAATCTTGGAGGCTTACTAATGTCTTTAGCATTGCCTTATGATTCGGATGAATCAAGAAATATTGCAGCAGCAATAACTGCTTTGATGACTGGTAAAGTTTATGAAACCTCTATAGAAATGGCCAAAAAAATAGGGCCTTTTAAAGAATATGAAAAAAATAAAGAATCAATGATGAAAATAATAAAAAAACATCAGATTGCTTTAAAAAATATTGATAAAAATAAATTAAATGGTTTAGAAAATGTTTTAGAAGAAGCCTCTGCTGTTTGGGAAAGGGTTGTTGAAAATGGAGAAAAATACGGATTTAGAAATGCTCAAGCAACAGTTTTACCACCTACTGGAACTACAGGATTTATGATGGATTGTGATACTAAAGGTATTGAACCAGAATTTGGATTAGTTCAAACAAAATTATTAGCTGAGGGAGGAATTCTAGAAATTGTGAATGGGATTGTTCCACTGGCTTTAGAAAATTTAAAATATAATTCAGAAGAAATTAAAAAAATAATAGATTATATAAGAGAAAATAAAACTGCAGAAGGTTGTGAAATTTTAAAAAAAGAACATTTGCCAATTTTTGATTGTGCAAATAAACCAAAAAATGCGAAAAGATTTATTGATTATTCAGGACATCTTAAAATGATGGCTTCTGTTCAACCTTTTTTATCCGGAGCCATTTCAAAAACAGTTAATTTACCTGAAGAAGCAACTATTGAACAAATAAAAAATATATATATGGAGGCTTGGAAAATGGGTTTAAAAGCAGTTGCAATATATCGGGATGAAAGTAAAAGTGGACAACCACTAAGTATTGATAAAAATTCAAAAAATAAAAAATTAGAAGAAATTGCTCAAGGGCCTATTAGAAAAAAACTACCAATAACTGCGCCATCTTTAAGACATAAATTTGATATCGCAGGTCATGAAGGATATTTGCATATTGGGTTATATCCTAATGAAACTCCCGGGGAAGTTTTTATAACCATGTCAAAAGAAGGAAGCACAATTGGTGGTTTAATGGATACACTTGCCCTTTCTACTTCTATGAACTTACAATACGGAGTGCCATTAAAAGTACTTGTAAATAAATTCAAAAATTCGAAATTTGATCCAAGGGGGATAGTCCGAGAGGGTGATAAGAATATTAAAACCGCAACATCCATTGTAGATTATATTTTTCATTTTTTAGAAGAACAATTCTTAACAAAAAAAGAAAAAGATAAAGAACAAATAAAAATAGATGAAAAACAAATATCTAAAGAAATTAAAACTAAAAAACAAGAAACCACTAAAGAGCTTGCAGGATTTTGCCCAGTTTGTGGAGATCGAATGATTAAAAAAGGACACTGTGAAGAAGTTTGTGAATGTGGCCATGTTAGTCAAAACGGGTGTGGGGCCTAAACAAAAACCTTTATTAATGATTTATTTTTAATTTAAAATATGCTTATGAAAAATATAAATAATAAAAAATTAAAAAATGCCTACAAAAAATAATATAGAAATTGAACCCAATCTCTCAGAATTTAACAAAATGATTAGTTCTAAAGATTTAGTTGTTGTGGATTTTTTTGCAGAATGGTGTATGCCTTGCCTAATGCTTGCACCAGTTATTGAAAGTCTTGCTAAAAAATTTAAAGAAATAAAATTTATTAAAATTAACATTGATAGTAATCAAAAATTAGCAAGAAATTATGAAGTTAGTTCAATCCCTTGTCTTATAATCTTTAAAGAAGGAAAAGAAATAGATAGATTAATTGGTTTCCGTTCTGCAGAAGATATTGAAAAAAAAATAAAAGAATATTAAAATAATATCCTGCGAATTATATTTTGTAAATACCATTTCTAGGAATAATTATACTTATAAATTAAATTAAGTTAAATTGAAAATGTCTCAGATAATTAATCCAGAAGTTAATGTTTTAGATTATGGTCCAAAAATTATGTTAAAAAATGGATCTATAATATCCCCTGATGAAATTATTAGATATGCTGCACTTGGTACTTATAAAGATATTTCTTTTATTGATGAATTAGTAGAACAAAAGAAAGAAGATCCAAATTATTTTGAGAATATTTCTCAGGCTATAAATAATTCTACTGGAAGAGGTCATGCCTCTATGACAACTTCAATTATATTATTCGCAGAATTAAAAGGACATTGTTCTAAATTTGTTGATTCTATGCTTACTGGAGTTAGATTTGGAAGCTCTTTAATGCCTTCTGGAAGAAGAATTCCAATACAAAAGGAACAAATAGTTATTAGTGAAAAAATACATAAGAATTCAAATGCAGAAAAATTATACATTCAAGAATCTGAAAAAAATATTCAATTGTATGAAAAATTAAAAGAAAAAAATAAGAATTGGAAACAAGAAGCAAGCAAAATTGTTCAGTATGGTCTTCATGGCGGGGGATTTATGGCGATTTCATTAGAAACCATTGTTAATCTTTCAAAAGATATTGAAGATAATCCTTTTATGCCTAATGAAGGAAAACAAATCCTTTCCCAATTAGAAGAATTTATTTTTAATCATGGAATGGATAAAACCTATATGGCAAGGAAGAATGCCCCAAGAACTGGATGTATAAATCCAAATATATTCCATAATGAGTTGAATGACACTCATACTTTAATGCAAACTAATTTCTCAGATGTTAAAGAAAATCCTGTTTTATTAAATTTAAATTATTTTCCTTGTAAAGAAAGAGATAAACAAATTAATGCTTGGATAAAGAAAAGAGATAAATTAAGCAAAAATCCTTTAAATGCTCTTTCAAATTATAATCCTTTATTAAAAAATTTGAAATCTATTATTTCCAATTTTAATAATTCTATTGAAGCGACTTTTATTACTAATACTCCTTGGAGAGTTGGAGGAGAAGTAAAAAGACATAGAACAATGTTCCAAATACCTGAATCGATTTACAAGGCTATTGATCGTGCAAAAGAAACTGTTAAGAATATGGATAAGGTAGATGATCTTGAAATTTTAAAAAAAGAATATTTAAAAATATTTTCTATTCCTCCTTTTATTCAAAAAGATGCGGGATTATTTAAGGAATGGATTGAAAGAATTAATAATTCGATAATAACTTATGAAAGATTAATTAAAATGAAGATCCCAGAATCTGAAGCAATAGCAATAATTCCTAGAGGTTTGAAATTAGGGATTCTCAAAAAAAAGGATTTTTATAACTTAACCTTAGGATATGATTCTTTAAGATTATGCCAGACTGCAGAACCTGAAATGATGCAAATAACTGAACAAGAAAGAGCTTTATTATTAAAACAAGATATTTCTAAACCAATTAAAAATCTGCTTATTCCTAAATGTGGTTATGTTAATTTTTGCCCAGATAGATATTGTAAGAAAAAAATAATAAACAGATTTGTCCCAAGATATAATCGGGAAACCCATGATACAATTCATTCTCAAATTAATGAGAAAATAAGGGGGCAAATTTCTTAATTTTTTTTAATTTTAAATCTTCTCAATAAAATCTTTTTTTATATTCAGGTAATAAAAATAATTGTGTTAAAAGCAAGAAAAGTTAAATATATAAAAAGAATTTGTTTTTTCTAAGTTATGACTTATGCAGTTTATACAACTGAAAATTTTGAAAAAGAGATTGAAGAATTGCCTAAAGCAGAAATAAGAATAATCAAAAAAATATTCTTACAGCTTAAGAATAATCCTTATGTGGGAGATTCAATAAGATATCCCTTTTTTCGTGAGAAAAGAATAAGAAAAAAGAGAATGTATTATCTTATTTATAATGATTTGTCTGCTGTCTTGGTTGTTGCATTTGGAGGAAAAAAAGAACAGCAAAAAACAATTGAGAGAATAACAAAGTATCTCCCTGAATTTAAAAAATATATTTCGAGATTATTGGGTTAAGTTATTAGGTTAAGCAACTCTTTTTATTTTTCCAAGTTTTACATTTTCCAAACTTTTTTTGAATTGAGTTTCTAAATCATTATCTATTTTTTTTATTACAACTAAATCTTTTATTATCCCTACAGCAAGTATTGAACCAACGTTTATATCTAGTTTATTTCTAATCCTTTGAGGGATAACCATTTGTCCCTTGGTTCCTATTTTTGTTAGTTCCATGTAAGAAAGTAGGATTTTCATACTTTTAAAGTTTTCTATTAGAACCGGCTCTTTAAATTTTTTTTATTCAAAAATAATTAATCTTAGAATCCTGAGGATAATTAATTCTCAAGGTTTTTTATCATTTTAAAGAATTATAATTGTTCCCTTTGGATGCACAAATTCTATGAAAAAATAAGCAGGAATCTCCCCTTTTTTCTCCAAGGAGTTAATTAACAAATCCATATTTATATCAGAAGAAACAACTTTATTATTTTTTATAGCTACAAATTTTGAGGTAAATCCTTTATTTCTTAATTTGTCTGTATGCTCGTGAAACCATTTACTATCTTTCTCAAAATTGTGTAATAATTTAATTTCCTGATTCATTTCCATAAAAGTTATAGGGGAAAAGATGTTTAAAAATATATCTTTAATTTAAACTTTCTAAACTATTTTTTAATGATTTTGCCATTTTTTATAGTGTAAATATCAGAAAATCTAGAATTGAGAATTTCTATGAACAATCTCAATGTTTTTAATGAATCTTCTTTTGAATCCCCTATATTTCTTGGATGAATATATTTATTTCGAATAGTGTTAATTTTAAGTAATTTATCATAAGATTCTAAGGTTATCACTTTAGATTTTTTCAAAAGAGCTAATCTTCTCCCTTGGCGATTTATTTTTTTTCCAAATAAATCTTTTTCAGATATCTTAAGATTGTTAATTTCAAAGTTTAATTGACCCGATAATTCTATCGCAAATCTCTCAGCACTAATTCCAATTAAAGAAATAGTAGCATAATACAATCCAAATTCATAACACTTTGTAGCTTCTTCAAGTAAGAAAGAGTAAAAACCAACATCACAAGTAAGAAGTGCGGGCATTTTACCTACCCTTTCTAAGATTTTTGGAAGTTCTTTTTCAAACTTATCTCTTAATTGTTTTTCAATTTGATTTTTACTGTTTGGATCTTTTATTATGTTGGGGGTTGCATTAATATGAATTTTCATCCCAAACTCTCCTCAACAACTTTAATCTCATCTTTAATCAAATCATACAATTTATAAAACTCTTCATCAATTTCATAATCTACATTGTTTTTTGCAGTTTCTTTATCCATAGAAATTTTAAACAATTGAGCTTTAAATTTCTTTATTTTAGTTAATTACTTCTTGATAATATGTGGAAAATCAATCTACAAAAACTTTTTAAAGTATTTTTTTTTATGGACTCTATCTTATTTATCTTATTTCATTTATTTAAGATTTATTATTAGGGTTCCATAGCTCAGCCAGGTTAGAGCACCGGCCTTTTAAGCCGGGTGTCGGGGGTTCAAATCCCCCTGGGACCATATTTTTTTATTAATTAAATAGACTTATCTCAAATAAATATTATTTCTTATATTAAAGTTTAAAAAGCCATTGACCTATTTCTTTCTATGAATAATAAATTAAATTATGAAAAAAAAATCGCAGAAGAGATAGGAAAAGCATTATCTTCCTTAGGATTAAAAAAAGAACCCAAAGAGATTTTAAATACACTTACTTGTCCTCCTTCCCTAGAATTTGGAGATTATTCCTTCCCTTGTTTTTCATTAGCAAAAGAACTAAAGGAAAATCCAATCAAAATTTCAGAAAAAATACTTAAAATTTTTCAAAAGAATCCTACAAAATCTGGAATAATAAAGAAAATTGAAATAAAGGGGGCTTATCTAAATTTTTACATTGATAGAAAAGATTATGTTGAAGATATTTTAGAAAATATTTTAGAGGAGGGCTTAGAATACGGAAAAGAACCAAAAAAAAATAATAGAATTGTTATAGAATTCCCTGCACCAAATACTAATAAACCATTACATCTAGGCCATGTAAGAAATATGGCAATCGGAGAAAGCATGTCTAGAATATTGGAACAGGCCGGGAACACTATCATTCGTGTCAATATGAATAATGATCGAGGAGTTCATATCTGTAAATCTATGTTGGCTTATGAAAAATGGGGTGAAAACAAATCTCCTGATAAAAAGAGCGATCATTTTGTTGGAGATTTTTATGTTTTATTTAATGAAAAATTTAAACAAGATCCATCATTAGATGACGAAATTAAAATAATGTTAAAGAAATGGGAAGAAAAAGATCCTAAAATAAGGGCTTTATGGAAAAAAATGAATAAATGGGCTTTAGATGGATTTAAAGAAACCTATAAAATTTATGGGATAAAATATGATAAAGAATATTTTGAAAGTGATTATTATATGAAAGGAAAAGAAGTAGTTGAAGAGGGACTTAAAAAAGGAATATTTCAAAAAAGAGAAGATGGGGCTGTGATAATTGATTTGAAAGATAAAGGATTAGATGAAAAAGTTGTTTTAAGGGCTGATGGAACTTCAGTATATATCACTCAAGATCTTTATCTTGCTAAATTAAAAGATAAAGACTTTAATGTTGATGGGTCTATTTATGTTGTTGGAAATGAACAAAAATATCATTTTCAAGTTTTATTTGAGATATTCAAAAAAATGAATTTATCTTTTGCTGATTCTTCTTTCCATTTAGCTTATGGGATGGTAGAATTACCTGAAGGAAAAATGAAATCAAGAGAAGGGACTGTTGTTGATGCAGATGATTTATTATTGGAATTAAAAGATCTTGTTAAAGAGCAAATGATAAAACATGGGAATAAATTAACTGAAAAAGATCTTGAAGAAAAAAGTTTAAAGATTGCTTTAGGTTCAATAAAATATTCTTTATTAAAAACAGATATTTTTGGGAATATGATTTTTGATCCAAAAAAATCAATTGAATTTGAAGGAAATACTGGAACATATCTCCAATATTCTTATGCTAGAGCAAATTCTATTTTAAGAAAGGCACCCAATATAGAAACTAAACTAGATATTGTAGGGGGCCCGAATATTAAAGAAGTGGGACTCGTTAAAAAACTTGAAAGTTTTCAAAAAGTTGTTGGAAAATCTGCTAAGAACCTGAATCCTTCAATATTGGCTCATTATTCTTATGACCTTGCACGATTGTTTAATGAATATTATCATGCATACAAAATAATTGGCTCGGATCAAGAATCATTCAGATTAAATTTAATTAAAGCATTTAAAATAGTATTTAAAAATTCAATTAATTTATTGGGAATAGATGAATTGAATACAATGTGATTTTATTTAAAAGATTTACATTAATCTTTTTATAACCTATTCTCTAAATAATACCTGAGTAGTGCAATGGTGCCCACCATACATATTATTGATTTCTCTATAGGGAACATTTATCCAATTAATTAAATTTTTTATTTCTTTGCCCTTTTTATTATCTTCTAAAATTCCAGTAATATTTTCTCTCCCAAGATTTAAAAAATTTAGATTATATTTTAACTGCATTTTTTTAGGGATTCTAATTATCCTAAATCCTTTTTCTTTTAAATATTGATTAAAAGGCATATTCTTTGTCTTTTTATCTAATTCATATTTTCCATTTTCTTTGCACCATCTTTCAATTAAGGGTATTCTTCCTTTTTCTAATCTATCTTCTAACATTACTACTAAATCTTTTTTAAGAACATTAAAATAAGTATCTAAATGCATTGTTGATTGATCAGAAACTTTATCTTTTACTAAAATAACTTCTTTTGTCCCGAAGACATCATTTTCCAATAATTGCATGGCCCCATCATATCCAGTTCTACTTCCAAGACCTAAAAGACAAAAATTGTCCATTGGATAAAAATCTCCCCCTTCTAAATAACTTTCATTATTTCTCTTTTTTACATTATAAATTGGATTTATTCCTAAAGATTTTAAAACAACCTTCATTATATCCACTTCAATTTCTCTTTGATGTGATTTCATTCTTGATAAAACAATTCCCTTTTTTGTGGTAATCATTTGATCCCTAGTAAATAATAAATTTCCAATTGGTCTATAAATTCTTATTGCATCTTCACATAAACCTTTTTTATCGTCCCCACTCCAAATGATATTTGGATTCAAAAGAATAATATTTACTAATTGCTCCCTACCACAATGATTAATTGTTTCGTCTTTTATTTTTTCTTGATTATATTTATTAATTTTTCTCTTAGCATATTTTAATTGCATTTTTGCTAATTTTCTTAATTCTGTAATGGCTGTTTTCTTTCTTAAAATATCTCTAACTAAAAGAACTTCAATTCCTTTTTTTTTCAAAATATTCACAAAAAATTGGTGTTGTTTTTTTTGCATCATCAACATTTACAAATCTTTCATAAAGGGCACTAGGATAATGGTGCGCCATTAACTCTGCCTCTAACCCTGGTTCATGCATTAGAATAGTTTTTGCCTTATTCCATTCTGCCCCAACCCCTATTTTATATTTTTTCATTATCCTTTTAACAAGATTATCTTTTTAAATAATCTGGTATTTATATAACTTTTTAAATTGTTATTCACTTATATTATTATACTCTGGTAGCTCAATTGGATAGAGCGATTGCCTCCTAAGCAATAGGTTGTGGGTTCAATTCCCACCCAGAGTGTTTGGGCGTGTAGTTTAATGGATAGAACAACAGGTTTCGGCCCTGTAGATGGGGGTTCAATTCCCTCCATGCTCATTATAAAAATAAAAAAAATTGAAATAATTTTTAAAAAAGAACAATCTTTATAAATTAAATATTATTTTTAATTCTGTAAAAGATAGATTTATCTGCCCTGGTAGCTCAACTGGATAGAGCGATTGCCTTCTAAGCAATAGGTTGCGGGTTCAAGTCCTGCCCAGGGCATTTCTTAAATTTTAAATTTTATCTTGATTATAGAAGGACCATATTTATTCTTTATATGATTGTATTATAAATCAAATTTTATTTTTTATAAAATTTCTCTTTTTCGTCGGCGTTTTTTTAATAAATAGTAATGGAAAGATTATATCACTTAAACAACAAGGTAGTAAAACTGAAATAAATAAAAAAATAAAAATAATTAGGATCAAAAAAGGATTAATTATTACCCCAAGAGCCATAATAATATGGAAAAGTGATGCCCAAGTACTTAATAAAACATGGCCTGCATGAGGAATTTTAGTTTTAGGATAAAAATAAGCAACAATTATGCCTAAAAATGCTAAGGAATTTACTAACCAGAATTTCTCAATAAAACCAATATGTATTCCTTTATTCGGAAGATTAAGTAATAATTCTCCAAGATAAGGAATAATAGAATCACTCATTGTTGCAATTCCAATAGAACCAATATAACCAACTAAAATTAAAATTATTAAATTTGGCTTTTTCTTATAAATTTTATATATTGCTGTTGTAGCAAGTGCACTTAAAAAAACATGAATTGGATGAAGGATATAAAAAATATTATATGAAATTCCAGAAGGAATTTTATAGAGAAAAAACATAAGAATTATTCCAGTCATTGCTCCAAAAATAGTAAATGGTGCATGATTTTTTAATTCTTTAATTATATTTTTATTCATTTTTTGATCGAATTTTAAATTTAATTAAAGAAAATCAAAATATAAATCTATCCTAGAACTTATTATTATCATTACCCTTTAAATTATCCTTAATTAATTTTAATTAATCTTGAAAATAATTTCTCTAATCTTTTTTCCACTTATTTCTTCTTTAAATTCAATTCCTTTTTCTTTTAAAGCAGAAACCATATTTCCGCCAATTTTTCCTGCAATTACTAAATCAATTTTTTTATTGGCTAACATATATGCTACAGAAAAACCTGCGCCGCCACTGCCCTTTGCAAAAGGATTTTTAATTGATTCTATATAAGTTTTATTTTCAAAAATAAGATAATAAGGTGCTCTTCCACCTTTTTGACTCATTTCTGAGTTTTCATCTTTTCCTTCTGACGCTATAGCTATTTTCATTTTTTACCTCCATTAATTTATTTAGTATTATTCCTTGGATAACTGAAACAATAATCATAATAAAGGATAAAATAATAATATATTTCCATCCAAAATAAAAAAAAGCAATTGGTAACAATGGAATTTTAATTGCTCTGTTATATAAAAAACAAGCAATAAGTCCATAACTCAATCCTTTACTTTTTAAATCCGCTAGAAGCGGGTACCACATATAAATCGGCCCACTAGATAAAATTCCTCCAAGAATTACAAAAAACCATTTTTTAATTCCCTTTTCTCCTAAATGCTTCATTATAAATTTGGGGGTTATAAAATAATTAGTTAAAGCCATCAAAATAAAAACAAGAATAAAAATTGGGATTATTTTAAAAAATATATTACAGAAAAAACTTATACTTGAAAAAAATAAATTCTGTTTAAAAATAAATAAAAAGAAATAAATTAAAATTATACTTATTAAAAAATACCCTGATCCAGTTATTTGTTTTAATTTATTTTTTATTTTCATATTAAATTATTCCTAAAAATAACACTGTGATTATAGCCACAATAATAGCTAAAAAGATTGCAGTAATATTTCTCAATAAGGCAAATTTTTTTCCTAAAATTGCAGATTCTGCAGGAATTTGTATAATGCCAACAGTAACCCAAGCTACTAAAAAAGCAGTAACAGCCAATAAACTAATTCCTTGCTTTAATAGTTCTCCTCCAAAAATATAACTAGTTATTGGAGTTCCTGCAGAAATACTTCCAATTAAACTTCCAATAAAAGAATTCAAAAAAATATTTTTACTGAAAATCGTAGTGTAAAATGATTTTGGGATTAATACTGAAATTAAACTTATAAGTAAAATTGTCCCAAAAATCATAGGCAAAGCTTTCAATAAACCTTTCCCTGCTTTTATTATTGCTTCTTTAATATTTTTTTTATCTATTTTTATCTTTTTCATTTTATCATTTTTTTATTTTATTTATTTTTTAGTTTTTATAATTCATTTACTTTTCATTAAATTTTAATGACCACAATCTAAATTTAATTCTTTAAGATTGTTTATACTTTCAATAACTTCTTTTACAATCTTATAATTTCCAGTTTTAAGTTTTACTTTTTTTTCATTAAATAATTTTATTGCTCTTTGACCCATACCTAATGAAAAGATAATATCTGGATTGAATTTCATAATTTGATCAACAGGATTAAGATTTATATCTGAATGAACTAATTTGTTTTTTACTATTTTCATTTTTTTTATATTTGTATTATAAATTGCAAAATAAGAACAATGTCCAAAGTGTTCACTAAGTTTAGAATTAATTCCTTGATCTTCATCTATTGCTATTAATAATCTCACTTTAAATAAATTCTTTTTATAATTTTGAAATTGATTTTTATTTATGCTCTGGTCATGATGCTTCCGCATTTAGGGCATTTCTTTTTTATGCAAGGTTGTCCTCTGATCTGAGGTTCTTCATATCCACATTTAGAACACTTGCAAATCCCTCCAGGACCTGCTGCAAATCCTTGCATTCTGCCTCTGCCACCAAAACCTCTATCAATAGGGCTTCTTCCTTGCCTCACACCAAAACCTCTTGCTCTTGGAGTTTCCATTTTAAAATCACCTCC
>CAYZWY010000009.1:0-15712 GCA_964482315.1 Candidatus Woesearchaeota archaeon | reverse complement strand
TAATGATGCTTTGATTTATAAAAATAAAAAGTTTTTTCTTAATAAATTTTGTGTAAAAATAAATTTTTATATAGAAGCAGATCTTTTCATAAATATAAACTCTTTTATGGAAGTAAATTTTTTAAGATATCTTTCATTTCATTTTTATTTCATTTTTAGATGTAGCAAAATTAGTTAATTTTTTATAAGCTCTTGTTTTTATTTTAATCATGAAGAAGAAATTTTATATTACTACTGCGATTGATTATGTTAATGCAAAACCCCATATTGGTCATGCTTTTGAGAAAATTATAGCTGATGCTCTTGCTCGTTGGAATCGATTACAAGGAAAAGATGTTTTTTTTATGACCGGGGTGGATGAAAATGCCCAAAAAAATGTTCAAGCAGCACAAGCCGCAGGGATTTCTGTTAAGAAATTTATAGATAAAAATGCTGAACTTTTCGTAAAATTATGTAAATTACTGAGAATTGATTATGATAAATTCATAAGAACTACTGCAAAAGAACATTCTATAGTTGTTAATAAAGTTTTGAAAAAAATATTAGATAAAAAAGATATTTATAAGGGTTTTTATGAGGGATTCTATTGTACTGGTTGTGAGGCATATATAACTGAAAAAGATTTAATTGATGGAAAATGTCCAGAGCATAATAAAAAACCAGAACATATGAAGCAAGAAGCGTATTTTTTTAAGTTAAGTAAATATAAAAAAGATTTAATTAAATTTATTAAAAAATATATTATCCCAGAATCAAAGAAAAAAGAGATTTTATTTAGGTTACATGATCGATTAAAAGATGTTTGTATTACTAGAAAAAATGCGGCGTGGGGCATTGATTTTTTAGGAGATAAAAATTTTAAGGTTTGGGTATGGATAGATGCTTTAATTAATTATCTTTCTGGAGCAGAAAAACATTGGCCAGCAGATGTTCATGTAATTGGAAAGGGGATTAATTGGTTTCATTCTGTTATTTGGCCAGGAATATTAATGTCTGCAGGATATAAACTTCCTAAGAAATTATTGGTTCATGGTTATGTTAATTTAAGGGGGGAAAAAATGAGTAAAAGTTTAGGAAATACTATAGATCCAATAGAACTTACTAAGAAATTTGGGGCAGATGCTGTGAGATATTCTCTATTAAAGGGAAATACTTTTGAAGATTTTGATTATTCTGAAGATATTTTAATTAAAAGATATAATAATGAACTTGCAAATAAGCTTGGGAATTTAATTAGTAGGGTTACTAGTTTAACAGAGAAAATAGGCATAAAAAAAATTGAAAATAATCTTTTAAAAAAATTACCTCTAAAAAAAATTAATCAACTAATAAAAAATTATGAATTAGAAAAGGCATTAACCAAAATTTTTTCATTTATTGATAAATGTAATGAATATATTCAAGAAAAAAAACCTTGGGAAACAAAAAATAAGGAAAATAAAGAAATTTTGTATGAATTAATTGATTCGATTAAGGCAATTGCAATTTTATTATGGCCTTTTATTCCAGATGCTTCTGAAAAAATTGCAAAGCATCTTGATTTTGAAATTAAATTAGAAAATATAGAAAAACCATTAGGAGAAAAAGTAATTAAGAAAAGCGAAATTTTATTTAAAAAAATTAACTAACTTTGTTTCCTAATTCAATAATACCATCTGTTTGAATTAGTTTGATTTGTGAGTCATCTGCATTTGAAACTGCTAAAATCATGCCTTTTGATTCAATTCCTCTTATTTTTCTTGCTTCTAAATTTGTTAAGACAATCACCCTTCTACCAATTAATTCTTCCTTTGTATAATATTTTTTTAATCCAGCAACAAGAATTCTGGTTTCAGTTCCTAGATCTATATTTAATTTGTAAAGTTTATCAGCACCTTCAATATCGTTTACTTCAAGAATTTCCGCATTTCTTAAATCTAGTTTTTCCCAATCTTCAAATTTTATTAAACTCATTTTAATCTCATTTTTCTTAGAAAAATAGAAAGAATTCCTCCTTTTCGTTTCATTTTAAATCTTATATCTTCTCCTAAAAGTCTTTTAGAAGTATTGAGGTAAGTTTTTGTTGCCCAGCTTTTTGGATGAGTTAATATTACCGAATTTTTTATAGATTGAGATTCTCTTATTGAATCTTCTTTAGGAATGATTCCTAAAATTGGAATTTCAAGCATTTCTTTTATATTTGTAAGGGGCATGTCTGTTTTATCCCCGGTATATTTCGTGATTATAACTCCTTTTATTGGTTTATTCATTTCTTCTGCAAGTTTAATTGTTTTTAGAGCATCAGTGACTGCGGCCATTTCTGGATTGGTAATAATGATCATCTCATCAGAAATAGCCATTATTGATTTAGTTTCTTTTCCAAGTCCTGCTGCAGAATCAATTAAGATATGATCTGCGATTTTTCTTAATTTTTTTGTAATATCTAAAAATCTTTTGTAGCTTATTTTTTCACATTCTTTTACTGAAAGAGAAGCGAGAATTATTTTTGTTCCAGATTCATGCTCATAAATTGCATCTTCTAATCTTGCTTGACCATCTAAAATATGATTAATAGTAATTGGGACAATTGGGGTTCCTAAATGTAGGCCCATATTTGGAGTGCTTAGATTGCCGTCTATCATTAGAATATTTTTTCCTAATTTATTTAGAGCAACCCCTAAATTTATAGTGCTAGTTGTTTTGCCAACTCCGCCCTTTCCAGATATAATTGCATAGACCTTTGCCATTTTATTTTTAAGATGATTTTCGTTAATTATTTTTTCCTGCAAGAAAAAGTTTGGTGTAATTTATAAACTTTTCGAGAATTTCTGAGTATTCTTTTAGTTTTTCTAAATTAACAGAAATTTTTTCACCCAGATAAAAAATTGTTAAGCAAACACCCTTTCTAAATTCCCCTTCTTTTGTTTTTTTTAAAATTTCTATTTTTTGAAATATTTCATATTCTTTTAGAATATCTTGAATTAATTCATTTTTCTTAAAATAATTTCTGATTGAATCTATTTTTAATTTTGGGGCAGTTGGAATTTTTTTAATTATTTTTTCTTTTTTCATTTTTTTTAAAATTCCATCAAAGCAGCAATCAATCATTATTTTCCATCTTTTTATCAAATTTAAAATAACATCACAGGTTTTAGTGTATTTCATGCTTACATAAAGTAAATGATCTGCACTTATTTTTTCTTTTATGATTTTTTCTAAACTATCTTCCATTTTTATTTTAATATTTTTTTATAAGGGATGAATCTTGAAAAGAAACATTTAATTTTAAAGGCGAGGCTTTTATATAAACTTTAGCTTTTTATTGATTTTATTATAAATTTCTTTCGCTAATAAAAGATAGTCCTTTATTTTTTGTAGATTAAGATATTCAGTCTTCAAATTATCTGATAAGATTATAATTTTTTCTTTTTTTGTGAATTCCATTGCACTTTGTTTATGTTTTTTATTTAATTCTAAAAGTTCTAAAATTTTTTTTATTTGATAATTATTTAAATCATAATTTTTAGCACATTTATTAAAGAATGTTCTAAAATTTTCTCTCGAATCTTTATAAATAACAATTTTTTTATAGAGATATTCATAATTTAAAACAGCATTTATACAATTAATGATTGATTTGTGAATATCCTCAAAAATTTTCAATAAAAGTCTTCTTTCATTTATTAGGGGGAATGTAATATAAATTAAATGGTCAGCAATCTGAATATTTCTCTTTGCGTCATCTAAATTTTCTTTAAATTTATGAACCATTTTCAATTTTAATCTTTTAAATAAGGCAAAAATTCTTAATAAAAATATATATTTTAAAATATAATAAATTTAAAAACATTTAATTTTGATTTTTCAGAAATAAATCCTTTAATATAAAAAATAATTTTTTAAGAAATCAAAAATGCAGCACTTTTTATCAATTTTTTTGTACTCTTGTAAGTTAGTTCAGATAAAAGCAAAGGATAATTTAATCCATAATATGAAAGTTGAGTTATCATCATAGTTAGAGCAATCATAATTACATTTATTATTTTTTTGAACATTTTAAATTATTTTGTTAAATTTAATATTGTTTCAGTGAGATTTCCTTTATTTTTCTTTAATTCAATTTCAGCTTCTTCCTTAGAACATTCAGTTTTTTCCATTATTATTTGAATATCTTCCTCTATAGTTTCTTGTTCTGTTTTATATTCTTCTTCTGAAATCTCTCCAGAAATTTGGAAATTAGTTTGACCTTGCATTTTAATTTTTGTTACTGAAGGATTTTCAATAATTATTTTTTTATTTTGCCCTTCAATTACAACCCTTTTAGCATCAATTTCTATCTGAGACATTCCCATTTGTTTCATTATTGCGCTCATTTTTTTTGGGTTTAGTCCTGGAAACATTTTGTAAATTTTTCAAATTAATTTAGTATTTTTGCTAATTTTTTTCTCTTTAATTTATTGGAAAAAAGATTTTTAAAATTGTAACTAATGCTAAAACAAGGATAATAAATAAAATAACTATAGATGGTTTAATTTTGAATCTACTTTTATATTCTTCATTATATCTCATCAATCCCCCACCGGTTGCTGGCATACTTATTCCTGGTATTGTCATATTGTTAGATGTTTTATTTTGTTTAAAAACCTTATTATTTTCATTATTTTTCTATTTTTAATTAGTAGACTTTAAAAATATTGATTTATTATTTAAATTTATGATTAAACAATATAATTTTAAAAAAATAGAGGAGAAGATAAGAAAATTTTGGGATAAAGAAAAAATATATAAATTTGATTTTAAGAAAAAAGGAGAAGTTTATTCTATAGACACACCACCCCCTTATGCTTCTGCAGGACACTTGCATGTTGGGCATGCTCTGCATTATACCCAATTCGAAATTATAGCAAGAATTATGAGAATGAGTGGAAAAAATGTCTATTTTGCTCCAAGTTTTGATAATAATGGATTACCAACAGAAAAATATGTTGAGGAAAAACTTGGAATAAATAAATTGAAAACAAATAGATTAGAATTCAGGAAAATTTGTTTAAAGGAATCAAAGAAAGTAGAAGAAATTTATAAGAAAAAGGTATTTGAGAAATTAGGCCACAGTTATGATTGGGATTTGCTTTATACCACAATTAGTCCAGAAGCTCAAAGAGTTGCTCAAACTAGTTTTTTAAGATTAATTAATAAAAAAGAATGTTATCGAAAAAAAGAACCAACTATTTGGTGCCCTTATCATGGAACTGCTTTGGCGCAAGCAGAGGTTGAAGATTTAAAAAGAACCACGAAATTAAATTATATTGAATTTGGGAATAAAGAAAGAATTTTGATTGCGACAACACGACCAGAACTTTTGAGTTCTTGTGTTGGGATTTTTATCAATCCGAATGATGAAAGATATAAGAAACTGATCGGAAAGCAAATTTTGGTTCCAATTTTTAATTATAAGGTTAAAGTTAGAACAGATAAAAAAGTTGATAAAAATTTTGGAACAGGAATTGTAATGGTTTGTACTTTTGGGGATACTCAGGATATAGAATGGTATAAAAAATATAAATTGGATTTAAAAATTTCCATAGATAAAAATGGTAAATTAAATGAAAATGCTGGCAAATTTGCTGGTTTAAATTTAAAAGAAGGAAGAAAAACTATTTTAAGTGAATTAAAAAAGCAAGGCAGATTAAAAAAACAAGAATTATTAGAGCAAACTATTGGAAGTTGTTGGAGATGTAATACTCCTGTGGAATATCTCGTTACAGATCAATGGTTAATTCATACTTTAAAACATAAGAAAGAATTATTAGAAATGGGGAAAAAAATTAGATGGCATCCAAAATTTATGGAGATTAGATATAAAGATTGGGTTAAAAATTTGGCTTGGGATTGGGTTATTTCTAGACAAAGATATTATGGTGTTCCAATTCCTGTTTGGTATTGTGATAAATGTGGTAAGATTATACTACCAGATGAAAAAGAATTGCCATTGGACCCTTTGCAAATTAAGAAGAAATGTAAGTGTGGGGGGAATGGAATTCCAGAAAAAGATGTTTTTGATACTTGGATGACTTCTTCTCAAACTCCTGAGATCGCAATGAGATGGTTAGAAAAACCAGAACAATATAAAAAATTAGTTCCAATGAGTTTGCGTCCACAATCTCATGATATTATTAGGACCTGGGCATTTTATACAATATTGAAAAGTTATTTATTATTTAATAGAATTCCTTGGAAAGATCTTGTGGTTGGAACATTTATTCTGGATTCAAAAGGACATGGAATGAGTAAGAGTAAAGGAAATGCTATTTGGGCGGATGGATTAATTGAAAAATATAGTGTTGATGTTTTTAGATATTGGGTTGGTGGAGCAAGTATTGGTGGGGATTTGCTTTTTAATGAACAAGATTTGACTGCTGGAAAAAAATTTATTATAAAGTTATACAATGCAAGTAATTTTGTTTTTATGAATTTAAAAAATTTTAAAAATAAAAAACCTGCAAAATTTGAAGCCATTGATAGATATATGTTACAGAAAACAAAGGAGATGGGTGAAGAAGCAAAAAAACAATATCTCAAATATAATTTGAATGGCGCAAAAAAAATAATCGAAGGTTTTTTTTGGCATGATTTTTGTGATAATTATTTAGAAATTGTAAAATCTAGAATTTATCAAAATAAAAAAGGAAAAGAATCTGCAGAATATACTTTGTATAAATGTTTACTTATGATTCTAAAATTGATTGCACCAATAGTGCCATTTATTACAGAAGAAATTTATCAAGATCATTATAGAAAAACCGAAAAAAGTAAAAGTATTCATTTAAGTTTATTCGAGGAAATTAATTCTAATGAAAAATTAGATTCTGGGAATCTTTTTATGGAAATTTTAGGTAAAATAAGGCGTGAAAAAACTATTAAAAAGAAGTCAATGAGGAATAAAATTATTTTAAACCTAGAAAAAAAAGATTATGATAAATTAGAAGGGATGATTGAAGATTTAAAAGATGTAACTAATGCAGTTGAAATTAAAATTAAAGAATTTAAAATAGAATTTATATAAAATGGACCAAGAAGATAAAACAGATTTAGAAGATTTTTTAAAAGAGATCGAATCTTATAAAGCAAGGCATACAGAACTTATAACTGTTTATATCCCAAAAGGTTTTGATATAAATTTAATTACAAAACAATTGGAATCTGAAAAATCTACTTGTTCAAATATTAAAAGCACAACAACAAGGAAAAATGTTAAGGAGGCTTTAGAAAGTTTAATTAGGGTTGCTAAATCCCTTAAACAAACTCCAAAAAATGGATTAGTATTATTTGCAGGAAATGTTTCCCAAGTAGAAGGTCAGGACAATTTTATTACTAAAGTTTTTGAACCACCTGAAGAAATTTCTGTGAGATTATACAGATGTGATCAGATTTTTGTTTTAGATCCTTTATATGAAATATTAAAAATAAAAGAAGTTTATGGATTATTAGTTATAGAAAGAAAAGAAGCAACACTTGGCCTTTTAATTGGAAAAAAAATAAAAATTCTTCAGAAATTAAGTTCATATATCCCTGGAAAAATGAGGGCTGGGGGGCAATCAAGTCAGAGATTTGCTAGAATTACTGAAGGATTGGCAAGAGATTTTTATAGAAAAATTGCAGAAGTTGTTAAGAAAGAATTTTTTAATATGAAGGATTTAAAAGGAATATTATTGGGTGGACCAGGACCTACTAAAGAGGGATTTTTAAGAGAAGGACAGTTAGTAACCGCATTAAAAAATAAAATTTTGGCAGTAAAAGATATTGGTTATGCAGATGAACATGGGATTGAACTTTTAGTGGAGGCTTCTGAAGATATATTAGCAGATCAAGAAATTATGATTGAAAAGAAAATTTTAGAAGATTTTTTTAATATGCTTGGAAAACACAAAGAAAAAACTGCTTATGGCGAAAAACAAATTTTAAAAGCACTTAAATTTGGGGCAGTTGAAACTTTGTTATTATCTAGAAAATTAAATAAGGATAAAATAAAGGAACTAGAAAAATTAGCAGAAAAAACTTCTGTTGAAATCAAATTAATTTCAATTGAGACAGAAGAAGGAGAACAATTCTGGAATTTGGGTGGTATGGGTGCTAAATTGCGATTTAAGATTTAAGATTTAAAATTGTTTAACAAGAATTTTAAGGGTTTATATTTATAAACTTTAAATAATTAATTTTTTGTATGAAAATAAGTGAACATACAACATCAAAAACTATTAAAGAATTTGAAAAATTAGATAATTTAGAGGATATTAAAAAATTAGAGGCAGCATTATTTTTATCTGCAAGATTTTTAAGTTTGCCAGAATTAGTTATGTTCACAGATATAAATCCTTTAAGAATTGAAGAATTATTAGAGAAATTAATTGAAGATTATAATGACAGAAATTCTGCAATTAAAATTATTTCCCGAGATAAATTATGGAAAATGGATATAAAAAAAGAATATGTTTCTATGATAAATAAACTTGCTACAGGAAAGGCAGAATTTACAAAGGCAGAACAGGAAACTTTAGCAATTATTGCCTATAAGCAATCTGCAGAAAGATCTGCAAAGCAATCTGTGATAATTAAGATTCGAGGAAATAAAGCCTATGATCATATAAAACACTTTATTGAGATAGGATTAGTTCAAGCAAAAAAATTAGGTCATACTCTTGATTTAAAATTAACAAATGAATTTTTCGAATATTTTCATATGATTAAAAAAGGGACGCAAGTTAGAGAAGAAATTAAAGATAGAGAAGAAATTGAGAATAAAGAAAATAAAAATAAAGAAGAGGGGAGAAATTAAAATAATAAAAATGAACTTCTTATCTTATGTTTATTTGAGTTATATGTTTATTTCATTATATTTTTTATTAACTTATCTTTTAATTTTTTTAAGAAATCGGAAGGATCTTTTTGCTTATCCAAAAGCAGAGAAACAACCAACTGTAAGTTTTATTGTTCCAGCATGGAATGAAGAGAAAACAATTAGAAATACTTTAGAGCATATCCTTAATATTGATTATAAAAAATTAATTGAGGTTATTGTTATTAATGATTGTTCAACAGATAATACTAGGAAAATTGTTGAAAGTCTCTTGAAAAAAAATCCTCGATTAAAATTAATTAACAATAAAACAAATTTAGGGAAGGCTGGCGGATTAAATATTGGATTGAAGATCGCTAAAGGGGAATTAATTGCTGTAGTTGATGCAGATTCTTATCCTGCTAAAGATTCAATTAAAAAGATGATTGGTTTTTTTAATAATGAAAAGATCGGGGCAGTTACTTGTTTGATCACTGCAAGGAACAAAAATTCTTTTTTTGAAAAATTGCAATCAATAGAATATAAGGTTATTGCATTCACAAGAAAACTTTTAGGTTATGTTGGGGCAATTTATGTAACTCCAGGACCTCTTGCATTGTATAGAAAAAAAGCATTAGAAGAAGCCAAAGGTTTTGATGAAAAAAATATGACAGAGGACATTGAAATAACTTGGAATTTAATTTCAAAAGGTTGGGAGAGGGCAATGTGTTTATCTACAGAGGTTACAACAACAATTCCTAAAAGATTTAAAGATTGGTTTGTTCAAAGAAGAAGGTGGAATATTGGGGGGTTGCAATGTATTTTAAAGTATAAAAAATCTTTAATGAGGAGAGGGATTTTTGGTTTTTTTATTATCCCAGTTTTTTTGCTTGGACTTTTTTTAGGATTGTTTGGTCTATCTATTTTCTTTTATCTTTTTATAAGAAGAGTGATTTCTAATTTTTTAAGGGTTAAATATTCTATAATTGCAGAAACTCCTATTTTAAGTTTAAATGAACTTTATATTACTCCTAGTTTTTTGAATTATTTGGGTGGTGTTTTATTTTTATTTGGATTTATTTTTACTTTAATTGTACTTAAAATATTGAATGAAAGAATTTTAAAAAAAGAGAATATTTTAAATATCCCATTTTATATGATCATATATATTGCTGCTTATCCTTTAATTATGATCAATTCCCTTTGGCATATAATGCTTGGTAAAATCTCTTGGAGATAAATTTAAATAAAATTCAAAATTAAAAATGTTCAAATCTCAAAAAAATGTTTTTTGGCAGTCTTTTTTATTAGTTTTATTTATGTTTCTTGTGGGAATTTTCTTAGGAATTATTCTAGAAAATTCTAGAATGAATCGGATCAATGATTTATATAAAATGTCTGAAATAGATTTATTGGATGTGAATCTCCAGAATGAAATTTATTCTTTGAAAAATTTTGATTGTGATTTTTCAATTGAAGAAAATTTAAATTTTGCAGATAGGATTTATATGGAAGCAGAGCTTTTAGAAAAATATGAAAAAGCAGGAAAATTAAAAGAAGAATTAATTCTTCAGCATAAAAAATATGATCTTTTGAGAATAGTATTGATTTTAAATTCTATCAACCTTCAGGAAAA
This sequence comes from Candidatus Woesearchaeota archaeon, assembly GCA_964482315.1. Classification (GTDB taxonomy): domain Archaea; phylum Nanobdellota; class Nanobdellia; order Pacearchaeales; family GW2011-AR1; genus ARS1285. The sequence continues at coordinate 5,264 of CAYZWY010000009.1, read as the reverse complement.
ATGTAATCAAAGCCCCCATATTTTAATTTATTTTTATAAATATAATGATGTTTCTATAGATTTAAAAGTAAAACAAGACATTTTTTCTAAGAAAATTTTTCAATTAAAAGAAAAATTTGGCAAAAATCTTTTAATTATTCCTTTATCAGGAGATAATAATCTTTCTTCAATAAACTTATTCTTGAATAAATATAATGTTTCAATTAATGAATTACCAGTTATAATCTTAGATGAAAAAATGAAAATAACAGATTTAGAAGAAATCAATGATTTGGAGAAATATATTAATTAATACAATTTTTCTCAATTCTCTAAAAATTATTCCTTTGTATGCTAATTATTGTAGATTATGGGGTGGATTAAATAAATTCCTCAATTATATTTGAATCTTTTAACTATATTTTGTTTAATTCTCTGTTAATTCTTCTGAAATTTATAATAATTTTTATCTATTTTTTATATATATTTTTAATTATAAGTAATTATTAAAAGGAAGTTTAATGTATTTTTAGATGGTCAATAAATGTATTTGTTGTGGTGTTGATGGCAATGAAATTAGATTATATGATTCTATTTTCAATGGAAGGATCTGCAAAGTATGTGAGAGATGTTCTATTATTGAAAACATTCTTCTGATAAAAAAACCAGGGGCATCTCAATTAAAGGAATCAGAAAAGAATTTTAGAGTTTATGATAGATTAAAACAAATCAAAGGAATTGTGAAACAAAAAACTCCAGATAGTTTTTTTAGAGAAGATAAATTAAAGAAATTAGATTCAAATCCCCTTTATGAACTTCCAGAAAAAGAAAAATTAAATTTAATTGATCATTTTCATTGGGAAATTATGAAAAATAGAAGAAGAAAAGGGCTTTCTCAAAGGCAACTTGCAGAATTAATTGGAGAATCTGAAATATTGATTCAAATGATTGAAAAAGAAAATCTTCCGGAAAATCCTGAAGTTTTAATTAGAAAATTAGAGCAATTTTTTCAAATAAAATTGAGAAAATCAAATTTCGTGGAAAATTATTTGAAAATTAAAGACCAAAGGCCCATTTTATTAGATGAAAGCGGAAATAGACTTGAGAAAATTCCTGAAAAACATTTTGAAGATAGTTCAAAAGATAGTTCAAAAGATAGTTCAAAAGATAATCCAGAAGATTTGTTTAAAGAAAATAAAGATTTGGAGGAATTTAAAGAAGAAGAATTAAAGGAACTAAAAAAATTAGGGGAAGATAATTTAAAAGAAGAAAATAAATTAGAAGAAAGAAAAATAAAGGAGATTAATCCCGAGGATAAATTCAAAGAAAAAGGTATAGATTATGAAAAAGGAGAATTTGATATAACCAAAGCAAATTTAGGAAATATAAACATTAGTGATTTAAAAAAACTAAACAAAAAAAGGATTGAAGTTACAAAACAAGAGAAAAAAGAGGAACAAGGGAGAATAGAAGAAAAACAAGGATTAATTGAAGCTAGAAGGGAAGAATTAAGATTAATAAAACAGAAAAAGAGTAAAGAAATAGACGATCTTCTAGGGGGTGCAGAATTACTTAAAACAGATCTAAAAGAAGAAGAATTGGAAGAGGAAACCTTAGAAGAAGCAGAATTAAAAAAACAAGATTTGGAAGAAGAAGTAATTATTGAAGAATTTGATGAAAAATTAATTTAATAAAATTTTAAATTAAATTATTTCTTGATTCAAAACAACATTTATATACTTACTAAATTATTAATCTATAATATGGGTTGGAAATCTATTTTTAAAATAAATTTAAAGATAATATTAATTTTATTTAGTTTATTTTTTATTTTATATCTTGTTTTTTTAGATAAGGGTTATTCAACTATTTCTGGGATATTACCTATTGTAATGACTGCCTCGGCAATTTATACTTTAACCTTATTTCCCCTGATATTTTTAATTATTTTTATAAAACATAGTTCATTCGAAAAATATTTTAGATTAAATATTGTTTTAATTGTTTTATTTTTTCTGATTTTTTTTCTAGCAAATATCCCGGGGATAGGTATTTTAAAAGGTGAAAAAGCACCTTGTATTTGGACCGGTCCCGCGGATTTGGAAATTACACATTGTCCAGATTGGCATTATTATAAATTAAATAGGGTATTCTGGGTTTTTGGAGAGAAAACTCTTGAGGATTACAATTTAATTAAATATGAAATGCCTTTGAAAGAAATTCTAAAGGAAATTTCTTTTAAAAGAACTGAAAATAATGGCTTTTTACCTTATCTCTTTTACACAATATTTTATTGGTATATCCTTGCAGTTTTATTATCCTTCGGATTCAATAAATTTAAATCAAAGTTTGTTAAAATAAATAAATCTTTGAAATAAATTAATTGGGTATTGTTTTTTAATTCAATTTGATTTAAACTTTTCAATACATATTTAAATATATAAATTTTAATTTTATTGTCATGAAAAAATTAATATTAATTTTATGTTTAATTATCGCAGGGATTTTAATCGCAGGGAGTATTGATAAAATTATAAAACCCCCATTAACTGGGGATTTGATCGTTGAATTGGGAATGCACGATTTTTTTCTTCAAAGTTTAATTCTACAGAAAGATAGAACCTTGATCTTTATTGTAAGTGGTCATAACACAAGCAATATTTCGCTGTCCCCGGAGGAAGCGGATTCTTTAAAACAGGTTATTTTAGATAATAACTTTTTTTCATTAAAAGAAAGATATGAAGGCAGTGGTTGTTGTGATTTTATTGCCCATACAATTATGGTGGCTATTGGCGATAAAAATCAAACAGTTTATTGCTATAATGATTGCCCTAAAGAATTTAATAATATCAAAGAAAAAATAAAGAGTCTTTGGCCTGAGAAAATTCAATATCATGGATTGGCGTAAAAGAAATTTTGTAAGAAGGGGGTTATTTATTAATTGGTTTTTTAGAATTTAAAATTTGTTCAATAGTGGCCCTTTTAGTTTTTGAATAATTAGTAATCATTTTTTCTATTACCGCTATCGGAACATTATGCTTTGATCTTTTAAATAAATCTTTAGAAGTTATTCCTGGGGGCACACTAAATTCTATTATTTTAGTGTTATAATGATATTCTTGTGAGGCAATAACATAATCTTTCATTTCCCACAATTCAATATTAGTATTATCAATACATATTTTTGGCTCATTATTTGCCATGGCATTTAATGTTCTAATGTAATTCCATAAATGGGCACAGGGGAGGAGCCCGGCTAGAAAAATATAATCCCCCCCCTTATTAGTAAAAAAATCATCAGTAGAGAGAACTTTAGAATTTAAATTTGTAGCATAAGCACTTTTACCTATTCCTGAGACCCCCCTTAAAATATATAAAAGTTTATTATTTTCCTGCATAAATATGGGAGAAGGCCATGAGCTATTAAACCCTTTCTAAAAATTAAAATAAAAAAATATAGGATTTTAACCTTAAACTCAACAACAAATTTATATACTCGTCAAATTATTAATTACTTATTATGAATAAAAAATTTTTAACAATCGGAATAGTACTTTTAATGGTTGTTATAGTAACTGCTGCAACAGTGTTGTTTATTTTTCCTTATCAACCAGATAAACCCCCAGTAGCAGACGATACTGGGTCAACACAACAAGGGATTCAAGAAGTTGTAGATGCAAATAATAAATTTGCTTTTGATTTTTATTCAGAATTAAAATTAAATAGGGGTGAAGATGAAAATATTTTTTATTCTCCTTATAGTATTTCTGCTGCTTTAGCAATGACCTATGAGGGTGCAAATGGGCAGACTGCAGATGAAATGAAATCTGTTTTTCATTTTCCAGAAGATAATACATTAAGACCAAATTTTGCTGCAATTTATAATGAAATTAATAAGAAAGATAAGGAGTATGAATTAAGAACTGGAAATGCATTATGGGTTCAACAAGATTATTCTTTTCTTGAAGAGTATTTAACAAAGATTGGAAATTTTTATGGTGGAAAAGCAGCAAATTTAGATTTTGTTAAGGAAACTGAGAAATCAAGAAAAACAATTAATAGTTTTATTGAAGAACAAACCAATGATAAAATTAAGGATTTAATCCCTAAAGGGGTTTTAAGTGCATTAACAAGATTAGTTCTTACAAATGCAATTTATTTTAAAGGAACTTGGGAATGGGAATTTGACAAATCTGATACTTCTGAGCAAGATTTTAAAATAACTCCTACAAATATTGTAAAAACTTCAATGATGTATATGGATCCTGATAAGGCAAGATTTAATTATTCAGAAACAGAAAATATGCAAATTTTAGAATTGCCCTATAAGGGCAAAGAAATTTCAATGTTGGTTCTTTTACCAAAACAAGGAGAAGAATATGATTTTGAAACAGATAAAGTGATTACTTTTAATTATTCACTTGAAGACATTGAATTATCTTTAGAAAAACTTAACGAATATAAATCACAAATGCAAGAAACAAAATTAGATGCAATTTATCTACCTAAATTTGAATTTGATACAAAATATAATTTGAATGAAAATTTAAAAGCTTTAGGAATGCCAACGGCATTTGATGCAGGAAATGCAGATTTTTCAGGGATGAATGGAAATTTGGATTTATTTATTAGTCAAGTAATTCATCAAGCTTATGTTAAAGTTGATGAAAAAGGAACAGAGGCAGCAGCTGCAACTGCAGTTGTAATGACTTTAACATCTTCTGCTACGCCTTCAAATATCTTTAGGGCGGATCATCCATTTATATTTATAATCCAAGAAAGAGAAACAGGGAATATCTTATTTATAGGAAGAATGAGTAATCCTGCTGAATAGTTTTGGGATTAATTTTCATTAATTGCAAAGTTTTAAAAATGTATTTTTTCTTTACATTTTATTCTGTTAATTATTGGAAAATTAATAGTTTATAAAACACAATGGAAATAAAAATTTTAAAAGAAGAGAAAAATGAATTAGAGATAGAGTTAAATAATCAGACCATTGCAGAGATAGTTAGGATTTATTTAAATAAAGATGATTGTGTTAAATTAGGAGTATGGAAAAAAGAGCATTACAGTAAGCCAGTTATATTAAAAATAATTAGTGAAGGAAAAACAGCAAAAAAAGCACTAAATGATGCGATTTTAAAAATCCAAAAAGATTTAAAAAAATATAAAACTGAATTCGAAAAAGCAAAATAAGTTTTTTTATTTCTATTTTTTTATTAAAACTATAATTCAATTATTGTGCCTTTTTTACCAGTATTAATTAATAATGTTTTTCCGAT
>CAYZWY010000008.1:0-17791 GCA_964482315.1 Candidatus Woesearchaeota archaeon | reverse complement strand
TAAATTTATAATTAAGAAATAACTTTTAATTTTTCTTATTTTATCTATTTTCTTTTTATTCTGCTTCACATCTCTTTTTTTATTTTTCATAATGTAATTTTTTATTAATCTTTTTGTTTTTATTATTTTTTTATTCTTTATTTTATTTTTTTATTATTTCTTTGAGGAATAATCTATGAAAAACATATCTTTTCTAGCTAATATCCCATTAGTATACCATTCTGCACTAAATTCCTCAATTGTATTTGATCTATTTTTTGCTTTTTCTGAATCAAGAATAGAAGTTCCAACAAGATCTAAGGTTCCAGACTCTAATGTATTACAATTCCCATAAGGGATATCCCACTCTGTGACATATTTTATTCCCCCTTTGCTATCTTTAACCTTCAATATTAATTTACTAGTTTTAATATGGCTTACTGTAATACCAAAATATAAGCAGTTTGAATTTTTCTCAATTTCATTTACTGTGAAAATACTTTTTAATCCAATTAAATCATAATAATCCCCATAAAAACCATTTTTATTTAGGTCTTGAACATCTAAGCAAACAAAAGATTCTGGGGATTTTTTGAAAACAGTCCCATTAAAATCAACCCAATAATCAGTGTCCTTTAAAGCATTCATTTTTCTAACGAGGTCATCATTAAGTTTTGGATTTGAATAAACTTTCTGATTATACTCCCCCCATTCCTTAACATTCTCAGTATTATTCTTCCCGGAATTTCTGATAGCTTCATTTCTTTGTTCTTGTAACTGTTGATTATAAACAACCTCTGAGCTTTTTTGAAGTACATCTTTTAATGCAGGATCTAAATTAGTATAATCAAAAATCCCTGCGGCTATAAGGCCCAGAAGAGGATTTGCCTCACTTTTAGATTCTTCCTGAGTCTGATTTGTATTTTGATTATTATTTCTTTGAGCAGTTTCATCTACAGCACAACTATTCATAAAAGATGAAAAACCAAGAATTCCTAATCCAAGAAAGATTTTCCCAAGTAATCCTAATTTCTTTATTTTTGGTTTAAAAGAAATTAAATCTTTTTCTTCTATTCTTTGTTTTAAATTTAATGGCATTTTATTTTTTATTCAATATTAATTTTTTATCAATCTTTTTGTTTCTATTATTTTTTTATTTTAATATTTTAAATTTAATTATTTATTTTTTTTAAAGTCCAACAATTATTTTGATTCTATTTAATATGCCTTTATTAATGGTTTTTTCTTTATCATCAATAATCCATTCTATACCATCGTCTGTGGCTTTTCCAGCGAGATTTATATAAGCGCCACAATCTCCTAAACTCGCACAAATTTTATTCATTTCTTCAAACCAGTCATCTGTATTAGCATTGCAATTTTCTTTACAATCATTTTTTCCTTGAATTATTTCAATAATATCACTTTCATATTCCATTTTAAGATTCACACTTGCCAAATCACAAATAGGTTCTGAATCACTTTCTTCCCAAAAACTTAATCCTGGAGGGATATTTGGAAGACAAACTCCTGTATCTAATTTCAAATCTTTTAATGAATCAATTTTTGAAACTTCTACAAACTTTGGTTCATACCAATAACAATCTCTTTTTTCTATATTTTCGCAATTTTCTTTTTCATCTTGTTCAATACAATCTGTCCATCTATTCGCAACACAACCAGATTCTACAAAAGATTCACTATTTCCAATCTCTATAAATTCTTGAATGCATACTTTATTTCTATAATCATCACAAGGTTCAATTATTTCTTCACCATTTATACAAATATGTCTAAAATGTCTACTGCCAATCACATCCTTACCTTCACCAATGTTTTTCTGTTGGTAAACACACCAAGATTCACCATTTTTATAATCATTTCCATCTTGAGTATCATAACAATTTAAATCCTGACAAATATAATCCCCATAACTTGCATCACCTATTGAACAAATACTTCCTTTAAAATAATCACAATTTCCACAAGTTTTTGAACCAGCATTTCCAGTTCCAGAATTAAATCCACAAGCTTCTGATTTGTCAATTACCTTTTTCCAATAAGATTTATCATTTAATTTACTTGCATCATAAATATTTGCAGGATTCCCACAACTATCTTGAAAATAAACTTCATCTTTTCCATTAGCACACATTGTTTTTGATGTTGGACCGCAATTTGTTCCTAATTCTTCAGCAGAACATAAATAATCTTTAAAGAATTCAGTAGATCCACCAATATTCTGCATGTCTAAGCAGTCCTTTCTAGTTGTAAATTTACAATTTCTTTGGTAATCTTCTTCATAAACACAAGCACCTTTATCTTGAGATGCAGCAACTGCAATACAAGTTAATTCGTCATCAATGTCTTGCCTAAAATCCGTTTCTAAACCATATAATCCTGAAAGTCTTTTACATCTTGTTAAACTAACAAAGCTTGCTTGGCTTCCTAGTACACAGCACCCTAATTCACATTGATTTATATTACATTCTGAATCATCAATCCAGGTTCCATTATTATCATTGCATACTTTTTGAGGAGTATTTTTCATACATAATCCTTCTTGACTATCATAACAACAACCAGTCTTGCAAAAACTTGTTGATTCACAACTTGTTGGGCTTATTCTAAAATTATCATTACAATTTTCTTGTAAAGTATTTTGACACCAAGCATTTCCCTGGGTTTTTTCACAACAAACATTAAATGAAGGCCAAGTCTGATTCTGTGCATTTAATACTAAGGAGCAAGAACTAACTATTAAAATTCCAATCAACAAAAAAAACAATGTTTTTTTTATCATCTTTGTTTTTTTGAGTTTTAAATTCAGCATTTTATTTTTTTATTTAATATTTTATTTCCCAATAATCCCTGGAGGAAAAACTAAACTTTTTGAAGCAAACATAAATTTTTCTAAAGATGTTTTATCAGTTAAAATATAAATTTTTGTTCCATCCCCTTGAATTTTCTTCTCAATTTTTAATGAAGGATAATAAATCATATAAGTCATTATTTCTGAATCTCCTTGTGATGCCTCAAAATTTAAAATAGAGCTGGCAATCATAATTATTTTGTATAAATTAGAGTCAATATTTGTTTTAATAGATTTATATGATTCAGTTTTATCTTTGGTGATCTTTAAATCTAAATCAATTGTGGCAAAAATATTATTTGGAATTAATTCTAAAGAAATTTCTGGATCTTTATAAGAAACAATATAAGATTTTTTTTCTAAAGAAGTTTTAACAGAATCTATACATCCCTTTATTTTTGGAGTAATATATTTTTTTAATTCTTTTTCAATTGATTGTTTTAAAAGTGGTTTTTGTATTATCCCTTCTTTATAATTTTCTTCAGTATAACAAAGATATTCTATTTTATTATTTTCATATAAATAATAATTTTCTGGTGAAATAGATCCACCTTGTGAAGAAATCAATTCAAGCCCTTCTGATAATGCTTCTTTTGAACAATCTTTAATTTGATTTATTGGAGATTTAGTATTAAAAATTGTTGTTAATTCATTATTTCTTGTGAATAATAAAACCAAAAGAACAATTATGGCTAATGCCAAAATTATAAATATTGTTATCTGCGCCCTTTTATTATTTATTTTTAATCTTTTTTTCATCTCTTTATTACTTATTGTTATCACTAATTATTTTATTGATTATACTTTTTTAATGACAATATTCTTTATAAAACTTCACATAATTTTTTAAAATTAAATTAATGTGTAAGCTTTAATAATTATTTTCCCCCCTTTGTTTTCAAAATTATCTTTGCATTGCATGTAATAGGTTTTTAATTTCCATTCTGTAAAATGTGTATGTTTATCATCTTGATTCTGCATTAAATTTGAATCTTCATAAATAAAATCTTCATCAAAACCATATTTACATTCTGCAGCCTCATTAGTTTTTATTTCTAGGTTATTGCCCTCTGAATTATAATAGGCCCTTACTATTTTTGGGCCTTGATTGTCAATTTTTATTTTAAAAGATGTTGAATTTTCTGCTAAATTTCCTGCAATATCTTTGCATGCAAAATCTAATTCATAACTTCCTTGAATTACATTTGTAGCTTTATAAGAATGGAAATTAGAATTTGTTTCTGTAAACTGATCCATATATCCATTTCCTTGCCAGCTACATATTGCTTTTCCGTTTTCTGCACCACCAGCAGTTTCTAATCTTAATGTTAAAGTCATTGGTTCTACACCAGAAGTAATTTCTGAGTTATTTTTTGGAAGAATATTTTTTATTATTAATTTAGAAGATGAAGGAGACAATTCAAATTCAAAACTTTGTTGCATAGAATTCCTTGAATCATTGTTTTCTCCTAACCAAGGTTGATCTCTGCACCTTATATAAAAGGTGTTATGATTTTTTAAATCTGTTAAAATAGTTTTACAAGGCCAACCATATAATGTGGCATCTATTAAATCATTTTGGCAAATCATATAGTTTTCCATTTCACTATAAATTTTATCATCAAAAGACCAACTACAATTTGCCGGCTCATTAGAATAAATGGTTAAATTTTGTTCTGTTTGATTATATTTAATAAATGAATTTGTTAAAGGAATTGTTTTTGTAATTCTTGGAGGTGTTAAATCTGCTCCAGGATTTACACAACTTTGTATAACATAAGGAATTATATTTTCTGCACCACCAGCACTTTTGCATTTCACAAAATATTCTATTTTTCCTAAATCTTGTATTTGTTCTGCACTTAAATTATATTGATTTGCAAAAGCATTTATATTCGGCATTAAAATTTCTAAACTATGATTTATTAAGTATAAATTATTATCTCCAAAATAAATATTGGCATCACCATATTGTTGGGTTGAATTATCCATTATTTTACATTGTGAGGGTTTGTTTGTTTTAATTCCAAATTTTACTCTTGTGTATTCTTCAATACAATTTCCATTTGAATCTTTAATACTAAACCCTTTAGCAAAATTATCATGATTTGTATCTACATATTTGTAACCTTCACTAATCTCTTCAAGCCAAGGACTTATTTTTGGAGATGAAATATCACTAGAAGGAATATTTACGCACATTTCATTAGAAGTGCCTTTATTAATAAATTGACAAGTTTGACCTAAAGATTGGCACCTATATTCTGTACAAGGATTCATAAGATTGTTATTGCAGAATTCACAATTTTCTCCCCCGGCAGGTGCTTGCCAAGCAAGGCATTTGAATTGAACAGTTTTTTCTCTTGTGTCTCCTATTCCAAATATTTCACAGAAGGCCCAAATAACTACTGCTACTGCTACTGCAATCAGAAGTGAGGATAAAAATTCGAGTGCAACGATTTCCAAAGATGATAAAATTCCTAAAGTTGTTCCTGTTAAAATTTCTCCAACAAGCATAATATCTGCAGCTTGCCCTTGTAACCCAAAAATTGCAATAAATATTTCTGCAACTGCTACTGCAGCGCCAAGTGTTAAAATTGCATTCCCAAAACTTGCTACACCTGCCCAAAGACTACCTCCCCCAGTTGCCGGGAGAATTCCCCCGATTATAGATATTAAATTTGTTTGTCCTCCAGCAACAGCCCCGACAACATTTGCTAAAAGACCTATTGCTCCAACACCCAAACCTATATTAGCAATTAAATTTGAATTATTATTTAATCCACTTGCTTGTCCTAAACCCTCTGGAATTCCCAATCCCCCGAAAATATTTGTGAAATTTCCAGGCTCTGCAGGTTTTTGATTTGGATTGTCATTTGAATATTTTTTTAAATTATTTAAATAATTACTATCTAATTTTGGAGCATTTCTAACAGAGTATCCATCATCACTAATTTCTCCAGCAAAATTAACATAAGCACCACAATCTCCGAGGGTTGTGCAGAGGTCATTCATTTTTTCTGTGAATTCTTTATTTTTGCAATCACAATTTTTTTCGCACACCCATTTGAGTGCCCAATTGACTAATTTTTTTTGTTCAAGATAAGTACAATTTACAGAACCAAAATCACAGGTTTGAATATTTCCTCCAGGATATTGAGGAACACATAAATCAAATTTAAAGTCATCATCAATATCTGTAGATTTAATAAAACAATCTGGATTTTCTTCACATTTTTCAGTCATATCTTCATCATCTGTATTATATTCAAAACATTCTCTCCATTGATTTACTCTACAACCAGCTTCTGTGAATGTTTTTCCATTATCAAGTTCAAGAGTGTTCTGAACACAAATTTGATTTCTGTAATCATCACAAGCCTCAATTATCTCTTCACCATAATAACAAATATGTCTTATCTGTCTGCTTCCAACAATATCTTTTCCTTGTCCAATTGTTCCCTCATATTCACACCAAGATTCCCCATTTTTTCTAGGAATCCTGTTAGAATCAATGCAACTTAAGTCTCTGCAGACATAATCTCCTTGTGTTGGAGCCGCATCTATTCCTGGCCGATATTGTCCACAGATAGTTCCAAAAAAAACATTGCATTCTTGATAAATTTCTTCAGGATTATTACAAGAATCAAACCAATAAATTTCTTGTTTTCCGCTTAAACAATTAGTATAAGAATGCGAAAGACAAGTAGTGTTCAATTCAGAATCTGAACAAAAAGTATTTTCATAAAAACTACCTGCATCTCCTGTTCTTACAATGCAATCCCCCCTATGTGTGAAAATACAGGTGTTTTCACTATTACTTTCAAAAACACAAGCACCTTGATTTGCATTTTCAGTTAAAAGAATACATTCTACCTCAGAATTAATATCTGTTCTAAAATCTATGGGGGCTCCAAGAAATTTAGATTCTATATTGCAATTTTCTTCATTTGTCCAATAGGCATTATTTCCTAACAAACAACAACCCCTTTCACATTGAGTAATTGCACAAGATTCATCATTAAACCAAGTTCCTTCTTCACATAAACTTTTTGGGGTTTTTTTATTACAAAATCCAATTTCCGAATCAATGCAACAACCCAATTTGCAAAATTCAGTATCTTTACATTGTGTTGGAGATGTTTGAAAATTTGAATCACATTGTTCTTCAGAAAGGTATTGACAGAAACTTCCTTCTAATGTTTTTTCGCAACAAGCATAATTTTCTAAAGGGTCTTCTGCACTAACAATTTTTATTGAAGAAGAAGAAACTAAATAGGAAAATGCAAAAACACTTATCATTAAAATAATTATTTCTAAATAACTAATTCTCTTTTTTATTTTAAATTCCTTACCTTGTTTTTTTTCTATTTTCATTATTTTATTGTATCCTTAATTTTTTTATTGAACTCTTGATTTTTTGATTTCCTTTTGAGATTTAAAAAAATCCCGGGGGTAGAACACAGCCCCTTACAGCAAAAATAAATTTTTTATTTGAGATTCTCTCTGTTATTGTGTAAATTGTGTCTGAATCACCAGTCCTAAATTTATTAATATTATATTTTGGGTAAAAAAGCATAAAACCCAAAATTTCAAAATTACAATATTGTGCTTCTTGATTTGTAATTTCTAATGCAATTTTTGCTAAATTATAAATTGGATGAACTAAATTCACTTTAAATTTCTTAAATTCCCTAGTGTTTTTTTCATTTTTTATTATTATTTTTCTATTAACTTCTCCCAGAACTTGATTTGGTCTAAGATTTATATTGACCTGCATTTCATTTGAATTTTGAATTTCAATTTCGTATTTATTACTAAGTTCAGATTCTAAATTGCTAAAACAATTATCAATTATCAGAGAAGCATATTCTTTTATTTCTTTTTCAATATTGCTTATTAGGTGTGGTCTTTGATTTATACAAGGAGTGTAATATCCTTGAATATAACATAAATAACTTATATTTTTATCTTGATACATTATACTATTTTCTGGAAAAATATCGCCGCCTTGTTCACTTAAAATTTCTAAAGATTCTTCAATTGAATCTTTAATACAAGATTCAATATATGTTTGAGGATTTTTCTCATTAATAATAATTGGTTTTTTAGGTTTATTTAAAACAAAGATTATTGCAATGCTTACAATTAGAGCAAGAGCTAGAATTATAAAAATAGTTACTTGTGCCCCCTTATTTTTTATTTTTATTCTTTTTATCATCATTTTTTATTGCATTTTTTTATTCTTTTTCATCCTTATTTTTTTTATCATTTTTCATTTAGCATCCACAAATTTACTTTTAATTTTTTTATCCTAAGAATTCTTCTTTCTAATGCAAGATCCATTAAATAAGATTGAGCAGTATTCCAACTAATTTTTAAAAATTCCGAGAGTTCAGAAGTAGTAATAACCTTATTCTTTTTAATAAAATTCACTATTTTATTTTTTTGTTGATTATTCATTTTTTGTTGATAATTTATCTTTTATAAATTGTCCTTTGGAGTAATGTTCAGCCCTTATAATCTACATAACATTGAGCATATTAGTATGCCTATGAATAACCATAGTTCTTTATAAAGTTTTTGCAAATTTAATTCTAAGAGAAATTTTTAATATAAAAATTTAATCAGTTAATTTTATCAATTTTCACAGAAGATTAATCTTATAAAAACTTAGGGGATTATTTTTAATTTTAATAGTTTTTAATCTTCAGTTTCAACTCTTGGAGCAAGAATAAAGCTAAGTTCAATAAAAGGTGTATTAAATTCTAATTTTAAGGGATAATCTATTCCAAAATTTATTTTTATTTTATCTGTAATTTTTGTAGCCTTAATCATTTTCTGAAGATATTCTAAAGAATATTTTGAGACTGCTTTTTGAGATTCAATATTTAATTCATCAGAAGAAAATTCTGATTTAAATGAATTTAAAGATCCCTTAGCCTTTATCAGAAATTTATTTGGTTCTGCAATAAATGAGCAGGAATCTGCAACAACCATACAATCTTCAATAGATTCTGCGAAATCTACAGAAGCCATTTCAATTTTAGAAGTAAATTCAAGATTTGGGAGTTCTTTTTCTTCACTCTCAATATCTATTAAAGATAAGTTAAATTCTTTTTTTATTCTGTCTACTATTTCTAATCTTAATTCATTTTCTTGTTTAGTTATTATTAAAACACTTCTTACACGAATTCTTCTTAATACAGATTTCAAACTATCTAAACTAATCCCTAAAATTTCTTCTTTTTCAACTTCTAATTCTGAAAAAGCACTCGCAGGCAATTTAAAAGAAATCATTGCAACATTTGCCGGATCAATAGCAATCAAATTCATCCCCTGATTATTAACTTTTATTCTAACCTCATTAACTAATTCAGAGATTATACTAATAATATCTGAAAAAATTTTTGGATGTTCTAATTTTAATAACATTTAGCAATATTTTAATTTAATTTATAAATTTTTAGACAATTCTTTTAACAGGGCTATTTTACTTTTAAACATTATTATATTAAATAATAAGGAATTATATAAAGCTAAAATATTGATTTTATTTATAAATTGCTTTTAATTAACAAGAAGAACTAAAGAATTTAATACTTTAAAATATTTTAAAAAATATGGAATTTAATGAAAATCGGATAAATAAAATTTTATCTCTTTATTATTCTAGAAACGACATTGGAAAGGCAATTTTTGATTTTTCTGAAGATCGGGAATGTATTGCAAGCTATATGATGAAATATTTTGGTAAAAGGCCGGATTTTTTTCAATATAAATCTGATATTTTAGGACAAGTTAAACAAGGTGCAACTTCTTTTCATTGTTCTGAAGAATTATGGGATGAACCTTCAGAAATTTCAACAAATCTTTCAAGAAAAGAATTGAATAATTTAAGGAAGGGGTGGGATTTACTTCTAGATATAGATTCTCCTTATTTAGAATATAGTAAAATTTATGCAAGATTGATAGTCAATTTATTAAAATTTCATGGAATTGAAAATGTGGGGGTTAAATATTCTGGCAATAAAGGATTCCATATAATTGTCCCATGGGGGGCATTTCCTAAAGAAGTTTATGGAATGCAAACTAAAGATATGTTTCCAGAATGGCCCAAATTAATTTGCCAATATTTAACAGAAACTCTTAGAGAAAAATTAACCGATGAAATTCTTGAAAAGGAAAATTTAAGTGAAATTGCTAAAAAAATGGGAAAGAAAAAAGAAGATTTAATTATTACTGAATGCCTTTCATGCCATAGGCCAGTAAAATTAGGGAACCTTGTAACTTGGTCTTGTTTTAATTGTAAAACTGAGAGAACTATGTTGCAAAAAAATAAAAGAATTCCTAAATGCCCAGATTGTAAAAAAGAATTAATTGAAAAATTGAGGGAGAAAATTTATGTCTGTGATTTTTGTGGCATTAATTCAAAATCTAATCCAGATATGTTTAGTAAAACTAGGGCAAAAACAGAAAGTTTAATTGAAGCAGATCTTGTTTTAGTTTCTTCAAGACATTTATTCAGAATGCCCTATTCTTTGCATGAAAAAACTGCACTATCTTCTATTGTGATAGATAAAGATAAAATTAGGGATTTTCAAATAAAAGATGCTAATCCTTTTAAGGTAGAAATTAAGAATTTCTATCCAAAGCCCAAAATTGATGAGGCAAAAGAACTTTTACTTCAAGTTCTTGATTGGAAAGAGAATCAAGAAAGAAAACAAGATTTTTTAAAAGAACAAAGTGAAGCCTTTTTTAAATCAAAAAGAAGTTTAGACCCTAAAAAAGCAAATTCTAAAAAAACAAATTCCAAATATCAAAAAATTCTAATTGATAATCCTTCTGATGAAATTTTTCCACCTTGTATAAAAAATCTTTTAAAGGGAAGAAAAGATGATGGAAGAAAAAGAGCCTTGTTTATTTTAATCAATTTCTTTAAATCTTTAGGGTTAAATGAAGTAGAATTAGAAAAAAGAATAAATCTTTGGAATGATAAAAATTATCAGCCCTTAAAAAAAGGATACATACAATCACAATTAAATTGGTATAAAAAAAATACGACAAGACTCCCCCCAAATTGCGATAAATCTAATTATCAGGATTTAAATATTTGTCATCCAGATCAATTATGCAGGCAAATTAAAAATCCTTTGAACTATTCTGTAAAAAGATTCTTTAAAAACATCAACAAATTTAAATAGTCTTTTAGTGTTTGTGTTTTATGAAGAAGAAAACCATTTCCAAAATTTTTATAGTCTTTTTTATTTTAATACTTTTGAGTTTTATTAATATTATAAGTGCAGAAAATCAAACAGAAATTGAAAAAGCATATTCTTGTTTAGAAACAAATCTTGATGACAATTGTGGGGGAGAAACATCAACAATAGAACAAATTTCTTTTAGTCTTTTAGCTATGGCATATGATTCTAGTATAAAGGCAGACTGTAAAAATTTATTAATGGATAAAAAACAGGAAAATTGTTGGGGAACAACAGGTTCTGCAACTTGTGATTTAAAATCTACAGCTCAAGCAATTCTTGCTTTAGAACATATTAATTCCGAGAATAAGGAGTATATTGATTGGGTCGTAAGTAATAAAAAATTAGCAAAAAATCTTGAATGGTTTTTAGAAATAGATACTTATAATAATTCTGAATGTAAAATTAAAGTTAATGGTGGCGATGAAAGAACTTTTTATATAAATGAAAATAAAAAAATCTCAGGCACTAGTAGTTGTTTAATTCCTGCAGAAGAAGATTATTATTTAAAAATAAAACCTTCTTGTTTTGAAAATAATTTTACAATTTCTTGTGATCAGAATTTTGTTACAAGCTTAATTTATAAAAAACCCGGGGAAGAAATTTATCATATATCAAGTGATAGTAATTCTGCATCAGCACTTGGCACAACAGAAGAAAAGATCAAAGTATATTGTTTTTCAATGTCTGATACTTGTGATTATGGAGGAAGTTTATGGTCTGTTCTTGCTTTATCAAAAAAAGCAAAAGAAATTTCAGGATTTTTACCTTATCTTGATGCAATGTCTGACGAATCTATTAATAAAAAATATTTCCCAGAAACCTTTTTGTATCTTCTTACAGAAGAAGATAGTTATTTTACAGAAATCATTGATAAACAAAAGCAAGGAAAATATTGGAAAGAAGGAGAAAATAAATATTATGATAGTTCCCTAGCTTTTTTATCATTAGGTGGCAGTAGTTCAAATTCAGAATTAATTGAATCTAAAAATTATTTTTTACAATTGCAAGAAATTTCTGGATGTTGGAATTCAGATAATCTTAGAGACACAGCATTTCTTTTGTACTCTGGATGGCCCAAAGCACCTTTATTAGGTGGTGGCACTTCTTCTGAAGTGGAAAATTGCGAATCTTTTAATTATTTTTGTATTCCTGCATCTCTTTGTCCTTCAGAAGAGATTTTAGAAAGTTCAGTTTATTCTTGTCAATCCTTAACAGATATTTGTTGTAAGACACAACCTTCTGAACAATCTTGTTATGAAAAAAATGGAATTATTTGTAGGGCAGACGAAATTTGTACTGGATCTGAAGTAAGTGCTTTAGATACAAATTCTTGTTGTTTAGATTCTTGTATATTAGCATCTATAGAAGAAAATGAATGTGAGGATATGGGATATAATTGTAGAATTAATTGTTTTGATAATGAAGAAGAGAAAACAGCCTATGATTCTTATTGTGATTATGGGAAAATTTGTTGTGGGCAAGAACCAGGAGAAGAATCAAATTTATTGTTAATAATCCTCCTAGGAATTTTAATTATCTTAGTTATTTTGGCAATTATTTTTAGAAATCAATTAAAAGTCTGGTTATTCAAAAAGAAAAGTAAATTTCGATTTGGTAATTCTCCTTCTCAAATAAAAAGGCCTCCAATGCCTCCAGCAGGCATGGTCCCAAGAATGGGTCCAAGAAAAATGCTTTTAAGAGCCCCTTTTAGAAATAATTATCCACAGAAAAGACAATTACCCTTAAGAAAACCATTGCCGGTTAGAAGGCCCTTAACAGGTAAAAAAGAAAATATCCAAAATAATCCTTTATCAAAGCAGAATAGTAAAGATAAAAAAGATAAAGAATTCGAAGAAACTATGAAGAGATTAAGAGATATGTCTGAATAATCCAGATTTTTTTAGGGATTGATTTCAAAGAATCAAAACATTTTAAAAACATTTATTAATATGGAAAATAGATCTTAGATATGAAAAAAAAGGGATTACTTTTCTTAAATGTTACAATTTTTCTAAATTTAATTTTAACTTTAATTTTAATAACCCAGACAATTGCTTTAGAAATAGATTTTTCAAAATCTTCTTATCAACCAAGAGAGATTTTACAAGCCGAAATTACTGGAGGATTAATTGATGTTAATGCAAAAGATTTTTTTATTTATGAAAAAGGTAGTCAGCATTCCATACCCACAATCCCCTATTTACTTAAAAAATATAACAAATATTATTTTTATACAATTCTTCCAAATAAAGAAGGAAATTTTTCTTTTGTAATAAAAAATCTGAAATATTTTGATGAAGGAAGAATTGTCACACAAGATTTTTCAAGAGATTTAATTATTGAAAAAAAAAATGAATCTGCACTTTCAATTGAACCAGGATTTATTTTAACTAGTGAAGATTTTTCAATTAAAATTAAAAATATTAATGAAAGAACCCCAATTATAACAAAATTAATTTCTACAGATCAAATTCAAAATTTTTCTTTAGAAAATGAAGAAGAAAAAATAATAAAATTTTATATTTCTGAAATAAGTGAAGATACTATTTTAGAAATTAATAATTATAAAATTCCAATTTTTTTGATTAAAAAAGAAAATCAAACAGGAATTCCTAATAATGACTTTCCAAATAATCAAATAAATCTAATGATTACTCCTTCAAAAATAAATGCCTCTATTATTGCTGAGGAGAATTATCTTTTTATCTTTTTATTAAAGAATTTCGAAGAAAAAAACTTAACCAATCTCAAATTTTCTACAAATTTATCAAAAGATTTAAATTTTGAAATAAATCCAAGGGAAATAAATTCTTTAAAAATTAATGAAAGCGTTTTTATTAATTTAAGTATAAATATTCCTCAAAAATTTAAAGAAAAGATTTATGGGGAAATGATTTTAGTTTTTGATGACCCTTTTGAAAATCTTAATAATTCTCTTATCAATCTTTCTATTCCAATTTTTTTTGAAATTGTTGAGAATATAGCAGAAGTAAATTTAAATGAAACAAGTGTAACAGACTCTTTGAGTTGTTTAGAAATCGGAGAGATATGCAATTATGATCAGAAATGTAACGGGGAGATAAGTAGAAGCCTAGAAGGGCCTTGTTGTATTGGAAAATGCATTGAAGATAAACCAAAATCTAGTTCAGGAAAATTAATTTTATTTTTCTTGTTTTTATTTATTTTATTAGGGATTTTCGGATTTTATTTATATAAAAAGAAAAAACAAAAGAATAAAAAATCCTCAGAAAATTTTTTAAAGCAAAAGATAGACAAATTTGAAAGAAAAGACTCTTTCAAAAAATTCAAATAAAAAATAATTAATAGTTAATTATAAAAAGTGAAATTCTCAAGATAAAATCTAAGATTACTTTTTTATTTTTTTAGAAATTTTTACCTTTTTCTTATTTTTATTATTATTAGGAATTTTCTTCATAGGATTCTTTTTAATTTTTTTTAATTTTTTCAATTTATTTTCCGTAATAATTCTCTTTTCTTTTTTTTCTGAACATTCTTTTAATTTTTCCGCTAAAATATTTCCTTGCATAATTAATGTTTTTGTCATTTCATCATATCTATGCAGTTTTACTGTTAATGCAGATAAAGTCGCGCTTAAATCAAAATTTTTTAATATCAATTCTTTTGGTTCAAGTATTTCAATGTGTGCTGGGAACATGTTGAACACAATAGAAAATATTTTATTTAAATCATCTGCTTGAAGTTCAACTTCTGCAAAACTTGTAAATAAATTTTTTATATTTTCTTTTTTAATTAATTTTGCTTTATGAATTTTTTTCTTTAAAATATCGATGCCATTAATTTTTCCAAGATCTTCAATTAATTTTTCCAAGGAATTTTCAATATGTTTTGGGGGTCTTCCCAATATTTCAAAAATAAATGCTGCGATTATTTTTTTAGGTTCTTGCATAATAGGGTAAATTAATCAGGGTTTTTAAATCTTTTATCAAGCTTAAAATTTTTCATTTGCAAAATTCGATTTTTTCTTCCTATTAAATTTTCTAAGTAAAATTATTCCTGTGAAAAAAATTAATAGTAAAAAGGCGTAAAGTAGATATTTTCTTATAAAAACCTGATTTGATTCATAAATTAATTCTGGATTAGATTTAAGTTCTTTTTTTAAATTACTTTTTGCCCCCAAGTAAATTATTGAATTTTCAGTTAAATTTTGATTTTCTAATTCAGGATTGCTCAAATTATTTTGATCTTCTGTATTATTGGATTCTTGGGAAGGATTTTCTTGTTTTTCCAAGATCTTAATCTCTTTTTCAATAATTATTTCACTATCTTTTATCTTTGCATAAATCTTTACATCCCCACTAAAATTTTCATAATCTGATTTCATTTTTAAAAAAACTATTTTAGTTTTATTTCCAGGACCCTGAAAAAAATCATAGATATAATAATTTCCAGATTTCCATTCATTATTTCCATCGTCATATCTTTCTGAAATTATTTTTGTATCGTCTTTTAGTTCTATCCATATTTTTAAATCATATTGTTTATTTTCTGAATTATATATTTTTACTTCAATTTCAAATTCTTGATCATTTATTATTTCCTCTTCTTCCCAATTTAATTCCAAAGTAGAAATATTCTCTGAATTGCTTTGATTATTTTGGTTATTCGAGGAATTATCTTCTTCATTTTCTAGGCCAGGAGTTGGTTCAGCCGAAATCCAACTGCCATTGATTAATTGAAGAGAATTACCATCCCCGGCCCCACCCATTTCTGAATTATATGAGACATTTTGTATTAATTCTCCTAGAGAATTATAAAGTAATATTAAATCTCCTCCATTATTCAATGTGAATCTTCTTTCAGCAATAGGACATAAGACATTAAAATATTGAGAAAAATTAAATGGCCGCTTTGCAATTATAAAATAATCCATAGATTTTATAATGGTTGTGTCAGAGTTAGAAAAATTAATTAAACCAACAGCCCCTTCATTATCAATTTTCCATTCATTTAAATCAACATCCTCTTGTGTAGGATTGTATAATTCAATCCATTCATTATATGTTCCACCACAAAAAACATCAGGAGAATACATAATTTCATTTATTAAAATGTTCCCAGAAATTAAAGGTATAGAATATAAAATTAATAAGAAAAGACTGATTAAAATGAATTTGATTTCATTTTTTTTAAAACTTTTCATATAATTAAATAGGGTATAAACTTTTTAATTATTTCTAATTTTGATATTAAGAATCAAAGAAAGAAAGTCAGAGAAAATAAATTATTTTAGATTGTAGAACTAATTCCTCAAATTTTTTCTTGAGGGTCCCTAAGTTCATCATAATATTCCACAGGAATTTCCGAAATTTTATTTTTATTATTCTTATTTTTTTTATTTTTAAAAAATTGAGAGAATCTTTTTGATTTTTTTCTAATTATTTCAGAATTAATAACCCAGTTTTTCCCAGAATCTTTCATAGTTTTTGGATTTAAGAAAAACCAACCTTGCCTATTTAACCTAATAGCAATTATTGGTTTTAAACCAAAAATATTTGAAAAAACAATAAATCTATTTATTTGATCTTTAGTAATATATTTTGGAAGATTTTTACAAGACTTTACTTCAATACAATATTTCTCTCCCTTTTTACCTGCAATAAGATCACAATCAGCATTTTCCATAACTCCGCTTCCAGCAACCCGCGCAGCCCGATAATTATTTTCAACAAATATCTGAAAAAGTTCTCTTTCAGCCTTACTTCCTTTTGCTTTATTTTTTGACATTTTCAACCTCTGGCATTATATATTATCCAAAGGAGACTTTATATTTTTTATTGATGCTTGCGAGATTTGAGTATAAATTTGAGTTGTTTTTATCGAAGCATGTCCAAGAAGTTTTTGAATTATCCTTAAGTCAGTTCCTTGTTCTAAAAGATGTGTTGCAAAACTATGTCTAAGTAAATGGGGATAGACCCTTTTTTTAATCTCTGCTTTTTTACCTGCATTTTTTATAATTTTTGCAATAGTTTTTTTAGTTAATTTTCCTTCACGATTTGAAGGAAATAAAATATCTGAATTATGAATTTTATTATAATTTTCAAGTTCTTCTTTTACACTTTCTGGAATCTTAACAAATCTATCTTTTTTTCCTTTTGCTAAATTTATCTTAATCAAGCCTTCTCCAAAATTAATCTCTTGTTTTCTTAAATTAACAATCTCGCTAACTCTTAATCCACAACCATAAAGTAACTTAATTATTAGTTTGTGTTTAATATTATCTGTTTTATTTAACATAGATTTTATTTCATTCATTGTAAGAATTTCAGGAAGAGTTTTATTTCTTTTTGGATTAGGAATATCTAATTTTTGATTCAAAATATTTTTAAAAAAATACCTCAAAGCAAAAACATTATGTCCTATTGATGCAGGACTATTTTTTGTTAATTTCCCAAGGAGAAATTCTTTTACACTTATCTGATTAACCCCCTTATTTTCAGCAAATTCAAGATATTTTTTAACTTGATTTAAATAACCTTTAATTGTTTCTTTAGAATAATTCTTCAGTTTTAAGTTTTCCTCAAGTTTTTTTAATAAACCTTGCATAATAAGATATAATTGATTAAGGTATAAAAAGGTTACTAAAGTAACCTTAAAAGGATATATAATCTAGTAAAGGTTAATATCCGGAGTGTTA
>CAYZWY010000007.1:4309-17972 GCA_964482315.1 Candidatus Woesearchaeota archaeon | reverse complement strand
TTTAACTAAATTTAAAAATACTTCTTCTTTTTGTAATCTATGCCTTATATTAAAAGATTAAAAATAAAGGGGTTTAAGAGTTTTGCAAGGAAAACCACAATTGATTTTGATAGACATACAAATGTGGTTGTTGGTCCAAATGGTAGTGGAAAGAGTAATATTATTGATGCACTTTGTTTTGTTTTAGGAAGATTAAGTATCAAATCACTAAGGGCTGCAAAGGCCTCTCATTTAATTTTTTCAGGAAATAAAGAATTTAAATCTAGTAAGGAAGCCTGGGTAGAAATTTCTTTAAATAATTCTGATAAATCATTTTCTTTAGATTGTGAAGAGATTATCATAAAAAGAATTGTTAAAAAAAGTGGTCAAAGTATTTACAAAATAAACAACCAAACTAAAACAAGACAAGAAATAATTGAGCTTTTAAATCAAGCAGGAATAGATCCCCATGGATTTAATATAGTTCTTCAAGGAGAAATAGAAAAATTTGTAAAAATGCCTTCTGAAAATAGAAGAAAAATAATAGAAGAAATTGCAGGAATTTCTATTTATGAAATGAGGAAGGAAAAATCCTTAAAAGAATTAGAGAAAACTGATGATAAATTAAAACAAATTAATGCAGTTTTAAGAGAAAGGAGCCATTATTTAAGAAATTTAGAACAAGAAAGAGAACAAGCATTGAGATTTCAAAAATTGAAAAACCTAGTAAAAAGATGCAAATTTTCAATAATTTATAATCAATTAAAAGAACAAAATCAAAAAGTTGAAGGCCTTGTTAAAAAAATACAATTAAAAAAACAAAGTATAGAAAAAAAACAAGTGCAAATTAATCTTATTCAAAATGAAAGTATTATTTTAAATAATCAGATAAAAAAGATTTCTTTGGAAGTTCGAAAAGCTTCTGGACTTGAACAGGATTCATTAATATCAGAAATTTCAATTTTAAAACAAGAAATTGCTGGTTTAACCGCAAGAAAAGAAAATTTTAAAAATCAACTATTAGAAATAAGCAGAAGAAAACAGGCTCTTAAAAAAAATATAATTGATTCAGAGAAAGAAATAAATGAAATGTCAAAACAAAAAACAAAAACAAAAAAAAATGAATTGAAGAATAAAAAAGAAGAATTAGAAAATCTTGAAGAATTAAAAAGAGAATATTATATTACAAAATCAAATTTTTCTTTAATTAATATGCAAATAAAAGATAAAAAAGATCAAATCCAGGAATTAAAAATAGATTCTAATTTAATTTTAAATCAGGTAAAAAATATAGAAAAAGAAATTAAAATAAAGGAAAATTTGGAAAAACAAGAAGGAAAAATTTTCGAATTGAAAAATTTCATTGAAAAATCCAATAATAAAATTTTAGAATTAAATAATTCTTTAATTTCTTTAGGAAAAAATTTGGCAATACAACAAAAAATTGTGGAAGAATCAGAAAAGATAAAGATTCAAGTTTCAAAATTAGATATTTGTCCTTTATGTAAAACCAAAATTACCAAAGAACATATAAAAAAAGTAATTGATAATTCTAATGAAAAAATATTGAAATCAAAAAAATTAATAGGGAGTTTAATAAAAAATAAGGGAGAAATAGAAAAAAATCTTAAAGAATTAAAAGAAGATTTATTAAAAAAAGAATTAGAAGTAAATCAAAGAAAAACTAATATAATCAATCTGAATTTAATAAAGGAAAAAAAACAAAATCTCAAAAAAAATCAGGAAAAAATAATAATTTTTGAATCGAAACTAAAAATTTTGGAATCAAAGTTTCAGAAAATACAACAAAAAATATTCAATACAAAATTAAGTGAAGAAAATGCTGAAAAATTAAGATTAGAAATTAATGAATTAGAAAGAAATGAAGAAAGAAATCTTTCTATTGAAATAATTACAAAACAAAGAGAATTAGAAAGAACAAAGGCTGCGCTTAAACAAAATAAAAGAGACAATGAAGAAATAGATGAAGAACTTATAGAGATAGTTAAAGAGTTAAAAGAAAAAGTAGAAATTGCTAAAGAAAAAGAATTGCAATCAGAAAATTTAAGAAAAAAATATCAAAAAATGTTTGATGAAAAAAATTCTATGCAAGATAAACTTAGAATTTTTGAAACAAATCTAATGAATTTGCAAACTGAAAAAAGAATAATTGAAAATGAGCTTAATGAACTTCTAATAATAAAAGCACAAATTAAAGCAAGAGCACAAGTTTTTTCTCAAGATTTAGAAAAATATAAGGAAGAAAATAAATCTATAATGATTGAACCCCTTAAATTACCAATAGATAAATTAAAAGAAAAAATTACAAAGATGGAACAAATTCTTTTTAAAATTGGTAATGTAAATCTTAGATCTTTAGAAGTTTATGAGGATATAAAAGAACAATACAATCAAATTAAAGAAAAACTAGAAGAATTAAACAAAGAAAAAGAACAGATAATGCAAATTATCCTAAAAATAGACAAAAAAAAGAAAAAAACTTTTTTACAAACTATTGAGGAATTGAATAAATTGCTCGCAAGAAATTTTTCTCAATTAAGTGTGAAAGGACTTGTTTATTTAGAACCACAAGATAAAAAAGAAATTTTTAACAAAGGAATTGATATAAATATTAAATTTGGTGCTGGAAAAAATTTTGATGTAACTTCTCTTTCAGGAGGTGAGCAGAGTCTTGTAGCCCTTTCTTTAATTTTTGCGATCCAAGAATTAAAACCTTATTGTTTTTATATTTTTGATGAGATTGATGCAGCCCTAGACAAAAGAAATAGTGAAAAATTATCTTATCTCTTAAAAAGATATATGAAAAAAGGACAATATATTATTATAACCCATAATGATTCTTTAATTTCTGAATCTTCAGACATTATTTATGGAGTCAGTATGCAAGAAGGAATTTCAAAAGTTTTAAGCTTGAAACTTTAAAATATTTAATTATTTCTAATTTTATTTCAATAATACTTGCTTAAAAAAAATAAGGAATAGTAACAATTAATTTCCAACGCCGATCATAATGATAAATATTTATTCCAGAACCCCCCGGAGAAGCACCAACATCACATTTATCAACCCATTCTAAAGGAAGTTCATTTTTTATACTTATCTGACTTGCCACTAATTTGCCCTCAGTACTATCTCGAATCGCAACTTGCCCTTGCTTTAGATTTATCTCATTATCTTGAAGATGAAGGATTATTTCATTAACTGCATATTTTTCATACTCTGTTAATCCAGAATTTTCTAAATAATCCCTTATAGCAGTTATATTTCCTTTGTTAATTACTTGATTTGAGATTTCATCTAGTTTTTCTATTTCTCTTTTGTTTATACTTCTTATAATAAAAATTTCTTTTATTTTGTTTATAATTATATTGATAAAGGTTGGTTTAGATTCTGTTTGTTGCAAAGGAGAGGTCATTTGACCTGTTCCTTGAATTTTAATCTGTAATAAGATGCCAATAATAATCAAAATCAACAATGCCAAAGAAAATAAAATCACCAAACCCCTTTTTTTATTCATTATTAAAAAAATCAACTAAACTTTTTAAACTTTTCTTATTCTCTTCTTTAATCTTTTATTCACAATTTTCAAACATTTTTTTTGATTTGACCAAGTTAAATATTTTAAAGCATTTTCATAAGAAACAAATTTATAATCTAAATGCTCTAATTTATCAATCTTTATTTTTTTAGAATTTATCTCTGCAGAAAATAAACTATAAGACTGTGTTAAAATTCCTTTACGATCTTTATATTCTTTAGGATATTTATATCTACCAAAAACAAAATATTTATGAATATTCTTTGGAATTTGGCCTGTTTCTTCTTTTATTTCTCTAATAACTGTAGATCTTAATTTTTCTTTTTTCTCAACACCACCTTTTGGAAATTCCCAACCCCTCCAATGAAGTTTTCTTTTAAGGATAAGATATTTAATTTGTTTTTTTTCCTTAAAATAAACTATTATAAAAACAGCTTTTCTTATCTTATTTTTTATCTGTTTATTCATTTTATCTATTTTTTATTTTATTTTTTCTTATTTTATTTATTTTTTCATTCCTTAAAATTTTTTAAAATTTTTTTAAATTTTCTCATATCTTAAACCAGACCTATTTAATAAATCTAAAGTTTCTTTTTTATATTTTCCAAGCCCTTTCCAATCTAATAAAACTTTTTTTATTTGTTCTTTTGTTTTACTTTCTGCTTGTTTTAACATTTTAGAAGTCAAAGGCAATACATATTTAGGAATTATATGTGAGATAGCATATTTTGTTTTTAATTGTATTTTATTAAAATTTGGGCAATAATGCGGTCCTCCAATCCCAATTACTGGAACATAATTCTTGATTTTGGTTTTAATTAAATTATTATTAAAATTCTGTAATGATAGAAGGGTTTTAGCAAGAATTTTGCCAAGAAAAGGATCTTTCCATTGTTCCTCACAACTTCCAATTTCAATAAAACAGCAAGGAATATCTATTAATGGGCCATGGTGAGTTGCTTCTAAAGTTATCTCAAATCTCTTTTTAATTGTTTTTGCATTTGTATTTAATTCTTTAAATAAATACTTTAAAACATATGCAGAAGTTAAACAAACTTCTCCAGATTTGCCGCCAAATTTTGCATCCCTCCAATTTCCAGGTGCATGCAAACATAACGCAAGAGTTTTTTTTTCAGATTCATGTTTACTCGCGAAAATAACAAAATCTAAATTTTTTAATTTAGGAAAAGATTTAATGTTCAAATTTTTAGAAAAAATTGTTTCTTTTTTTAATTTAATTATTAATATTTGGGGGCTAAAACTAATTTTTTTTAATTGATTAACTATATTTATCCCTGCAAAATCTTTTTCTGAATAAATTATACCAAAACGCATAATCTAGAATACATTAGAATATTAATAAATTTATGGAATATCGATAAATCTCTTAATCTTTTTGATTTAATATGATTTTATATAATTTTATTTGGTTAATACTTTTACAAAATAAATGATTTTAAAAAATCAACAGTTTTTTAAACAAATTCTTCCTTAATAATAAGAAAAAGAGGGTTAAATAAAAAACATGACAAATTATGAATCTTTCTACAGTGGAAATTCTTATCTTTTAGATCCCAATTATAATTTTACCGGATATAGAATTTCTGCAGGAGATCTTGGAGCTACAACAAGTATACAAACAGCAAACCAATTAAAAGAAGTTAATAGTCTTTTAAATCAAGGACTAAAAGTAACAGAAGTTTCGACAATTGATCCAAATGTTTTTGAAATGATGCCAAAAAATCATCTTAAAGAAATTCATAGATTAAATGAACTAACTGGTGCAGAATCTACATTACATGCACCGATTTTAGATCCTTCAGGATTTGACCAACAGAGTGGATGGTCTGAAGAGAATAGAAAAAATATAGAAGAACAATTTAAAGGATTTGTAAAAAGGGGTCATGAATTAAATCCCAAAGGAAATATTCCAATTACAATTCATGCATCCCTTGTTCCTGGTTCACAAATGATGCCTAATAAAGAAAAAAATACAGAAGAAATGAAACAAATGATTGCTGTTGATCAAGAAACTGGGAAGTTAATTCCTTTAGAAAGAGAAAAACTTTATGGTCCTGAAGAACCTAAAGGAAAAGCATATACCCCTAAAGAAAGATTAGATATGGCAAATAATAGTTCTTGGATTCAATCCATAACTAATCTTGCTTTTTATAAAAAAGAAGCTGATGAAATTTTGAATCAAGCAATGCCTTCCTTGCAACCTTTATTAGATAAAATAGAAAGAAAACAGAAAATCTCAAAAGAAGAAGAAAAAATCTATCTGCCTTCAATAAATCAAATGCAAAGAGGGCAACTTTTTCTAGACAATGTGAAAACTTCTTTTAGGGGTTTATTTGAAAAAGCAGCTAAATTTTCTTCAGGAAATGATGAAGAAAAAAAGCAAACAGAAAAAATCTTAAATCAGATTTCTAATAATTTCTTAAATTTAAAAAAAGAATATCAAAAAAATAATTTAAGCCAGATTGAATATGTTCAAAAACAATCTTTATTATTGGATGAATCTATAAGGGGTTTACAAATAATTCAAATCCCTCCAAAACAATATATTCCTGTTGAAAAATTTATTATGAAGAATGCTAGTGAAACTTTAAGTTCTGTTGCTTTGGATTCTTATAAAAAATTTAAAAATACAAGCCCAATTATTAGTATTGAAAATCCACCTTATGGTTCTGCGATTTCTAGTGGGGAAGATCTAAAAGAATTAGTGTGCGAAACAAGAAAAAAATTTGAAAATAAATTAATAAATCAGGGTAGATCAAAACAAGAAGCAAAAAAAATCGCAGAGAAATTGATTGGGGTTACTTGGGATACTTCTCACATAAATATGATAAGAAAACAAGGTTTTGGACAGGAAAAAGTAGTAGAAGAAACAAAAAAAATTGCACCATATGTAAAACATCTTCACCTTAATGATAATTTTGGAACCACACATACTGATTTACCACCTGGAATGGGGAATGTGCCTATGAAAAAAGTTATGCAAGAATTAGAAAAAGCGAAATTTAAAGGTAAAAAAATCTTTGAAGGCGGGAATTTTTTTCAACAATTTAAAACAAGCCCATTGCCTTACCAATTAGAATCTTCTGGTAGTCCAGTGTTTAATGGTGGGAATGTTTATTGGAATCAATTAGGAAACTTTGGGGATTATGATTCTGGAAATGGCCCAATAAATCCTCAAGTTCATCATTCTTTATATGGCACAAGCTTTTCTAATCTTCCAATAGAATTGGGGGGTGAAATTTCTGGAGCAAGAAACAGATTCTCTGGAACCTCAAATACATAAATAATATTAAAAAATAAAATTGTTAGGCTTGTTTAATTAAAAATCTAAAACAACAGATTTTTAAATAAATTTATCTTAAGTTTAAAATAAAAAAGAGATGAAATGAAAAAGAAAACAAAAAAAGAATTTCCTGCACAGCAGTTCCCTACTTTAAAACTAAAAACTGAAAGAAGTATTGCGATGGATTTTGCCCAAAGAGTTTATCAAAAATTCGATAAAATAATAAAATCAATAATTCTTTTTGGCTCTTCTGTGAAACATACAAATATTGTTGGCTCTGATATTGATATTATTATTATTCTTGATGATGCCAGTATTAAATTTGATGAAGAATTAATCGCATGGTATAGGGAAGAACTAGGAAAAATTATTAAAAAAAATCCATATAAAAAAGATTTTCACATAAATACTGTTAAATTAACAAGTTGGTGGAGAGATCTTTCTAGGGGGGATCCAATAATAATAAATATTTTAAGATACGGAGAAACTTTGATTGATTTTGGGGGGTTTTTTAATCCTTTAAAAATTTTATTGCAAAATGGAGAAATTAAAGCCACTCCTGAAGCAATATTTAATTGCTTAAATAGAATTCCGAATCATCTTTTTCTTAGTAGAAAAGCAGAAATTAGTGCAATTGAAGGATGCTATTGGGCAATGGTTGATAGTGCACAATCATTATTAATGGCAAGAAAAATTTTACCTCCAAATCCTGAAGAAATTGCAATTTTATTAAAAAAACATTTTGTGGATAAAAAACTCCTTAAAATAAAATATGTTTCAGATTTTAAAGATCTTTATGATCTGCATAGAAAAATAATGCATAATGAAATAAAAAATATAGAAGGCAAAATTATTGACAAATGGCAAGAAAAATCTGAAAAGTTTTTTAATATTTCTGTTAAATTAATTAAAAGACTTTTACAATAAAATAAAAAAATTGCAATAGAATTATAAAAAATAAAAAAGCCTATTGTAATGCAAGATAACTAAGATTTTTTGCAATTTGTTTTTTAGCATCTCCTTCAGAATCTTTATAAATTCCTTCTAAAAATCCTAGAATCTTTTTCTTAGTTAAATTTCCAATAGATTTTGCAAGTTGAAAATTATTTTCTGCCATATAAGAATTAAAAATCTGTTTTACATATATTTCAGAGAATCTTCCATATTGATATGCCACTTTTCTCCAATCCGAAACATTTTCCATTTTTCCATCAACATAACCCAACAAACTAGGATAATCTTGAAGGCTTCTTAATTTTCTTTGCTCATTAACAGTTTTTGAAAGAGTATCTAATTCTTCATCACTTTTTGCTTTAAAATTTTCTGGGATTAAATTAAAGAGCAATTTAATTAATTCTTCTTTTTTTAATTTATCAAATTTAGAAATAATTTTTGTTGAATACTTTTCAAAATAATCATTCAATTCTTTTGAATATTGATCTAATTTTCCAGATATAATTTCTTTCCCAGATCTAAAATCATTCACCACAACATCTGATGTTTGCCCAATATAAAATTTAGGATCTTCTCTTAAAGTCTCTCCAAGAAGCGCTCTTTGATTGGGTTCAGAAACATCAAATTTAGAAACTAATTGCTCTAAGTTTCCTGCTTTGCCTACGACTTCTCTAAAATTATGATCATTAAATTGCGCTAAAGTTTTATGTCTTGTCATTTTTCTTTAATTATTTCTTTAAATTTGATAATTTTGTTTGAATTTATTATTTTCTTCTGCCCTCTTTACTGCCTCATAAAAAAGTTCTGCTTTATTAAAATCTTTAGATAAAATATTTACTCCTGAAAGCAAATCTGGAGTTTCAGCTATGATCTCTTCAAGAAAGTTCATTTCTTCTTCACTTAAAAAATTTAAAGGAATTCTTTTATGACCTTTAGTTCTAAAAATTAAACTATTAATCTTTTCCATTTTTTTCATTCTCTTTTTAACCTCTTGATATCCTTTAATCCCATTCACACTACGTAAATCACAATCTCCAGGATAATAAGGATATCCAAAATAATCAATGCGCATTTTCCTCTTATTTTCCACACTATCTTTTGGAACTTTATAAAATCTTATCATATTTCTATTAAATTATTTGGCTTTATAAATCTTTCTATAATAGTAACTAAAGAGTAATTACAAAATAAGAAAGAGCGGAATAAAAAAGAATCATTTTTACTTATTGTTTTTTAATCAGAAAAATTACTGTATTCTTTAAATTGTTCTTAATTTCTATTATCCTCTGGAGAATAAATTCCTAAATTTTCCCCCCTAACTTCATCTTCTTCAAAATTATTCTCTTCAAAATTATTTTCTTCAATTTTAATTCCTTTATCTGTTGCATCTTCTCTTTGTAATTCTTCTAATTTTTCTTCTTCAATTTCTTGTTTTATTTTTTCAGATTTTTCTTCAATTCTTTTTAAATTATTAAAAGGTTCTACACTTGTAGAATTTCCTTGAAGATCCGGCATATTTTGATTTAATCTTTTTATTTTTTCAGAAATCCCATCATTTTTTTCTATATTTTTTTCAAATCCTTTTTTCAAATTTGGATCCGGCATTTCTGGAAGCTTTGGAATTTGATTATTTTGTAAACCCATTTTAAATCTTTTTTTTCTAAGTTTTTTCTTTAATCTTCTTTTTTGATTTTTAGTTAGAAATTTATAATTTGGAATTTTTTGGGGATAATTTTCTGGATGTTTTTCTGAATTGTTTTCAACAGGGGGTCTTTGATGTTTTTGGGATATTTGCATTGCTTGACTTGAAATATTTTGTTGATTTGAGTTATCTGATTGATTGGTCTGCTCTTCTAATTCTTTTACAAACAAAGAAATTTCATTTGCAGAATCTGCATTTAAAGAAATAGAATCAATTTTATTTTCAAATAAAAATTTTACTAAATTTTTATTACTTCCTGCTTGCCCACACAAACTAGTCTTAACACCATATCTTTTACAAATATTAATTACTTGTTTTATTTGGGATAAAATTGCAGGATTTAATTCATTGTATAAATATTGAACAGATTTATTCCCTCGATCTATTGCTAAAGTATATTGAGTTAAATCATTTGTTCCAAAAGAAATAAAATCAATTCCAAACTTACATATTTCCTCAATAATTTGGCATGCGGCAGGAGTCTCAACCATTATCCCAAATTTTATATTATTTCTTTTTATCTTTTCAAAAAAACTTTTTGCCTGTTTAACTTCTTCTAATGAAATTATTTGAGGAAACATAATCCCGAAATTTTTATTTGGATATTTTTCTGCAATTTTGCTCAATGCATTTAATTCTGCCTCTAAAATTCTTGAATGTTTTAGACTAAATCTAATCCCATGAAACCCTAACATTGGATTAACTTCTTTTTCAGGAGCATCTTTTAAAGAATTAAACTCATCAGTTCTAATATCACTTGCCCTTATCCAAATTGAACTAAAAAACTGTGCAATTTTTTCAATACCCCTCTCTAAAATTTTAGAATATTCTTCTAATTTATTTTCATTTTCAAAAAATAACGGATGTTTTCCAGATTGTGCAATTATCCCTTCTAATCTTAATAAACCAATTGATTCTATATTTGTTTTAGATGCCCTCGCTGCAAAATCTGGTAAATCTAAAATTAATTTTAATTGAATTTTATTTGTTTTAACAATTGGTTTTATTTCAATGGGTTTAATTCCTTTTATTTCCCCACTATAGACTTTTCCGTGAGTCCCATCCACAGTAATTTTCATTCCTTCTTTTAATTTAATTGTAGCATCTCCAGTTCCAACAATGCAAGGGATCCCCATTTCTCTACTTACAATAGATGCATGACTAGTAATCCCCCCTTCATCAGTTATAATTGCATGAGATTTTTTCATAGAAACTACCATATCTGGGTTAGTCATTTTAGTTACTAAAATATCCCCCTTAACAATCCTACTTAGATCTTCTCTGTCTTTTATTATTCTAACTATCCCAGTTGCAACCCCCGGACTTGCGCTTAATCCTACTAAAATAGGATTATTAGAAAAAACTTCATTAGAAATCTCTTTAGGAGAATTTAATGTGGTTATTGGTCTTGATTGTAGAATATAAATTTTATTATTTTCTATTGCAAATTCAATATCTTGGGGCTGTCCATAATGTTTTTCAAGTTTTAATGCATAATCAGAAAGGCTTAATACTTCCCCCTTAGTTAAAACTTTTGAATTAGATTTTTCTGGGCTTAAATTAATAATATCATTTTCTCCAGAACCTGTTCTAATTAGGGCAATCTTTTTATTTGCAATTTTACTTTCTTTTATTTTTAAATCTCTTGAAATAGAATAATTATCTGGACAAATTTTACCTGAAACAATTCCTTCGCCCAAACCATAAACTGCTTCTACAATAATATCTTCATTGAGATTTGTAGGATTTTTTGAGAATATAACTCCTGATTTTTCAGAATCAATCATTTTTTGAACTACGGTAGCCAATAAAGGTTTTGCTTCTTTAAATCCTTTTTCAGATCTATAATAAATTGCTCTTGCAGTGTATAATGAAGAAAAGCATTTTTTTACATATTTAATGAGGTCTTTATTTCCTTTAATACTTAAAAAACTATCTTGTTGTCCTGCAAAACTCGCTTCTTTTAAATCTTCTGTTGTTGCAGAACTTCTCACAGAGACAAAACCTGGCTCATAGGCATTCTTTAAAATATTCATAGCATCTTTTGAAATAGCTTGTTCATTGATTTTCTCTGAACAAAGAATATTATATGCTTCAAGAATTTCTTCTATTAAATCTTCAGGCAAATTTCTCTCTTCTATTAATTTTCTTATTTCCAAAGATTTTTCTTGTAATTGTTTTGTGCTTGATAAATCTATATTTTTTACAATAGTATTAATTTTTTCATTTAAATTATTTTTTTCTATAAAAAATTTAAAGGCCTTAGTTGTTATAATAAATCCTGGAGGGACTGGGAAATTATTATTATACATCTCACTTAAATTCGCGCCCTTACCACCAGCAAGGGGAATATCTTTTTTTGTTAGTTCAGAAAACCATCTAATATATTTTTCAGAAAAATCCCCTTTTTTTATGTCCATTATAGTAAAAAAAACTTGTTCTATTTAAAGTTTATGGGAGACTCAAAAAAAAATTAAGAAAATCGGAATCACGCAATATCCTGCAAGATTCTGCAAGATTCTGCAATATCCAGCAATATTTAAAAATGAACTTAGTTTATTAAACTTAAAGAAGTTTAAATTAAATAATTTCAAAGCTAGGATTTTTATCTTTAAAATGAAAAACAAAATTTATGATTTAATAATAATTGGGAGTGGCCCTGCAGGATTAACTGCAGGAATTTATGCTATTAGATATAAGATTGATACTTTAATAATTGGCAAACTTCCTGGAGGCCTTATGTCTGAAGCATATAAAATCTGTAATTTTCCTTCATATTATGAAATTTCTGGTTTAGATCTCGCAAAAAAAGTTATAGAACATACAAACAATTTAGAAATAAAAATTAGACAAGAAGAAGTTATTGAAATAAAAAAAGATAAATTATTTATTATTAAAACAAATAATGGGAAATATAAGGCAAAGAAAATAATTATTGCAATTGGAACTAAAAGAAATAAATTAAATATTCCCGGGGAAACAGAATTTTTAGGAAAAGGTGTAAGTTATTGTGCTACTTGTGATTCAAGATTATTTTTAAATAAAACAGTTGCAGTTGTGGGGGGTAGTGATGCTGCTTTAACTTCTGCTTTGCTTTTATCAGAATATGCTAAAAAAGTTTATATTATTTATAGAAAAAATAAATTTTCCAAAGCAGAACCTGCTTGGATTGAACAAGTTAAAAAAAATAAAAAAATAAACATTATTTTTAATTCAAATATTCTTAAAATTTACGGGGATAAAATGGTTAAAGGAATTAAATTAGATAATAAAAAAGATTTAAAATTGGATGGAGTATTTATAGAAATTGGTTCTTCTCCGGATACAATTTTTTTAAATCAGTTAAAATTGAAAACCGAAAAAAATTATATTAAAGTAAATAAAAAACAAGAAACAAATATTGCGGGGGTTTTTGCAGCAGGAGATATCACAAATAATTCTCTAAAACAGATTATTACGGCTTGCAGTGAAGGAGCAATTGCAGCTAAATCTATTTTTGAAGAATTGCAAATAAAAACTAAAATTTAGGCTTAATCTAAAAAACTTAATTTGAAGTTTCTTCTAAACTAATTTTTATTTTCCCAGGAATTTTAGATTTAACCTTTTTAAAAAAACCTTTTATTTTTGAAATATTCTCTTTTCCTAAAAAATGAACTGTAAAAATTGCTTGACCTTTTTTTAAAGTGCAAGCTCTCCCTTCTGGACGACCAAAACTTTTTCTCATTCCAGTTTGAACTCTTTCACCCTTACTAGCTCCTGAAAAAACCCGATTATTCCTTAAAATATTATGTGGATAAACATTACATCTTAAAAAAAAGTTTTTCTTAACAAATAATTTTACTAGATCTTTATGTATTGACTGTCTTACAGCCTCTAAAGCTAAATCTCTTACTTGAACTGGTTCCATAGTAGATAAAGAAAGTTTGAACTTATATGCTCCTTTTTCAAAAGATTTATAATCTCCCATATTAAATTTGACGATCTTTTGCGGGGGGACTGCTTTTATATAACTTAAATGATGCTTCCTCGACCTTCGAGTATTCACTACTGGTTTTTTCTTTGAATATGCTAATGCTTTTCGTGTTGCAACCATTTTAATATTTATCCTATTAATTTATTATAATTTATTTCTTTAATTTTATTGAATTTTTTATGAATTTTTTAT
>CAYZWY010000007.1:0-4209 GCA_964482315.1 Candidatus Woesearchaeota archaeon | reverse complement strand
TGAATTTTTTATGAATTTTTTATTGGATTTTCAATTTTAATCTTTTATTTCGATTTCAGTATTTCTTGCTTGGCCTGGTAATCCTTTTTCAAATATTGCTCTTACAAGTCCTTTATTGCCATGAGCAAAACTAATCTTTCCTTTGATCTCTTTTCCAGCAGGACTTTTCCATATAACTTCTTTTCCAAGAAATTTCATTGCATCTACTCGAGATTTTGTTCCTATTTCTAGAATATAATGCTTTTCGTGAATCCTTTTTAAGCCCCTTCTAAATTGAATTACTTTTCCTTTCATAATTTTTTTGAGCTGAATTAAGTTTTTAAAGGTTTTGGGGTTTATATCCTCAAAAAACTATTTATAAACAAATCTTCTTAGAAAACATAAAATAATATAATTAGAATAATTTGATTCTAAAAAATTTTTGGATTTTTTTCACTAAAAATTAATATCAAATTCTCCGAATTCTTTTTCTAGAATTTTTAAAATTTCTTTAGATATTTCAGATTTTGCCTTTTTGTTTTGCGTTAAAATTTTGTTAAACTCTTCAGAAGTAGAATCTTCTATTTTATTTTTAGTTATCTTCTGGATTTTATCTTCATAAATTAAAAAAATGGGATTCGTTAAAAATAATTCTCCAGATTTATTTCTATTTTTGAAATATAATTTGACCTTTATTTTTTCTAATAATCCCAAATCTCTTCTCTGCCCATATTCGATTAAACTTTCGATTAAATAAACTGAACTTATTCTTAATTTTTCAAAAGAATATTTTGTTGGAATTTTTTTATTTTGATAATTTCTTTTGATGCTAATTAATTCGTTCAAAGTATGTAAAAACTTTGGATTTATTTTTCCTTTATTTACTAATTCTTTCTCAAACTCTTTTATTAAAAAATTTTCTTTTTTATTTCCGAAAAGAGAACTTAAAATTTTGAAAATATTTTTATAAATTTCTTCAAAAGTTTTTTCCTGCATTTTTTTCTCGATTTCTTTTCTTAATTCTTTTAATCTTTTTGAATATTCTTCAGCATTTTTTAATAATCTCTCTACTTCCTTACCAGAAATCTCTTTAATTTTTTGATGTTCCCAACCCTTATAATATTTAATCATAATCTCTTCTAAAATATCAAAATATTTTTTTTCAACTAATTTTTCCTTATCAACAAAAATCTTTTTGAATTCTTTAACAGTTTCGTAAACATTTGTTGGAGGCAACCCATATAACATTAAAAGTCCCTGAGTTGGCATAGATACTCCATAAAAAATATCCCCCAGAACAATATCTAATAATTTTCTTCTGGCAATTTCTTGAGTTTTATCCCCCACAGACATAAACCCATCAATTGCTTCTGGAGAAGGCCTAATTTTTCCCATTTTCAAAAGAAGTTTCCAAGGCAAAAATCCTCCACGATCATAAAATGGAACCCCGTCCCTTAAAAATGTATAAAAAATCGGATTTGCATCTTTTACTCCTTCCCAAAATTCAGTTAATAAATAAACTTGCGGACTTAGTTTATTTTTGACTCCTGCTAATTCTCCTGCTTGCAAAACATAACTATAAATGATATTTCTTAATTTTTCTTTTAATTCTAAACGAGACATTCTTTTTACATCTGTATCATCAATAATAATGTATACATCTACATCACTTGTTCTAATTGCCTCACCCCTAACTAAACTTCCACCAATAACATAACTATAAACATATTTCTCGAATTTCTTTAAAACTAAAGATTTATGAATTTGAGCAACCCTTAATGCTCCTAAAATTCCTTTATCATATAATGGAAATGCCATTCCAATAGCTTCAATTGCCTTATATTTGCTATCTATGCAAAGATCCCATAAATCTTTTTCTAAAAACAGATTAAGCCAGATCTTTTGTTTTATTTCTGTGATCTTTTTAATGATTGATAATTTTATTTTATTAAATTCCTTTCCTTTATTATCTGGAAGAATGACTACCAAATGCATTGGCTTACTTTTTTTTTCTTCCTCACTTAATTCATTCTCTTCATCAAAAATTTCTGATGCTTGTGGGGGAATTATTCCTATTGCTTTTATAAATTTATATTTTGAATAAATGAATTTTTTTAAAGATTCTAATTTTTCCTTAATCTTTATCATATCTTTTTTATTATTAATAGAATTTACTTTATCTTTATTGGGATTTATTGTTGGATTTTGATATTTGTTATCGTCGAGATTGGTCTTATTATTTTTAATCATAATTATTCTATAAATGAAAACTATTTAAATTTTCTTAAATCTAAAAATTAAGAAAATTTCTGCAAAAATAGAAAAATAAAACAATTAGCAAATTTTAAAAACCAAATCAAATTACAGATAATATAAAGGGCCTATAGTCTAATGGTAAAATAACTCGCTTACATCGAGTGGTCCCAAGTTCGATTCTTGGTAGGCCCATTTAAATAAAATAAGAATAAAATAAAAATCTAAAGAAAAAAGAAGATGGAAGAAGAAACAGAATTAGAAACAAAAAAACAGGAAAAAGGTAAAAGTAAGAAACTTTTACAAAAAATAACTGGGATTATTATACTTCTCCTTGGATTATATTTAATCCTTTTTTCAAAAAATTTTATTGTTCAGCCCTTTGGATATTTAATTTTAATTATTGGATTATTTTATTTTGGCGCTTCTTTTTTAAATTTTGGGGGTAAGAGAAAACAAGAATCAGAAGGAGAAAAGGAAAAGAATAATGAAGAGGAAAAGGAAGAAGAAAAGGAAGAAGAAAGTGAAGAAGAGGAAGAAGAAAGTGATGAAAGAAAGAAAGAAGAAGAATAAAAATTAAAATAAAAATTAAAAAAGTATTGATTAAATAAGGAATTAAAGATATTAGATTTTTCTTAGTTAATTTTTTAAATAAAGAAACATACAATTTCTTATGCGTGATTAGTTTAGTGGTAGAACGTAAGCTTGCCAAGTTTGAGACACGAGTTCGATTCTCGTATCGCGCATAAATCTTCATTATTTAAAATTATCTTTTTGAATTTTTTAATTATTTATTTAAATTTTGGAATAAATTTAGAATTAGATTTTATTAAAAACCCTTTATAGAAAATATATAAAAAAAGTAGGAGGGAAAAACCGAAATTCAACCCTCCAATATCCAACCGAAATTGGATAACCTAACCGAAATTAGGCATAATTATTAAGAAATCTGAGTTTATATGTGTTTCGGTAGGGGGATTTAGAATTTATGTGATGTATTTTGACTTTATTATGGATGCAAAGAATTCCCTTATTTATTATGATTTAAATTCTGAGATAAAAATCTATTCAAATCATAGTCACTTAACAAATTATCTGCAGGATTGCCTTTGGAATCAACTTTTCCATAAGAATTAACTGCGATAAGAAATTCTTTATAATTTCTAAACCCTGATTCATGAAAATGCTCTCTTAAACTTTTTGTAAACTCAATTTCTTGTTCTTGAGTAGTATAATTAGTAGAATAACCATAATTAGAGACATTATATTTATCAAGTGTGGTACATCTTCCAACAAAAGATAATAAAATAATCGCGACTAATGTTCTAATTTTAGATTTCATCCTTATAAATAATTAAATAACAAATACTATATAAATATTTTTCGTTAATTTTTGAATAATTTTTTAATCCATTCCAGAAAAATTTGGATAATTCGCGTGATTCCCTGACCCTTTACTATTATTTTTAGAGGAAAGAACATCATCTATTCTTAAAATCATTACTGCTACTTCGCTGGCAGAACTTATTGCTTGCTCTTTGATTCTTTTAGGCTCAATAATCCCCTTTTCTAAAACATTTTCAATTTTATTATTAAAAATATTAATGCCTGCGAATTTTTCATTATTATCATGTCTTGATTTTAATTCTGTTAAAACATCTATTTGATCTAACCCCGCATTTTCTGCAAGAGTTAATGGGATAAATTCTAAAGATTCTGCGAATGCTTTAATTGCTAATTGCTCTCTTCCAGAAACAGAATTAGCAAATTCTTTTAACTTTTTAGATAATTCCATTTCAATTGCCCCAGCCCCGGCAACTATTTTCTTTGTTTCAATTACAGAAACAATATCCCCTAGACCATCTTTTAATGATCTTTCCATTTCATCAATAACATGTTCACTTCCCCCATGGAGCAGAATGGTCAATGCTTTTGAATTTTCATTGCCACGAACATAAGTCATTATATCTTCTCCAT
>CAYZWY010000006.1:11536-20125 GCA_964482315.1 Candidatus Woesearchaeota archaeon | reverse complement strand
ACGCCCGATCCGGGATTCGAACCCGGGTCACAACCGCGACAGGGTTGGGTGCTAACCCCTACACTAACCGGGCAATGAAACTAAAAATCTTAAAGATTTTACAGATTCCTTTGTTTTTATTTATTTTTAAATATTTCTAAAAAGATAAAATTATATAGTTTAAATCAATTAATAATTTATGAATCTCAAAAGATTTTTTATCTTTTGCTTTATAATATTTTTACTCAGTTTAATTAGTGTTTATTATCCAAATTTAACTGGAGATTCATTATTAAAAAATCCTGAAGAATTTAAAATTGAAAATGCTTCAGTTATAAAAATAATAGATGGGGATACAATTGAAACAGATAAGGGGGTGATAAGATTATTAGGCATTAATACTCCTGAAAAAAATAAACCATATTATCAAGAAGCCAAGGATTTTCTGTGTTTATTAGAAAATAAAACTATTCAAATTTTAAGAGATCTTGAAGATACAGATAAATATCAAAGAAAATTAAGATATATTTTTTATAAAAATGAATTTATTAATGCAAAGATTTTGGAAAAAGGTTTAGGCACATCATTTATGGTAGGGAGTTTAAGATATGAAAAAAAATT
Organism: Candidatus Woesearchaeota archaeon; assembly: GCA_964482315.1. Taxonomy (GTDB): domain Archaea; phylum Nanobdellota; class Nanobdellia; order Pacearchaeales; family GW2011-AR1; genus ARS1285. The sequence goes on along the minus strand of CAYZWY010000006.1, from coordinate 19,525 downwards.
AAGAAAAGCCGAAGATTATGCAAAAAATAATCAAAATATCCTATGGAAAGAATCCCAAAATATTTGCAAAGAATGTATTAAATTACAAGAATTAAATTTCGAACAAGAATTTTTTATAATAAAAAACAAATGTAATTTCAAATGTTCTTTAGAAGGATGGTTTGTCAAAGATGATGCAAATCATTTTTTTAAATTAAAAAATTTGGGGGCAAATCAAATCCAAAATTATTCTTCAAAACAAAATATCTGGAATAATGCTGGAGATAGATTTTTTATGAGGGATGAAAAAGGAGAATTAGTTATTTTTTATGAATATTAATCCAAAATATAAATTAAATTTTCACATTCAATTTTTTAAATTCTTTAAGTAATTCTTTATTATTCTTAAAAAGAATAGTTTTTATTCCTAATTTTTCAGCAGGTTTTAAATTAAATTCACGATTATCTATAAAAATAATTTCTGATGGTTTTAATTTTAATTTTTTAATTAGTAATTGATATATTTTTAAATCTGGTTTTCTCATCCCAACATCACAAGAAATAATTACTTGATCGAATTTGCTCATATTTCTTTTATTAACATAAACATCCTTAGATAAATACCATTGATCAGATAAAATAGCAATTTTATAATTCTTTTTTAATTTAAAAGCAATTTTATAAAGGGATTTATTATTCTTTAAACTTCTTCTATATGCTTTTTTAAAATATTTTATTAGAAAAATTTTATTTATTTTTAAATTATTTGCCATTCTTTCAATTGTTTTGTCTCTACTTATTAGGCCTTCTATTGCTTTTGCATAAAGACTATCTATAGAATCAAACCAAGAATCTAAATCTATTTTTAGTTTTTTTGCCATATATTTATGAACACTAATTAAATAATGCCCATCTAAAGATTTTTTAGAATAATTTTCTTTAACCAAAACCCCGCCAATATCGAAAACAATTGCTTTAATCTTCATTTTTATAATCTTATTTTACTATCTTGCCAATTTTTTATTATTGTCATATAGGCCCTATTTTCATCTGGTTTTCCTTGTTTTAATAAATATCCTTTTTTAATTGCAATATCCTTGATTATTTTATCTAAATTTTTATTTGTTATCTTAATCTTGTAAAAATCTTCAAAAGATTTTTTATTGATTTTTAAAAATAATTTAATTATTTCATAAACAACAAGTCTTGGATCTTTTAATTTTTCTTTATTTCTTGCATTAATCAAAGCATCTTTAATCTCTTCTTTTTTTTCAAGAGGAATAACCCCTGGACTATCAATAAATTTAATTTCTTCTGTTGCTCTTATCCAATGGATTCCATGAGTTGTTCCGGCCTTTTTACTAACTAATACTTTTTTCTTATGACATAAAGCATTAATAATAGAAGATTTTCCAACATTAGGATACCCTAAAATCCCAACAACAATCCCGCCTTTTATTTTTCTTACATATTTTGTTAGAAATTCATCTTGTTCATCAGAAATTTCTCGCTTCCCGTATTTCTTGAAAGTTTTTTTGATTTTATAAAGTAAAATCTTCATAGAATTATTATCTTTAGTTGAAAGAAATACAAAGTCTATATCTTTATCTAATTTTTTGATTTGATTTTTTAATCTTTGTTTAGAAACCAAATCAGATTTATTAATTACAAAAATAACTGGCCTATCCATTTCTTTTATTAATTTTTCTACTTCTTTATTCCTGGATAATTCTATAAATCTAGCATCTAGAATTTCTAAAACAATATCTGATTCAATAATTATCTGTTTAATTAAATCCCAATATCCTTTGAAATTAGTATTTTTTTGTTTCATAAAATCTAAAAAGAATGCCTATTTATATATCCTTTTAAAAATTCTTGAAATAAGATCTTAAAAAATAATTTCTATCAAATATATTGCCCCCCACAAATTCTTTTAAATAAAATTTTATTAGATATACTATGAATATAAGGAAAGTAAAGCAAGGAGCAAAGATTACTTTGTTTAATGGAATTTATATGATTTTAATAGGATTATTTTATAATTTTTTTATTAATTTAAATATGAAAATAAATTTTAATTCTATATCTAAACTTTGGGGATTTTTTTTAAGATATAGCCCAGAAATTTCTTATTTATTTAGAATGTTTAATCATTTTATTGGGATATTATTAATTTCTTTAGGAATGATTATTGTTTATCTTTCTTATTTTATTATAAAAAGAAAAGAAAAAATGACTTGGGCAATTTTATTTTTATCTGGAATTGTATTTTGGGCAGGATTTCTAATTTTATCTATATTATTAAAGAATTCTTTAAATATTATTCTTGCGGCTTTTGGATGGATTAGTTTTGTTATTGGCATGGTTTTTCCAATAAAGTATTATATCACAAAAAATTATAGAGAATATTGATTGATTATTGATTGAAAATCAAATTAAAATTAAGCATTAACCAAACATATTTAAAGATAGATTTTTTTTTAAATTTATGCAGTTTTTATTTGAAGAATTTTTTAAGAAAATATTTAAGACAGTAAATAGCATAAATATTTTAACTATTAGAATCTTAGTTAAAATAATCTTTTTTTTAATAATTTTGATAGTACTTTTTAAAATAATTACTTTAATTATTGACAAACAATATATAATTTTAATTATTCTTCTCGGATTTTTTGTTCTTGGAGAATTTGCACATTATATAAGGAAATTTAGAGAGAGAAAAATAGAGGTTAAAGATTCTAAAAATAATAAAAGAAATCATGGGGAAAATAATGAAAAAAATAATTAAAGAAATAGAAGAGATATATGATTTAGAAATAGAAAAAATAATTAAAATTATAAAAAATGAAAAATTTAAAAGAATCTTATTGCAATTTCCTGAAGGATTAAAACAATATGCTCAAGTGATTTGTAATGAAATAGAACAAAAAACAAAATGTAATTGTTTTATTTGGATGGGAAGTTGTTTTGGTGCTTGCGATGTTCCTTTAGAAGCAAAAAACCTAAAAGTAGACTTAATAGTTCAATTTGGACATAGTAAATGGAGAACAAAAATCTTATAGTTTCTTATATTCCCTTTCTTTAAAAAATTAAATCCAACCAAAAATTAATGAAGAGATCATAGCAAAGCCTAAACAAAGAAGAATTATCCCTGAAATTAAATGAATAATTCTTAATTTAGATTTTCTCCAATTTTCAGCCCTTTCAGTAGTTGTTAAACCAAAGTAAAACCCAAAAGTTAAAATTAACATAGGCAGTATAAAGATAATATTGTAAAGAATTAATAATAAGATTGCATAATTTTTTGTAGTTAAATTTGCTAATAATCCTAAAATAACAATATAGGGTCCAGAAGTACAAGGCAATAAAAACAAACTTATTAAGAATCCAATGATAAATGCCCCCGGAATAGAACTTATGCTTTTTGTAATTCTTTTTAATTTAGGTCTCCATTTTAATGGAACCTCCATTATAAACCATTTTCCATACCAAAAATAATCTTTAAGATTAAACATCCCAATAATAATTGCTAAAATTGCAACAATAAAATAAAAGATCCTAGTTATTTTAATGGCTTGAATAGCAGAATATAATCCTAAACCCATTAAAAAATAAGAAATAAATATTGAGAGAGAAAATGCAAGCCCTGCAAATAATGCCTTTTTTCTATTTTTGGAAATTAAAATTGTTGTTACCAGAAGAATTAATACAGCAAATGCACAAGGATTTATTGAATCAACGACTGCCGCGAAAATAACTGCAGGAACTGTCAAATTTTTTTTAAGATTATCCTTTAAATCCTCTTCGATTGAAGTGGAATTCTGAAAAATTTCAGAAATATTTGTTTCATTAAGTTTTAATTTATCTAAAGGATTTATACAGGTATTTTCTATACAATAATCAATTTCTTCTCTAATTTCATTTTGCATAAATTTTGCATAGCCAATAATAACCTTTTCTCCAATAAACATTGTAGGAACTCCTTGGATTTCTTGATTATAAATTTCAGAAAGTTCTTCAAATAAATTTCTACTTTGTTCATTAAATCTAATTTCATAACTTTTAATAGTTAAATTATAATTTGCTTCTTTTAATTTTTCCAAATACTCAAATAATTCAGAACAATGTGGACAGCCTTCTCCATAAAAAACAATTAATGGGACATTAATAGAATCATTTATAGAATCAAAATTACCATTTGTTGAGTTTCCAGTAAAATTTATACTTCTAAATAAAAAAAATCCTGCAATGAAAATGATTAATATTCCAATAAAAAGCAATTTTCTTTTATTTTTTAATTTTTTATTTTCTATTTTAATATCCATTTTATGAAATTTGAAATTTAAAATAATATATAAATCTTTGTTTCAAATTATCTAAAAGATAATTTTTTAAGGAACTTATACATGAATTATGCATGAAAATCAATAATAAAATCAGACAACCAATTGTGACTGTAGCAGGTCATGTAGATCATGGAAAAACGACAATCTTAGATAATATTCGAAAAACCGGAATTCAAGAAAAAGAGGCTGGAGGAATAACCCAAAAAATTTCATTTACAAAAGTTCCTTTAGAAAATATAAAAAAAAGATGTCCAGAAATTCAAAAAAATGAATTGGATTTTCCAGGTTTTTTGTTTATTGATACACCAGGTCATGCTGCATTTTCTCATTTAAGAAAAAGGGGTGGTTCTTTAGCAGATTTAGCAATTTTAGTTATAGATGTAAATGAAGGATTAATGCCACAAACAATAGAAGTAATTGAAATATTAAAATTAAATAAAATTCCTTTTATAATTGCATTAAACAAGATAGACAATATTTTCGGATGGACAAAAAAATCTGAAAATTTAAAAGAAAACATTGAAAGGCAATTAAAAAATACTAAATTAGATTTTAATGAAAAACTTTTAATGATAATTTCTAGTTTATATCATCATGGGTTTAATGCCAAACCTTTTTATGAAATAACTGATTTTGCAACACAATTGGCTTTAATTCCTTGTTCTGGAAAAACTGGTGAAGGTATCAAAGAAATTTTAATGATGTTGTGTGGTTTAAGTCAAAAATTCTTGCAGGAAAATTTAAAATTTAAAAAAGAGACTCGAGGGATAATTCTTGAAATAAAAAAAGAGAAATCAATGAAATATATAGAGGCAATCCTATATAATGGGGCTTTAAAATCTGGAGATAAAATTGCAATTGCAAGTTTTGATGATCCAATTATTACAAAAATAAGGGTATTAGAAGAAATAGAATCTATTTCAAATAAATTTAAACCAGTTATTGAAACACATGCAGCAAATGGCATAAGAATGCAATTAATAGATTCTGAAAAGATTCTTCCAGGGATGCCTTTCACTGTTTTTAAAGATAATCTAGAAGAAATTCAAGAAGAATTTAAAAAAGAAATTCAAGAAAAAATAAGTACAGATAAAGAAGGGATAATTGTCAAAGCAGATTCTTTAGGAAGTTTAGAAGCTTTAATTAAATTACTAAAGCAAGAACATATAAAAATAGTTTATGCAAGTATTGGAAGCATAAATAAAAGAGATTTAATTTCTGCGAAAACTAATTTAAAAATAAATCCTTTAAATTCTGCAATAATTGGATTTAATACAGAAGAAGATGAAGAAGTAAAAAATATAGATAAAGGAAAAGTAAAAATCATCAAAAATGAAGTTATCTATAAATTAATTGAAGATTTATTAGAATTTCAAAAAGAAAAAGCAAATGAAATTAAAAAAGAAAAAATGTTGGGTTTAGCAACTATCTGTAAATTAAAAATTCTTAAACAATATGTTTTTAGAAATAGTAAACCTGCAATTTTTGGGGTTCAAATTATTGGTGGAAAATTAAAATCTAGAATACCCTTAATAAATGAAGAAAATATATCTAAAAGTAAGATAAAAGTAATACAAGAAAATAATAAAAAAGTTGATGAAGCAATAAAAGATCAAGAAGTTGCAATATCTTTACCAAGTATTCTTTTTGACAAGCAATTACAAGATTCTGAATACCTTTATTCAGATATTTCAGAAAAACAATTCAAAGAATTTAAAAAAAATAAGGATATTTTAACAATTGATGAAGTTAAAATAATTCAAGAAATTGCTAAAATCAAAAGAAATGATAACCCTTCTTGGGGGATTTAAAACAATTCAATATTTATATTTTCTTAAATTCATAGAGCAATCTTTAAAAACCTTTATTTATATCAAATATTAATTAAAATTAAAAGAAATATTTTAAAAATGACATTTAAAATTAATATATCTCAAAATAACAAAACATATAATTTAGAAAGCGAATCAGAAATTTTAATAGGGAAAAAAATAGGAGAATCATTTAAAGGGGAAGATATCTCTCAAGAATTAAAAGGATATCAATTAAAAATTACTGGAACAAGTGATCTTTCAGGAATCCCTGGTAAGAAAAAGCTTGAAGGTCAAGGATACCACCGGGAATTGTTAACATATGGTTTTGGAATGAAAGATAAAAGAAAAGGTTTAAGAAAAAGAAAGACTTTACGTGGAGAAGAAATTTCTTTAAAAACAATTCAAATTAATACTCAGGTTCTAAAAGAAGGTGAAAAAAAATTCTTAGATCTCGCTATTAAAAAAGATCTCCCAGAAGAAAAAAATAATTCTGAAAAATAAGATTTAAAGAAAACCAACACTCTTAAAAACTATTTATTATTTTTATAATTATAAGGAAAATAAAATTAATTATGGAAAAAACAAAACCAATTATAAAAAAAGCAAAATTAGTTGCAGAAAAACCAAATTTAAATGCAGAAAATTTAGAAATGTTGAATGTGGGTGTTGTTGGGCATATTGATCATGGAAAAACAACCTTATTATCCAAATTAACTGGGAAATTTGCAGATACTCATTCAGAAGAATTAAAGAGGGGAATTACAATAAAATTAGGATATGCCGATATAATTTTAGAGAAAAATAATAAAAAGAGATATGTTAGTTTTATAGATTGCCCAGGTCATGAAATGTTAATGGCAACTATGCTTTCTGGAGCAACCCTGATAGATGCAGCAATTTTAGTTATAGATGCAAAAGAAGGAATTCAACCACAAACAAAAGAACATTTAATTGCATTAAAAGCAAAAGAAATTTCTCAAATAATTATTGTTCAGAATAAAATAGATTTAATAACAAAAGAACAAGCAATTAAAAATTATAAAAAAATAAAAGAATTCACTAAAGGAACAATTGCAGAAAATTCTTTAGTGATACCAATCTCTGCTCAACAAGAAATCAATATAGATAAATTAAAAGAAGCATTATTAGAATTAAAGATTCCTAAAAGAGATTTAATTTCTGATCCAGAATTTTTAATTGCACGGAGTTTTGATATAAATAAACCCGGAACTAAAATTCAAAGCCTTCATGGAGGGATTCTCGCAGGGATTTTAAAAAAAGGAATTTTAAATATCGGTGATGAAATAGAAATAAAACCAGGTATAATAGAAAAACATGCAAATAAAATAATTTATAAAACAGTTAGAACAAAAATTACTTCAATTTATCGGGGGAAATACCCTATAAAAAAAGCAACACCTGGTGGAAGTTTAGCTTTTGAAACTGAATTAGATAATGTTTTAACTAAAACAGATTCTTTGTCTGGGAGTATTTGTTCAAGATTAAATAAACTTCCAGAAATATCTAAAAAATTAAAATTAAAATTTGCTCTTTTTAATGAAGTTTTTGGAATTAAAGAAAAGATAAAAATTGAGAATCTTAAAACTAATGAATTTGTATTACTTTCAATAAATACTACAACAACTCTTGGTCAAATAAAAAAAATAACAAATGACAATGCAGAATTAGAATTAAAAACACCGGCAATCTTAATGAAAAAAGATAATATAGGAATTGCGAGAAATATCCAAGGTCACTGGAGATTAATTGGTTATGGAAAAATAATTTAAAAATTATTTTTGTTTTCTTTCTTCAAAACAATCATTTATTTCTTTAAGCATTTCAGG
>CAYZWY010000006.1:0-11436 GCA_964482315.1 Candidatus Woesearchaeota archaeon | reverse complement strand
ATTATTTTTGTTTTCTTTCTTCAAAACAATCATTTATTTCTTTAAGCATTTCAGGAGTTATTTTTTTATAAAAAATTTCTTTCATTAATATCTGAATCTTTATTACTTTTATCAAAACAATCATTTATTTCTTTAAGCATTTCAGGAGTTATATTTTCTTTATCATAAAATTCTTGGGGTGAAATAGCTTTATAGCCAATCCTATAATAAGTTTCTTTATCAGCATAACCAAATTCTAAATCAAATCCTAAATGAGGAACACTAATACACATTTCTTCTGCATATTTTGCATATCCCCTAGTCCAATCATCAGATTCTGTTGGTGAGGATCCATCCGCCCACCTCCATCCACCACATTCATAAACTCTCATTAATTCAGAATATTCTTCTTTAGTGGGGGTATTGACTGCAATATTCTTAAGAGGTTTTAATTTTAAAACAGGTCTTCCATTTCCATCAGTTTTTAGAATTTGTTTTAATTGGGATATTTTTCTCATAATCATTAGTAAAATGTAAACTTTATAAATGTTTTTATTTGTAAAAACTTATAAGTCGTAACAATTTAAAGAAAAAGCATTAACTAAATTTTCTAATTTAAAATCATCTGGTTATACGTCTATTCTGCTAAAGATTTTAGATCTTTATCTTCTATTAATTTTGCAATATCACAAACTTTATCCCCTTTTTGCAATCTAATAATTCTTACTCCTTGGGTTACCCTTCCCATAATTCTAATTTGTTTAACACTAGTTCTTATTATTATTCCTTTTTTTGTTGAAACAATAAAAGTATCTTCATTATCCATCTCTATAGTATTAACAACATCCCCAGTTTTTTCAGTTATTTTCAGATTAATAACCCCCTTGCAAGCTCTTCCAGTTAATCTATAATCTTTAATTAAACTTCTTTTACCATAACCTTTTTCTGTAACTGTTAAAACCGAAAGATTTGGATTTTGAATAATCCTTAAACTAACTACTTCATCATCTTTTTCAAGTTTTATTCCAGTAACACCATAACTTGCTCTGCCCATCAAACGAATTTTATTAGAATTAAATTTAATTGCTAGACCTTTTTTAGTTATGAGCATAATTTCTTGTGATTCTTTTATTGTTTCTACATCAACAACAGAATCTATAGTTGTTAAAGGAAATTTAATAATACGAACTCCCCCGATTCTTGGCTTTGAAAAAGATTCTAATTTGATCTTTTTAACATGGCCCTTTTTTGTTGCAATAAATAAACTATCTTTGAATTCTTTAATGGATATAATCTTAGTTATTTTATCATCTTTAATATTTAATAAATTTGCAATTGCCTGGCCCCGCCCATATCTTTGAGCTTCTCTAACTTTATATGCTTTTAACCAAAAAACTTTTCCTTTTGCACTAAATAATAATAAATAATCATGAGTAGAACAACAAATAATTTGTTTGATAAAATCATCACTAGTTAATTCTGCACCAATTACTCCTTTTCCCCCCCTTTTTTGCTCGTGATATGCTTTAAAAGCCATTCTTTTTATATAACCTTTATCACTAATAGAAATAATTACATCTTTTTTCTGCACTAAATCTTTTTCTTTAATTTCTTTTATAGATTTTATTATTTTACTTTTTCTTTTATCCCCATATTTATCTTTAATCTCTTTTAATTCTTTTTTGATTATATTATAAATTTCTTTTTCATCACCCAAAATCTTCTTTAAATCCAATATTAATTTTTTCAAAGTATCTTCTTCTTTTTTTAATTTTTCATGTTCTAAAGAAGTTAATTGTCTTAATTTTATTTCAAGTATTGCTTCAACTTGTTTTTTAGAAAAATTAAACTTTTGCGTTAATTCTAATGAAGGGTTTTTACTATTTTTAATGATTTGAATAATCTTATCTAAATTGTCTAAACAAATTAATAATCCTTTAACAATATGCTCCCTTATTTCTGCTTTTTCTAAATCAAATTTAGTCCTATTTGTAACAATTTTTTTCCTAAAATTAATATAACAAGATAATATCTCTTTCAAACCCAGTAATTTAGGAACTCCAGACACTAATGCAACAAAAACTGCATCAAATCTATCTTGTAATCTTGTGAATTTATATAATCTATTGATAGTAAATTGAAAATTCGCACCTTTTCTAAGTTCAATAACAATTCTTACTTTTCCTTTTGAACTTTCATCTCGAATATCTGAAACATCTATTAATTTCCTAGATTTTACAAGTTCTGCGATTTGCTTGACTAAAACAGATTTATTCATTTGATAAGGAATCTCACTTATTACAATATTTATTTTATTTTTTTTAATTTCAGTATCTACTTTTCCACGAACAACAAAACTTGCCCTTCCATTTTCATATAATTCTTTCAAATTTTTTGAAATAATTATTCCACCAGTTGGAAAATCAGGACCCTTAATTATTTCCATTAATTCTGTAATTGAAATTTGAGGATTATCAATCATTTTTATAATTGCTTCACAAACTTCTATTAAATTATGTGAAGGAATATTTGTAGTCATACCAACTGCAATACCAGTTGCACCATTAATTAACAAATTAGGAATTTTTCCTGGAAGAATAATTGGTTCTTTAAGAGAATTATCAAAATTAGGAATAAATTTAACAGTTTTTTTATCTATATCTTCTAAGAGTTCATTAGAAATTTTAGTTAATTTTGCTTCAGTATATCTTGATGCTGCAGGATTATCCCCGTCGAGGGAATTGTGTACAAAAATCCCAGATGCTAAAGCAAAATTATGGGTTTTATTTATACTTAAATCATAAACATCTTCAAATTCTTTAAGGATTTCGGTTCTAATTACCTTATGATTTCCATTTAATTCACATAACAACAAATTGTTATTATCATTATAGTATTTGATTAATCCATGCTCCCAAGTTGTAAAACCTTTTCCACCAAAATTTTTTACCCTTATTTTTTCGTAATTTTCTTTATTGATCAATAAATTATTTTCTTTTAAGTAATTACAAATGTTTAAAAATTTCTTTTTTCCAGTTAAATTAGTTTTACGTCTTTTATTTGAAGCAACAATTTTATCATGAAACAATTGTTTATATTCTGGTATCTTCCATAATCTTTTAAGAGTAATTGAAGCGGTTTTTCTTATTTTTTCAATCCTCTCAGGGTGTTCTGCCAAATGCCTCTTAGTAACCTCGCTTAAAGTTACTTTCATTTTATTCCTATAATCTTTTTTCTTCCAATTTTTTCGATTTCTTTCACTCATCCTTTTAGAATAAGATTCTCTATTTTTTTTGTCATTCCAAAATCTTTTTCTGCCTTCAGCTAATTTTCTTCTATATTCTGCATCATTTTTATGCTTTTTAGAAGTAAAATTATAATGTGTTTTCCAATGCTCTTTCCAATGCATTCTTCTAATATTACTTGGATTATTATTTAATTTGTTAAAATCAAGATGATGCCTGATCCTCCCAGCAGATTTTTGATAAATATTATTTGAAATATTCCATGCATCTGCTAAAATATGTGTAAAATCCCAAGAGTTTAGGTTTGGTTGAAATACCATAGAATAACCAACTGCCTTAGCACTATCCTCTTTTGCAGATAATCTAAAATAACATGGCATTAATGAATCTCCAGATTCTAAATTTTGTGCTTCTTTATAATCCCCACTCCTTAACATAAATTTATGGTTTAAAGTACATTTTATTTCTTGCCCATTATCTAAAATAATTTTCATAATCTCTGCATTAATTATGGTTTTTCTTGGATTTTTTATTTCAGCAATTTCAATTTGATTATCTTCATTAACTGTGAAGGTAAAATTTTTCTTTCCTTGTTTATTTTCCTTTATTAAATTCAAAAAAGACAAGTCTCTTCCATCAGTAAGTTTAACCTTAGTGTCTGCAGTAAAGCATCCGAAATTCCCTTGACCTTTTATTAAAGGATATCTTAAAGAAAAATCTTGAGCCATTCTAACTAATGCATTGTAAATTGCTAAATCTCCATGTGGATGAAATTTCCCCATAGTGTCACCAACAATTCTCGCACATTTCTTTGTCATTCCTTTTTCTAAGCCCATTAATTTCATTGCATATAAAATTCTTCTATGAACTGGTTTTAATCCATCTTCAACAGAAGGCAAAGCCCTACTTACAATAACACTCATTGCATAATCAATATAGGCCCTTTTCATATTACCAGAAATTTCAGAATTCAAAATTCTATCTTCACTTAAATCTTTTAAATTTAAAGATTTTTTTTCTAACTGTTCTATCTCTAAATCCTGATTTTTATCCTTAGTTTCATCTACTAATGAATTTTTTTCATTTATCTCTTCATCTAATTTTTCTTTTTCTTCTTCCATTTTAAATATCTATTTCTGCGATCTCTGCATTTATTTCAATAAATTTCTTTCGCGGACCAACCTCACTGCCCATTAACATTGAAAATGTTGCATCTGCAATAACTGAATCTTCAATTGTGATTTTTTTTAAAATCCTTTTTTTAGGATTCATAGTAGTATCCCATAATTGTCCAGGATTCATTTCTCCTAATCCTTTAAATCTTTGAACATCTGCCTTGCCCCCAAGATTATTCATTAATTTTTTTAATTCATCATCAGAATAAATATAGTAATCCTTAGATTTTCTAACCCTATATAGGGGAGGAACTGCAACATAAATATTTCCATTTTCAATTAATTCTGGTAAATATCTAAAGAAAAAAGTTAATAACAAAGCCGTGATATGTTGCCCATCTACATCTGCATCAGTCATAATAATTATTTTATTATATCTTAATTTTTTTAAATTGAAATTTTCTCTCACACCTGTCCCAACTGCAGTAATAATCCCAGTAATTTCTTCTGAACTTAAGGCCCTATTAGGATTTGATTTTTCTACATTAAGAATTTTTCCTTTTAAAGGCAATATTGCTTGAAAATTTTTATCTCTAGCCATCTTGCTTGAGCCTGCTGCAGAATCTCCTTCAACCAAATACAATTCTGTATCTTCAAATTTTTTTGTTGAACAATCTGATAATTTCCCAGGTAAACCAGAAAATCCCAAAATATTTTTTCTTCTAACTAAATCTCTTGCCTTTTTTGCTGCATTTCTTGCTTTTGCTGAAGAAATAATCTTCTGCACAATTTTTTTTGAAATTCCTGGATTCTCTTCTAAAAAATTTGCTAAAGAAACATAAACCATAGAATCAACAACCCCTTTAATCTCTGAATTTCCTAATTTAGTTTTTGTTTGCCCTTCAAATTGAGGATTTGGGATTTTAAGACTTATTATTGCAGTTATTCCTTCCCTAATATCATTTCCATTTAACTTTTCTTTTTTCAATAAATTCTTCTTTAATACATAATCATTAATTGCTCTTGTTAATGCTGTTTTAAATCCAGAAATATGGGTTCCACCCTCTGTAGTGTTAATAGTATTAACAAATCCAAAAATATTTTCATTATAACTTTCAGTATATTGTATTGCAATCTCAATAATTTTTGAATTAGTTTGTTTTTTGAAATAAATTGGTTTATTCAAAACCGATCTCCCCTTATTTATTTGTTCAACAAATTCCATTAAACCCCCAGAATAATTAAAAATTTCTTTTTTATTATTTTCCTTGTCTTCTAAAATAATTTTTAGATTAGGATTTAAATAAGCAAGTTCTCGTAATCTCTTTGTTAAAACATTAAAATCAAATTTAATTGTTGAAAAAATTTTTTCATCGGGAAAAAACCTAATTTCTGTTCCATGTTCTTCAATATTGCAGTTTCCAATAATTTCTACCTTAGAGGTTGATTTTCCCATTTTATATTCTTGTTTATAGATTTTTCCATCCCTTTTAACAGTTGCAATTAATTTTTTAGAAAGTGCATTAACACAACTTAAACCAACACCATGTAATCCCCCAGAGATTTGATAAACATTTTTTTCAAATTTTCCCCCAGCATGCAATTGTGTTAAAACAATTTCCATAGCAGATTTTTTATGAATCGGATGTAAATCTGTTGGAATGCCTCGACCATTATCTTTTACTGTAAGACTTCCATCATTATTTATTATAATATTTATTAAATCACAAACCCCCACCATACATTCATCAATAGAATTATCAACAACCTCATAAACTAAATGATGTAATCCTTCTTTACTAGTATTACCAATATACATACTTGGCCTTTTTCTGACTCCTTCAAGCCCTCCCAAGACCCTTATTGTGCTTGCTCCATATTTTTCAATTGGTTGTGCCATTTTTCAGCATATTACTAAGTTATTTTGGAATATTTTTTTAATATTGATTTATAATTAAAAATATGAAAAATTCTTAAAAATAATTCAATAAATAATCTAATTATTTAATTCAATTATATATTCCTAAACATACTTTCCTTTAAAAAGCTTTCTATCAGAAGAATATTTTTACCGTCGATAAAAATCAAATTTCTTGAAATTAAGAGATTATAAGCAAAATCAGAAAATATCTTTTTTTTAAGACACTTAATTAAATTTATTTGTTTTAAAAATAATTTAAAGGCTGTTCATAACTAAAGATCATCAAGTATTATGGTCTTAACCACAAAGTGATAACATATGGAAAGATTTAAAAAGGGATATTTCTTACTACTTTTAAGTAAATATTGCTAATAAGTTATACTAAGTACTAAAATGAAGCAGAAAATAAGTATTTCAATTGATAAAGAAAAGATAAAGCTAATTGAGAAACTTTTAAAAGAGGGATTGTTCAGAAGTAAATCCCATATAATTGAGTATTCTATAAGTAAATTCTTAAGAGGGAAAGATCAGGAGTAAAAATGGCAAAGGGAATTTACAAAAATTCAACAGAAGTTGTAAATGTTAATGGAGTTTCTATTTACATGAAGGATATTGTAGATGCATGTCTAAAAACAAGACTAAATTTATTTTTGCAAGGAGATACTGGGAATGGTAAAACACAACTTGCAGAAGATGCGAGAAGTTATTTTGGAGATAAAAGTATGTTTATTCTTGGAAGAAATGATATGGACACAAGAGATCTTTTTCAACAGATTAATTTGGAAAAGTTTAGAACCGCAAACTCAAGCGCAGAATTAAAAGAACTTACAGATAAAGTTAATTATCACTTAATTGTAGTTGATGAACTTCCAAACTGCGTCCCTGCAGTAAGGGCCCAATTATTTAATTTATTCGACGGTTTTGTTGAAATAAATGGAAAAGCATACCCTATTGGGAAAGGATATTCTGTAGGAATTGCAACAGGAAATATCGGGCAAAAATTTACAGAATCAAGTAATGAATTAGGAAGAGCATTAAAAGATAGAATGCACGTCATAATTGATGTTGATTATTTTTCTCCGAAAGCAAGTAATACTCTTGAGATTCTTGCAGAAGATACAAATCCAAGAGTAAAATTTTCAGAAAATTCTAAAGATTTGTCTAATAAAATAATTAAAGAGCATAAGGAATTAGTTTCAAAAGAAGTTCCATTTGAAAAATTAATTCTTGCAAACTATCTTATTCATGGATTAGATTATTGCAATAAGGGAAGCAAAAGAAAAATGAAAGACGCATGGCCAACTCAACTTGATAATCATGAGCAGGGAAGTGATGTAGGATTAGTTTTGCCTGTTTCAGTAAGGGCTGCAAAATCAATATTAAGGCTTTCACAGGCATTAGATGAAACTGCAAGAAAAAAAGGAATTTCTCAAAAGCAAATTGAAAAAAATTATTTTAATTCAGTTATGCAAGCATATAAACTTTGTTCTGCTTATTCAGGAATTCTAAATGAGGCAGATGTTCAAAACAAATTTGATAATGATAGATATAAGGCTTTAGATTCTATAATTTCTTCAACAAAAACCCAGTATGATTCACAATTAAATAATATTTGTGCAGGATTTGAAATGGCGCAATTAGGAAAAAGAAATGAAAAAGTTTTTAATTTATTCACAAAAAGGTGGGGATTTATGAAAGACATATTTGAAGGAATAATTAAAAACAAAGAACAAGAAAAGAAAAAAGAAATTAAAACCAATGAGAAAAATAAATAAAATGAAAAACCAACCCTAAACAATTAACTTAAAATCAAAAATTAAAATGAACATAAAAATACCAAAAACATTTGCAGGAAAACCAATAAAAGGAGCTATTAAAAGAGTTTTAGCAAAATCAGAAAAAACTAATAAAACCCCAAAAAATGAGAATAAAAATTCTGATATAAATATTCAATCAATAGATGATTACTGGCAAATTCAGGGAGTGAATTATATGAATGAAATTAAAACAATTAATTTGGCACAACAATTACTCCCAAATATGACTCAAGATAAACATGCAGAATATAGAGAACAAGCAATTTCAAAAGGAGAATTTTACACAGGAGATATGCCTCTTTATCATGCTGTTTTCACAGCATTATTCAATCAAAAAGACAAACCAGAATCAGAACAAGCAAGACAATTTATAAAAAAAAGCATGAGAGAAAAATGGCTAATGACTTTAACAAGAATTGCTTATCAACCAAGAGGCAAGGATAAAATCATTCATAATTATAATACAAAAGATGAATATTCTTTAGAAGAAAACATAGTAGGGGAAGACAGATTTATAGAAGATGCAGATAGATCAGCATTAAAAGCATTATTAGGGACAGATAATATTCAAGAAATTAAAGATATTTATAATTGGATAAATGGAACAGACACTTATATTTGGAGAATAAATTCAAAACCAAATAAAGTTGATGAACGTATCACGCGGTTCGATGCTGTCTCTGACAGGGCTGATCTCGATTGTGACTGGGATCCTGCTTACAGGGATCCCTCTCTCGGGGTATGTGTAATGCGCGAAGCGCATTCGCAAAAAAATTAGGAGTTAAAATGGAAATTCAAAAATTAAAACAAAAATTATATGAACAAAAAAATAAGATAGGCTTAGTTAGAGGTTCAATAAATCTTAAAGAATATGATGAGGCAGAACAAGACATTTCTACAGGAATATCTCTGGAATGGGATATTGAAATCAATGTAAAAAAAGGATTTAATCCGATTCAAGATAGAAGACAAAAAGCATATGCAAGAAAAAAGAAAATAACTGACGGATTAGAAACTATGTTATCAGATCTCTCTCTTCATGAATTTGCACACTGGGAGCTTCCTTTTGAATCAGGTAAGGGCTGTCCTTATGATATTTATAATCATGATAAAATCTTAGAAGCAGTTAAACAAGCCCTTCCAGAAGATAAAAAGAAACACGCACACTATGTAACAAATGCTTTTGAAGATTTAATGATAAATCCCAGAGCAAGAGAATTCAATAAAGAAGCATATCAAAGAAATGAATTTTCAGGACAAATTTTATTTTGGGATAATGAGGGATTAAGATTAAAAAAACAAGGAAAAAAAACCTATACGCCCTTTTTTGAGGCCTTTGTAAAATTAAATATGTATTTATTAGGAGATAATTCTGATAGAGCATTATTAAAAAGAAATTATTCAAATAATGAAGAAATTGACAGTGCAGTAGAAAAAACAATAAGAGATTTAGAACTTCAAGAGAATATTCAGGACACTTCTGCTTTGTTTCACAAAGAAAACTGGGCTAAAGTGGCAAAAGTTTTTGCGAAAAACCTTTCTGGACTATTAAAAAAGGCTCCAAAAGAAAGGCTTTCTGCTTATTCACAAAAAGGAGATGCAGAAGATGAAGAACAAACTGCAGAATCCCCTTCTGGAAATGGAATAGAACAAAAACTTAAAACAAAACAAGGAAAAGAAGAAATTGCATATGGAAGATATTCTGCAGATGAAAAACAATCAACAAACATAACAAGCTATGAACAATTAGATTCTTTATATAAAAAATTGGCAAAGTCAATTCCAGTTAAAGTTGAAGCAATGACCAAAGAACAAAATTTACAAATCTCCCCTCTAACATTAAGAGCATTTGATGAAGAAAAAGATGAAATTTCAAAGATAAAGTTATCCAAATTATTTTTAACAGATAATGGATTACAGTTTGCATATCCAAATCAACCCTTAACTATTAATTCCAGATCTAAATTTCAAAGAAAAAGTTTTCCCGATTTTAAAATGATAGTCTTAGATAATTCTGGAAGTATGGAAGAACCCCTATCAGGTTCAAACAATGGAAAAACTAATTTCATCCCTTGGGGGGATAATAGCAAATATCATTATGCTTTATTAGGATATTATGGAATTGAAAATTTCCTACAACAACAACAAATAGCACAATATATTAAACATGGGTTATCTTTATTCTCTTCTCAAACAAGATATAAAGAGGCAGAATTTTTAGAAATGAATACAGTAAGAAAACTTGCTCTTGCTCCTGAATTTAATAATACTAATTTAGATGCAAAGGTTTTAACAAATTCATTAAAAGGAAGAGAGAGTTTTGTTCTAAGCATTTCAGATGGAGAAATTGGAAATTGGAATTCAGAGAAAGAAAGTTTTAAAGAGCTTGCACAAAAAAATTATTATGCACATATTCAAATAGGAAATAAGGAAAGTGGGCCTAAATTTTGCAAAGATCTAGAATCATGGCAAATTCCTATTTTTTATGTAGGCAAAGGAGACGATTTATCAAAATTAATGGTAGATATTACTAATAAAACTTATGATAAATTTATAAAAATTTCAGGAAATTAAAATGAACATAAAAATACCAAAAACATTTGCAGGAAAACCAATAAAAGGAGCTATTAAAAGAGTTTTAGCAAAATCAGAAAAAACTAATAAAACCCCAAAAAATGAGAATAAAAATTCTGATATAAATATTCAATCAATAGATGATTACTGGCAAATTCAGGGAGTGAATTATATGAATGAAATTAAAACAATTAATTTGGCACAACAATTACTCCCAAATATGACTCAAGATAAACATGCAGAATATAGAGAACAAGCAATTTCAAAAGGAGAATTTTACACAGGAGATATGCCTCTTTATCATGCTGTTTTCACAGCATTATTCAATCAAAAAGACAAACCAGAATCAGAACAAGCAAGACAATTTATAAAAAAAAGCATGAGAGAAAAATGGCTAATGACTTTAACAAGAATTGCTTATCAACCAAGAGGCAAGGATAAAATCATTCATAATTATAATACAAAAGATGAATATTCTTTAGAAGAAAACATAGTAGGGGAAGACAGATTTATAGAAGATGCAGATAGATCAGCATTAAAAGCATTATTAGGGACAGATAATATTCAAGAAATTAAAGATATTTATAATTGGATAAATGGAACAGACACTTATATTTGGAGAATAAATTCAAAACCAAATAAAGTTGATGAACGTGTCACGAGGTTCGATGCTGGCTCTGGCAGGGCTGATCTCGCTTGTGGCAGGGGTCCTGATGGCGGGGATCCCTCCCTCGGGGTATTTACATGCGCCGAAGGCGCGTAAAATTTTTTTGGGATGATGATTT
>CAYZWY010000005.1:7606-23465 GCA_964482315.1 Candidatus Woesearchaeota archaeon | reverse complement strand
CAAAAACTAAAAGTAAAACCAAGATTAAAATAACTAAAATTGCAGATATTAATAACATTGATTTTTTCTTAGATAAATTAAACTTTTTATCGGGATCATTATCAATTCTTATCTCTGTTTTCTCTGGCATAATGGTTCCAAATATTTTTTCTTTAAAAACATTGTGGTTTATTAGTTTCTATAAATTGTTCTTTTTGATTTCTATAAATTATTATTTTATCTTTCACATATTATTCTTTTTAATTCATAAATGAATTAAAATTTTAAGAGCCTTTAAATAAGATAAATCCCAAATAAAAGATATGAAAAAAGAAATAGTAACTCTAGTTATAATTATTTTGATTATAAATATTTTTTTAATAAATTTTGTGATTGCATCTGGACCAAATAATGGGCAAGAAAATGGGCAAGGCCAAGAATTAAATATACAAAATCAACAAGAAATTAAGTCTGAAAATTATACTGGAGAAAATGGGCAACAGATAAAAATTCAACAACAACTAAATAATAGAATAAGATTTGAGGTTGGAGGCATAACTGTAAACTGTTCTTGCAATATGACCCAAGAACAAATCCAAAATAGAACTAAATTAAAAGTAAAATTAAGTAATGGAAGAAATGCTGAAATAAAAATTATGCCAAATACTGCTTCAGAAACTGCATTACAAAGATTAAGATTAAAAAATTGCGATGAAGAACAAGGATGTTCTATTGAACTTAAAGAAATTGGTTCAAAAAATCAAACAAAGATTGTCTATGAAATTAGGGCTCGAAAACAATCAAAAGTTTTTGGATTATTTAAAACAAAAATGAATATTCAAGCACAAGTAAATGCTGAGACCAGGGAAATTAAAATAAAAAAACCTTGGTGGGCATTTTTAGCAATTGAATTAGAAGAATAAATTTCTATAAATTGTTCTTCTTGATTTCTATGAATAATCTTTTAATTTTTGCGAATAATTATTTTAGAAAATATTAAAAGAATCATAAATATATAACCTTATGATAATAAAAGAAATTAAATGCAAAACCTGTATGGTTAAATCTAAACTTACAGATTATGTTATTAATCCTTATACTGGATGCCAGCATGGTTGTGTTTATTGCTATGCAGATTTTATAAGAAAATTTCAAAATATAAAAGAAAAATGGGGAAAGTTTATTTTGGCAAAAATAAATTGTCCAAATTTATTAGAAAAAGAGCTTGAAAAAAATAAACCCGGGCATATTTTTATGTCGAGTGTTTGCGATTGCTATATGCCTATAGAATCAAAATTTAAACTAACAAAGAAAATTTTAGAAATAATTTTCAAATCTAAATTTAAAAGAAAATTCACCATTGAAATTCTTACAAAATCTAGTCTTGTAAAAAGAGATTTTGATTTAATTAAAAAATTAAATATTGAATTGGGAATGTCAATTAATAGTTTAAATGCAAAATTTGCAAAAATAATTGAACCTCTTGCATCTTCACCAAAAAAGAGAATAGAAACATTAAGACAAGCTAAAGAAAAAGGCATAAAAATCTTTGGTTTTATTTCTCCTGTCACAATTTTTACAGATTTAGAAAAATTATTTAAACAATTAAAAGGAATTGGATGTGAATATGTTTGGATTGAAATTCTTAATATAAAAAAATCTGTTCAAAATAAACTCCTACCAGTTATTAAAGAAAATTTTCCAAATAGATTAAATGAATTCCAATGCATGATAAACAATTATACAGATTTTTGTGAAAAAATTAAAATACAATCAAAAAACTTAGAAAAAAAATATAAATTAAAGGTTAGAAAGGTTGTGGTACATTAAGTAGAATTTATTGCTAAAAACAACTGACCTATTATCTATAATTTGCATCCAAAAAGCTTTTAAATCAATTAAATTAAGATAAATTGAGGTGAAACCTCAGATTAATTCTGAGTAGAAATTTATATGGAAAAGAAAATATTAATTATAATACTGGGAATCTTACTCTTAATGAATCTAATTAATCTAAATTCTGCCTTAATTATAGATACTGTTTCTATGACTCCTAAAGAAATAGCTCCAGGAGAAAGTGCCATTATTAATATTGAAATAGAAAATAATGGGGAAGAAGATATTAAAGATATCAGTGTTAGCTTAAATTTAGAAGGAATTCCTTTTGCACCATATAATTCTGCCACAGATTATAATATTGAAGAAATTGAAAATGATGATCAAGAATATGCAAGATTTGAAATAATTGCATTAAATACTGCTAAATCTGGAATTTATAAAATTCCTGTAGAAATCACTTATATTCAGGATGATGTGCAAATTACTAAGAATTCTTTAATCAGTATTATTGTTAATTCAGAACCAATAATCAGTGTTATTATTGAAGATAACCTATTATTAAAAAATAAAGATAGTGAAATTCTAATTAAAGTAACAAATAAAGGTTTAAGTGATACAAAATTTTTAGAAATTGAAATTGCAGATTCTATATATTATAAAATATTAAGCCCTAAAACTGCTTATATTGGAGATATTGATAGCAATGATTTTGATTCAGCTGAATTCAAAATTTATTTTAAACAAAATATCCCAGATCAAATAGACTTCCCAGTTACAATTCATTATAAGGATGGGATTAATAATGATTATGTGAAAAGTTTTTACATTCCTTTAGATATTTATAGTAAAGAAAAAGCAATTGAATTAGGATTAATAAAAAAGGATATAACAGGATTATATTTTGCAATCCTTATTGTATTAATTATTCTCTATATTATTTACAAAAAAGTCAAGAATAGAAAAAGAATGAGGAAGATTAAAGAATCTAATTAATCAAAATGCTACGAGATTTCTTTGTATTGGGTTTGAACAATTTAAAAAGACGTAAACTTAGAAGCTGGCTTACTATGCTTGGGATTTTTATTGGTATTGCTGCTGTTGTTTCTTTAATATCTTTAGGACAAGGATTACAAGAAACTATTGAAGAACAATTTGAAATGCTGGGCAGTGATAAGATAGTTGTACAACCAAAAGGAATGGGGGCTCCAGGAAGTGCAGTAAGCGATCAACTTATTTTAAAACAAAAAGATTTGGAATTCATAGAAAATATTCGTGGAGTTGAATGGGCAATTGGTTATTTAGTTAAAACTGGACAAGCCAAATTTAAAGATGAAGCTGGAATTGGTTTTGGAATTGGTTTGAATCCAGAAGATTGGGATCTTAGTTTAACAATGCAGGGTTTTGATGTTATTGAAGGAAGAGGATTAAAAAAAGGAGATAAATTTAAAGTTGTTGTAGGTTATAATCATGCTTTTGGAGATATTTGGAAAAGAGGAATTAGGGTCGGAGAAACAATAGAAATTGAAGGACAAGATTTTAAAGTGATTGGGGTTTTAGAAACTACTGGAAATCCTTATGACGATGGATCTTTATATGTCACAAAAGAAGTTTTAGCAGAAATATTAAATGTAGAAGATGAAGAAAGCCAAATACTTGTCAAAGTTGCTAAAGGGTTTGAACCCTCAGATCTTGCTGAAACAATTAAAAGAAAATTAAGAAAATTTCGAGGGGAAAAAGAAGATCAAGAAACTTTTACTATCCAGACTTCAGAACAATTATTAAATACTTTCCAAAATATTTTTGGAGTTGTTCAAGGGGTTTTAGTAGGTATTGCAGCAATTTCATTATTAGTTGGTGGAATTGGAATTATGAATACCATGTATACTTCTGTTATAGAAAGAACAAAAGAAATTGGGACTATGAAAGCTATTGGTGCTAAAAATTCCCACATCTTATTATTATTCTTAATAGAGTCTGGTTTATTGGGATTAGTCGGGGGATTAATTGGAGTAGGAATTGGAATTGGATTAGCTAAGGGGGCAGAATCTATTGCAAAAATTTATCTTGGAACACCCTTACTTCAAGCAAGTATGAATCCTTTGATAATGTTTGGAGCATTAGCATTTTCATTTATAATTGGGACTTTATCTGGAATTTTACCAGCATTACAAGCATCAAAATTAAAACCAGCTGATGCATTAAGATATGAATAAATTTCACAAATAAATTTCAAAATATTAATATGATAAAAAATAAAGAAAAAATAATTCAAGAAAAGACTAAAAAAGAAATGAAAGAAAAAGAAGAGATAATTAGACTAACAAAAGTCTATAAATATTTTACTGTTGGAGATGAAAAAATAAAAGCAGTTGATGGTGTGGATGTCCTAATAAGAAAAGGAGATTTTGTTGCGATTGTTGGGCCTTCTGGAAGTGGAAAAAGCACTATGATGAATCTAGTAGGGGCCTTAGATTTTGCTACACAAGGAGATATTTTTTTAGATAATATAAATATAGAACACTTACATGAATCTGATTTAGCACAAATTAGGGGGAGAAAAATTGGTTTTATTTTTCAAAATTTTAATTTAATTCCCACATTAACTGCTTTAGAAAATGTAATGTTACCTATGATTTTTCAAAGAATTCCTTATGAAAAAAGAGTTAAAAAAGCAAAAGAACTTTTAATAAAAATAGGGTTGGGCCATAGATTAAATCATTTACCTAAGCAAATGAGTGGTGGTGAAAGACAAAGAGTTGCTGTTTCTAGAGCATTAGCAAATAATCCAGAAGTTATTTTAGCGGATGAACCAACTGGAAATTTAGATAGTAAAAGAGGCCAAGAAATCGCTAAAATGTTTGAGGACTTAAGCAAAGAAGGGAAAACAATTATTTTAGTTACTCATGATATAGATATTGCAAAACATGCTGATAAAATTTATAAATTAAGAGATGGTCAGATTGTAGATTAAAAAATCCTCTAAATTTTTATAGAAATTTTAAACCCTATAAAACCAAAATCTTTATAATTAAGTTTTAAGTAGAGAATATATGAATGGGGTGATATTAGCAGGGCTTTTAGGCGGAATCGGAGGTTTAACTAGGGGTGTTGTAGGATTACTTAAAGCACTTTCATTAAAAAGAAGAATTTTATGGGGATATTATATTATTACTTTATTAGTTGCCATGATCATTGGAATTTTTATTGGGATTATTTTTGATTTTGATCCACGACTTTCTTTATTAGCAGGTTATGCTGGAACAGATATTTTAGAAGGAATATATAAGTCCTTTAAAGTTCAAAAAACATATGTGGGGAAAAAATGATTTCTCAAACTTCCCAAAAAACCCTTTTAAATTTTATTATAAATGCTAGAAAAAAAGGATATTCTGATTCTGAGATTCACAAAGCATTGAAGAAAAACAACTGGCCTGTGAAGATTATAAAAAAGGCATTTGAATTATTAAGATCCAAACCTAAAATGAAAAACCAAGTTTGTGTTTTCTTATCAGATGAAATATTAAAAACTCTTGAAAAAAGATCCAAGAAGAATTTATTTACTGTTTCAGAACAAATTGAAGATATTTTAAGAAGGAGTTGTGCTCGTGGTTCTCAAAGTTCTCAAAAAGAAAAACTTGATGATAATTTAGTAGCTATCTTTTCCAGAAGTAATAGGGGTAGAAAAAGCAAAAAGAAAAAAAAGATTAAAAAGAAATAATCTTTTCAAAATAAAATAAAAATAAAAAATAAAATAAAACAGATTTATCAGATCCTAGAATCTTCTTCTGTTATTATCTCGACTGAAATTTCTTCCACCTGATCGGTTTCCAAAACTTCTTTGAGGTGTTCGTTGTCTGTCTGGATCCATTGGTATGGCTTCTGTAACCTTAAGTTCTCTTCCACTGTTTTCTTTTCCATTCATTTCAGATATTGCTTTTTTTCCAATTTCATCATCAGAAATTGTCACAAAACCGAAACCTTTTGATCTTCCACTGAACTTATCTTTGATCAAAGAAACTTCTGTAGGATTGTAACTCTCAAAAAGCTTTTTCAATCCTGCTTCGTCAACACTCCAAGGTAAATTACCTACGTATAACTTCATGTTTTTTTGTTCTCCCTTATAATTCTTTTAAAATAAGATTTTTTATAACCTATTATATGGGGATAATTTATCTTATTCTAATGTAAAAATTAGAAATGGGGAGTATATAAAGCTTATGATAACAAAAAATACTGTTAAAATGAATTGATATACTAAAAATAAAGAAAATTTTAAAAAGAAAGGATAAAGAAATCTTTTAAAATTGGATCAAAAGAGATTTATAATTCAAAAGAATATTAACAACAAATATTTAAATTAGATTTACTTGCTTTCTTAATATGAAATGGGGTAGGCTTTCTCAAATAAAAAATAGAAATACTATTGCATTTCTTGGAATAATCTTATTATTTTCAATAATAAAAATTTCTGAAATTTGCTTTAGATTTAGTGATGGAAACATTTATTTCTATATGGGAAAGCTCATTTTGCAAGGTCAAATCCCTTATCAAAACTTTTTCTTTGCAAGTCCACCAATACAAATACTTGTAATAGCTGGTTTTTTAAGTCTATTTGGAACAAAAATTATTTTATTAAAAATTATCCCAATACTTGCTTGCATTATTAGCAGTGTTTTAATATTTACTATTATTAAAAAGAAATTCAATCCTTTATGGGCTTTAATTTCTTCAACCCTTTATCTTTTTTCATTTGTTGTCTTAACTACTACAGATTACTCAACAGGAATACATCTCACAACACTATTTATTGTCCTTAGTTGTTATCTAATTTATAAAGAAAAATATTTTTTAAGTGGAATAATTGCCTCCCTCTCACTATTAACTAGATTATATGCTGCATTTGCTATTCTTGGAATAATGATTTTTTTATTAATAAAAAATCGGAAAGCTCTTTTGAATTTCATTTTAGGAATCATTATAATTTTCATCCCTGTAAATTTATTGTTGATTCTTCTCTTTAAAGGAAATTATCTAAATTCTGTTTTTTTATATCATTTATTAAAATCAGAAGGTATACCAAAATTAGCAGTTTTGAAATTCTTTTTAAGATGGGATTTCATATTAATCTCATTATCTACTCTTGCCCTAATTTTTAAAGATAAGAAAAAAATCTTATTGCCATTAATTGTTGCAGGAACAATTCTTTTATTCTATATATTTTATGTAGACATCTATTATCTTTATTTTGGATTACTTATCCCTTTTCTTGCAATTATTGGAGGATATAGTTTATACAAACTAACTAAAAAAATTCCACAGAAATTTTTATTTATTCTAATAATATTTCTTTTAGGGATTATTATAATACATAATTCTTCATTTTATATTAAAAATCATTCTTCAGCTGCAAAAATAGATTTTATATATGATATAACAAAATATGTCCAAGAAAATAGCAGACCTGAAGATAAAATATATGGTGATTTTGAAATTGCCCCATTAGTAGCCCTAATTTCTAAAAGGGGAATTACTAATAATTACATAGATACAAATGAAAAAACATTTATTAGTGGTTTATACAATATCAAAGAAAGAACTGATGCTATAAGGGGAAATACAAAATTTGTTTTAATCAAAGCACTTTTAGATCAAGAAGGCAAAATTCTTCGAATGAATAGGATTATTGAACAGGATTTCTTATTAGAAGAATGCAATCTCACCAAAACCTATTCTATAAAAGCAGATTATAGTGATAATGCTATTCTAGTTTTTGATTGTGGTAATTAAGTTTGATTGTAATAATTAAATTTTTTAGAAAAGAGAATTATAATTTTATCAAAAGACAATAAAAAGATTTATATACTACCTAATAGTTACTCCATTTATGAAAAGATCAAAACAAATCACTGTTGAACCATTTGAATACAAAACTACTAAAACACCAAATGAATTATATTCTGGAGGTGTAGGGCCTTTTATAGTTTTAGGCACGATTTATGGGGAAAAAGGATATATGATTTATATGAACCCCTTAGATTCAGATTTCCCAAATTCTTTTGAACCATTTTTTAGAGATTTAAGAGAGGATTTGAATTTAAAAAGAAAGGCGCGCCCAGAACTTTATATAATCGGCGGAGAAACAAGTATTAAAGATATATATGAAAGAGACATATTAGCTAGTAGAAAAAAATTATTAAATAAATTAAAAGAAGAAAAACTTAGAAAATTTATCACAAAAATTGAATGGTGCCCTCCAAACCATACTCAAAGTTTAAGATTAATTTTATTAAAATCAAGAGCAGAAATTAAGAAATTTAATCCAAGAGAGGAAGCAATTATGAGGGAGCATGATTCATTAGACATAGATGATAATCTTCTTCAAATAGCTGGTTTTAAAACATCTCATAGAAATCTTTCTGAAGAAGATCCCTGGGAAACTGAAAACGAAGACAAATATTATAATGCTCAAGGGATTTTAGTAGACCCAGATTATTAAAATTAAAATTAATCATCTTTCAAAAAAAATTCTATCCAAAAAAAATCGGCCGTTTGGTTAATTCTATTGGCAAAGAAAGTTGTTTCCAAGGCATATCTCCTTGTTCTTTTTGCAGTTTTTTTAATAATTCTTTTTCGCTAAGACTAATCATCTTTGTACTTCTTTCTTTTCCCCTAATTCTTAATGCAAGTTTTTTTGATTTTATTTCTTTCTCTCCTAAAACTATCACATATGGAACCCAAGATTTTTCAGCATCTGATATTTTCTTAGAAAGAGTTAAAGATCTATTATCTACATCTGTTCTTATTTTTTGCTCATTTAATTCTTCAGTTAATTTAATGGCTTCTTTATTAAATTTATCAGATACTGGCACTATTCTCAATTGGGTTGGAGAAAGCCAATAAGGCCAAGTATAAGATTTAATTAAAAATGCGTTTTCTAAGATACAATAAAACCAACGCTCAACACTCCCAACAGAACTATGAACAATCAAACATCCTTTGTCTTTATCATTTTTATCTTTGTAAGTTATTCCATAAGTTTCTGCATCTTTAATATCTAATTGCACTGTAGAAAGTTGAGTAGAACCATTCACAGAATCTAATCCTTGGCATTCATTTTTTACAACCCAATAATGTTTCATTCCAGAAAGTGTTTCAATAAAGGCTGGTGCTTTTGAATATTTTAACATTTCAATTAATTCTTTTTTATTCTTTTTATAAAACTCTTCCACAATTCTAAATACAATAGCATATTTTATTCCATTTCCCTTTGCTAAATCATCATAATTTCTATAAAGTTCTTTATACTCTTCCCAACCAGAATTTATATCTGCTGTAAAACTATGAATATCTGGCATATGAAATCCCCTTAATCTATTAAATCCAGACAATTCTCCTTTTTGTTCATATCTAAAACTTTTACTAAACTCATACATTCTTATTGGAAGATGTTTGTAACTAATCTTTGCTGCTTTCATAATTTTAAATAATCCGAAATCTCCTGCAAATCTTAATACCCATTCTTTTTTTGGATCATCAGATGCTTTTACAATATAATGTCTCTCATGAAAACTGCCACCTTGTTCATTTATTTCTTTATCATGCCAATCATAAATAATTGGTGTTTCTATTTGTAAGGATTTTAATCTATTAACAGCAATTTCATAATCCCATTCTTTCAATAATTCAAAAATTAAACTTCCCTTAGGATAAAATTTAAAATGCCCTGCATCTGCTTCAGGAGCATAACCAACTAATTCTTGCCTTTGCATTTCTTTTATTGAGGGTGGTTCACTTTTTTTAGAATTTTTTAATTCAGTATTTAACATATAATTTGTTAAATTTTCATCACCTATTTTTTTTAGATTTGCTTTAACTTCATTTAAATTATTTATATCTACTTTGTATTCTTTTCCTTCAGGAGTTAAAAAATAATGTTTTCTTTCAATTTTTTCTGTTATTAATTCTCTCTGAGTTTTTCCTTTATCTTTCCAACCCTGAATTTCCCTACTTAATTCAGATAAAGGATGTCCTTTACATTTTAATTCAAATTCTTTATAAAATCCAAATGGCGCTTTTGTAACTTTATAACCCTGTTTTTTTAATAATTCTTTAGCACCATCTAAAATTTCAATTGCTATTTTTGGAGAAGATAAATCTGAAGAAAGATGTGCATAGGGATACAATACAATATTTTTAGCTTTAACTTGAGATGCAATAGATTTAATTTCAGAAACATAATTTTTAATTGAATCTTTTGAATCACAGGACTCAACAGCTGTTAAAATAACTAAAGCCTCTTTTGCTTTTTTTTCTCCTTCTTCTCCTTTTTCTAATTTTGCAGATTTGAGTGCTTTTTTCAAAGCCTTAAACCGAATATAATCACAATGTAAACTTATAAATTTCATATTTAAAATAAATTTTCAATCTTTATAAATATTTAGAAATTTAATTAAGTTTTCTCGCGAATTATAGACCTAATTTTAATGAAGTTCAAAATTTAGAAATAATTTAATTTATAGACTTAAAAATAGCATTAATTTATAGACTAATAAGGCAGGCCAAACTATTGCTTTTAGAAACCCCAAAACACCCGACCAAAATCCCGTAGCAACAGAAAAATTATATACTAATGCACCAATAAATCCTAATCCATAAATAGCACTATTTGCAGAACAATTATGTTTTGTTTTTTCCCCACATTTTTTAAATATATTTTTTTTCACTTTTCCACCCCAGACCATATATTAAAAAGAAAGAGATATATAAATATTTTCTTTGAGCCTTTTCCTGTTAATTGCCCCCAGATCAATAGCCTGAAGAGTCTCTGAGTAGAGGGGAGAAGCGAAGAAAAGGTCAGAAAGATAGGGTCTTCTTTAAACTTTATAGTAGTTACAAGAGGAAGATTTATAAAGTTTGGTTTAATTCTTTTTATAATATGAACAAAAAATTTGCTGAAACATTAGTGAAAGATTTAGGAAGACATGGAAATATTGTGACTCCAGATAATGAATTGTTCTTAGAGGAATTGGTTTCAGTAGATATTCCTGAATCTTCAAAATTTTATGAGACTCTTCCAGGTAAAAAGCAATTAGTAGAAGAAGTTGGTTGTTACCATACTTTTTCATTAAGAAGAGTTTTAAGAAATAGAAATGCCAAAAATTATAAATTATCTCAATGGAAAGAAACATATGAGGCCATCGTATCTCTCTTTAGTTTTTATTCATCAGATACTCTAAGCAGAAATTTAAGAGCAAACGAAAAATTAATAGAAATGATGGCGAGATGTAATGAACCTTTTTCATTGCTTGGAAAATTTCAATCATATGATTTTGATAATCCTGAAAAGACATTATTTATTATAACTAGACCAGTTTTGGTAATTCCTGGTACAAAAGATATAAAACTAATTCATGATTGGGAAGAAGCAAATACAACTTACGAAAAAGAAAGTAGATCAATGGGGTTTCTTCCAACACAAAAAAGAGTTAGACCTCAAGAATATTTTTCTCATTAAATTTTCTAGGCACTAACATACTACTATTGCAGTTAATGCTTACGAATATGCAAAGTCAAAAGGCGATTTGGGTATGAAAATTTACAAGAAGAAATCTCTAGATCTTTATTATATATTTTTCCTATAAGAAAAACTTAAATATTAGAATTAACAATTAACCATTATGGTAAAATATTCTGCAGAAAAAGAAGCAAAATTTTTAAGTATCTTAGTAATTGTGGCAGGCATTATGCTTATTATTCTTGCTTTTCTCCCTTCAAATCTATATTCTCAAATTTTAATGAAAGTTATAATAACCCTCCTCATAGCCAGTGGAATTTCTTTTTGGTTTAGAACTAAAAGAAAAAAGTAAACTAATTTTTTAACGAAGCAAAGCAGTATTGGAAAAACTACAGAACACTCAAAAATTTTCTAAAGGAATTGTTGCCGTTTCTAAATGTAATATATTTCTTACAAAATCAAAAGATTTAAATAGTAATATATTTTTTACATTATTATGAATAAAAAAAATTACCTATGGAGATATGTATTTGCAGTTGTGTTAATACTTGCCGGGTTAATTCTTTCTTATCTAAACATTAGAAAAGCATTTTTAGTATTTTCTTCATTAGGGTCCTGGTTAATATATATTGGATTCATAATGTTGGCAGTTATAACATTACAATTAATATCTAATAAGAAAAGGCTTGTTGATGAAAGAATGCAATTTATCGCTACAAAAGCGGCGAGGATAACTTTTATTGGAATAATCTTATTCTCATTTATAATAATCATTTTAGATGGAATAAAATCAATAAATATTGCATATTCATATTTTATGAGTTATTTAATCTGTGGAATCCTTCTTCTATATTTAATTTCTTACAAGATTTTGCTTAGGTTTAATTAAAATGGAAAATAATATTGCAAAATTAAGAAAAAAGAATAAAATAACTCAACAAAAATTAGCGGACAAAGTTCATGTTACTAGACAAACAATTATCTCATTAGAATTTGAAAGATATAATCCATCTTTAGAATTAGCTTATAAGATTACTAAAGCATTAAAAAAAAGAAATATAGAAGAGGTTTTTAATCTTAAGAAAATTAATATATAAAAACATCTCAAAACCATACTAAAATATCCCAAGAATCAATTAAAAATATAAAAAGCCCTTTAGATTATATATAAAATATTCAAAAATAAGAAGATACATATAAAACAAAAAAAATGTCATATAATATTGTAATTGGAAGAAATAAAGAAGACAAAATAAAATTTGGAGAAAAAGGATTGGTTTATATTGGAAAAGGTTATGTAAAAATGGGAAATTATGTTTCTCTTTCTAATAAGATTTGGTTAGACATTGTAAAAAGTCATGTAATTTTAATCTCAGGAAAAAGAGGATCTGGCAAGAGCCACAGTATTGGAGTTATTGCAGAAGAATTATCAAACCTCCCAGAAGAGGCTAAGAAGAATATTGCCCCCTTAATCTTTGATACTATGGGAATTTTTTGGACTATGAAATACAAAAATGAAAAAGATTTCGAACTTTTAGAGGAATGGAAATTGAAATCAAAAAATCTTCCATGTATTACTTGGGTTCCTGCAGGATATTTTAAAGAATATGAAAAAAGAGGACTCCCAGTTGACAGAAAATTTGCACTAGCAGTTTCAGAGATAGACATTGAAGATTGGCTCTCAATCTTTGAATTAAAAATGATTGAACCTGTTTCAATACTTATTCAAAAAGTGATTACAAAATTAAAAATTTTGAAAATTTTTGATTTAGAGGATATTATAAATTTAATAAAAAAAGAAACAGAATCATCAGAAGAAACAAGAAATTCTGCAATTTCACTATTTCAAGCAGCAAAATCCTGGAAAGTTTTCGCAAAAAAAAATGAAAATCCAACAAAAATTAATGAATTAATTAAAGCAGGAAAAACAACCATCTTAGACTTATCAATATATTCTTCTGCTTCAATGTTTAATGTTAAAGCATTATTAATAGGATTAATTTCTAAAAAATTATTTAATCAAAGAACTTTGGCAAGAAAAAAAGAGGAGATTGATTCAATACAATATGGATTAAACAAACAAGAAAAAAGAGAACTGCCTTTAATCTGGCTTTTTATTGACGAGGCCCATGAATTTTTGCCACAATCTACAAAAACTCCGGCATCAAATGCTTTAATACAATTATTAAGAGAAGGCAGACAACCCGGAATTTCAATGGTTTTAGCAACTCAACAACCAGGGGTTATTCATAGAGATGTTATGACCCAATCAGATATTATTCTTTCACATAAATTAACAAATAAAAAAGATATAGAAGCTTTAAATGAAATAATGCAAAATTATTTACTTGAAAAAATTAATAAATCTATGAAAGATCTACCAGATCTAAAAGGAAGTGCAATTATTCTAGATGATAATTCAGAAAGATTATATTCTGTAAGAATTCGCCCAAGATTTACTTGGCATGGTGGTGATGCCCCAAGTGCAATAAAAGAAAAAAAAGAATTTTGAAATTCTTTTTTCTTAATCTTAAAATTAAAAGATTTTTTGTATTATTGAAACAAAACCTAATTCTTAATAGATTTTAAATCTCCAATAATTTTATAAATACTAAAATCTTAAAAATCTTATGCATATCAAAAAGAATCAAATTTTTACCTTTATATTTTTATCATTAATCTTAATTAGCTTTCTAAGTTTTATTAAACCTATTAGTGCTGAAGGCACATTTTTGACAGAGATTAGTCAAGCAGGCGAACCAATATTAACCTGGTTATTTGGTAATGTTTCTGGTACTAGTCCTCTTGGAGAATTTTTAGTTTTTAAATTATTATTCTTTTTCTTATTATTAACAATTACCTGTGTTGCAGTAAAAAGAGTTCCGCATTTTGGAGAAAATAATTTTGTTGTGGGAGTTATCTCAGTAATTGTTTCAATACTCGCAACAAGATACCTTGCTACAACAGCCCTAATTAATTTTATTTGGTTACAATATGGAGTTTTAGGAATTCTTATAACTTCCATTTTACCTTTTGCAATTTTCTTCTTTTTTATAGAAAGTTTTTCAAGTTCATTAATAAGAAGAATTGGTTGGTTAGCTTATGCAGGAATTTTCTTTTCCTTAACTTTTGTTAGATATAAAGATTTTGCAACAACTAGTTTTAATTATGCCTGGATTTATGCGTTTGTTGCAGTAATTGCTTTAGGCTTACTAATTTGGGATAAAGCAGTTCATTCTGTAATTAGTTATAGAAATATTTCTAAAATGAGCAATAGCCATACTAAAATTCAAATCATGGAACTTAGACATGATATGGATGAATTAAAAAAGAAAATCTTAAAAACTGGGGATCGGTCTGAAAGAGAAAATCTTATGAAACAAATAAGAAATAAAAAATATCAAATAAAAGCTCTTCTAAATTCTTAAAATTCTTTTCTTAAATTATAATTAATTATAAATTAATCTTGCCAAAAGTTTATTTAATAAAGATTATTGCTTTCTAAAAAAATTGTTTTAATAAATATAAATGAAGACAATTAGGAATATATTAAATTTAGATAAAATTATAAACAAAATATATTTAATTCTTTTATTAACTAAAATAAAAAATGAAAGAAAACAAAAGATATTCTTATGATCTTTTAGGAAATATTGCAATTATTAAAGCAGAAGCTTTAACTAAAAAAGAAAAATTAAAGAAAGCAAAAAAGATATTGGAAAATCCTAAGATTAAAACAGTTTTAGAAAAAATAACTAATGTGCAAGGGAGATTACGAACAATCAAAACAGAACATCTTCTTGGAGAAAAAACCTTAATTGCAAAATATAAAGAGAATAATTCTATATTCAAATTTAATGTAGAGACTTGTTATTTCTCTTCTAGATTAAGTGGAGAAAGAAAGAAAATTGCAGGAAAAATAAAGAAAAAAAATAATGTCCTTGTAATGTTTGCAGGAGTTGGTGTTTACCCAATTGTAATTTATAAATATATTAAACCTAAAAAAATAATTGCTATTGAGATTGGAAAAGATTGCTGTAAATATTTTAAAGAAAATTTAAAATTAAATAAAATTCCAAAAAGCAAGATTGAAATTATTCAAGGAGATGTTAAAAAAAAGATTAAATCAAATTTTGAGAAATTTGACGTTGTAATAATGGCAAGACCAAATTTAAAAGAAAGTTTTCTTAAACAAGGATTAGAAGCTTGTAAAAGAAATACTAGATTATTCTATTATGGTTTTTGCAATGCTAATGAAATCAGAGCATTAACAAAAGATTTGCGAAATCAAGCAGAAGAATTATCAAGAAAAATAAAATTAATAGAAATAATAAGAGCAGGAGACATTGCACCTTATAAATTTAGATATAGAATTGAATTTAAAGTTTTAAAGTAAAAAAACCCCTATTTTATTCTAAAAAAAGAATATTCTCAACCATAAAAACCTTTATAAATAAAGTTTCCCAAAGTTTAATATGAAAAAAGAGAGATCCCAAAAAAAGAGATTTGTTTTATCACTATTTTTAC
>CAYZWY010000005.1:0-7506 GCA_964482315.1 Candidatus Woesearchaeota archaeon | reverse complement strand
CTTGTTTCTGCTGATGAAACTCAAAAAACTGAAATAAAAACAACAATTACAAGGGTTACTAGCACAGTATTTAATCCAATTAGAGAGATGTTTGGTGGATGGCAAAGCGGAGATTTTAGTGTAGTTATAGCAAAATATTTATTCCTTATACTATTAGCACTTCTTATTTATGAAATCGCTGGGAAGGTTCCATTCTTAAAGGGAAAAATTGCAAGAGTTCCTGCTTCAATAATAATTGCTTTTTTAGGAACCGCCTATTTAACTCCTAAAGAAATTTATTTAATGCTTACATCTTATGGTGCTATGGGGCTTATTTTAGGAGCCATCATTCCATTTTTAATAATCTTCTTTTTTTCATTAGAATTAGGTAAAAAAGGCGGAGTAGCAAATAAATTTATTCAACAAGCTGTTTGGTTGGGTTTTGGTATCTTTTTAATATATAAATTAATCCAGGGTTGGTCTAATAATTATTTTGGAGCTCTTGAATTCTGGGCATATATTTTAATTTTGGTTGGCGTAGTAATCATGTTCCTTTTCCAGAAAAAGATATTAAAATTTATATTTAAAGAAGAATTAAAAGAAGTTCTTTCTGAAGGTAAAAGTGATTTAGCAGCTTCTTTAACTGCAGAGATAAATCGAAGAGAACAAAGATCACAAGAATTAAGTGGTGGAGCAAAAATAACCTTTGATAGAGTAACAGAAAAACTTAAAGCACGATTAAAAGAAGCATTAAAATAACTAAACTTTAAAAATATCTTTTTCTTGTTTAAAGTTATAATGAAAAACAAATTTATAATAATCTTTTTTATATTATTTATCTCAAGCTTTTTTGTAATTGCAATAAATTCTCAAGAAGGAGATTTGAATAATGGCTTAATAGATTCTCAAGGTTTTAATTCAGAAACTGGATTGCCAAAAGAATTTGGTCAATTTAAAAATATAAGTGATAAACTTTCTCAAGAAGAAGAAAGAAAAGAATATTTAGAACAAGAATGGACAAAATTACTTGCAAATAATAAGGTTTTTGGGCCTATCTTATTTTATACAAATAAAGTTTTTTCTTTTTTCAATCCTTTATGGAAATTAACCTTTCAAATTAATTTTTCTTGGTCTTGGGCATTTATTCTTTCACTTGTGCTTTTTATAACCCTTATGATATTTATTTATAGCCCATTAAAATCTTTTACTGAATTCAACCCAATTTTAAATCTAATAATTAGTTTTTTAGTAGTGGTTCTTATTGGCATCAGCAGAGCAATAAAACAAGTTATTGATCTTCTTATATATCTTTTATCTGATATTTGGAAATTGCTTTTATTTATAGTAATTGCTTTTTTTATTGTTTTCTTTTACAAAAAAATAATTAAAAGCTATGGTGATAAATTAAAAAAAGAAGCTGATGATGAAAAAACAGAAAAAAACAAAAAGATAATTGATGCTTATGCTGAATCTTCTAAAGATGCTTTAGGTTTGCCTTAAATTTAAAGAATCAAAAATTTTATTTTAAAAATAAAATTTCTCAAAATAAAGTTTTCTGGGCTTTTTTTTTCTTTAATTCATCTAATTTTTTTAATTGATTTTCGATTCTCTCTTCTGCAAAATCATGTTTTAAAAGAATTTCTTTTATTTTTTCTTTGTTTATTTTAGGAAATTCAATAGAGACATTTTTTTCGATTTTGGGATTATTAATTTCTTCATAAATTTCTTTCCAATCGAAATTCATTTCATATCTTTCATTATTTTCAATTTCTTCAAAAATCTTTTCCTTTGTTTTAAATTCTCGAACTAATTTCAAAGATTTTTTTGGCCCTAACCCCTTAATGCCAGAGGGATTATAATCGGTCCCACATAAAATCCCTAAGCAGATTAATTGCTCTTGATTAATTTCTAATTCTTTGAGAACATTATCCAAATGAATTATTTGTGGAAAAACTTCTTTAAACCCATAAATTGTTCTTTTTTTACGGGCAAGACTTAAATTTTGAATTACTTTTGTTGCTCTAAACATTAAACAATCATAATCTTGAGAAGCTACTGCATAAAATTCTGCATTTTTGTTAACTAAATAACTTGCTTGAGCTTCTCCTTCTCCTGGAGCTTGCACAATTGCAATCCCCATTGCTTTTAAAAGTTCTTTACTTTCCTTGATCTTAATATCATTTAAATTAACATTCCTTTTAGAATATTTTCCCATTGCATCAATATCTTGAATAGATTCTGCTTCTTGATATTTTTGCCTTGCCCTTATTTTTGCATCTTCTCTTAATCCTTTAGTTGTTTTTTTTAAATCAGGTGCTTCACCATCAAAAACATAAATTAATTTAACGCCATTTAAAATTAAATTTAAATTTCGATAGAATAATCCGGACAAATGACTTGTGATCTCCCCTTGATCATCCATTAAAGGGGTTCCATCTCGCTGTCTTATTGTAGTTAAAAATTGGTAAAGAGTATTAAATGCATCAACAACAATTATCTTGTTCTTTAAATCTTTAAAACTGATTTCTTTTTTAGATATAATCTCTCCAATTTGTAATCCCATGAATTATTTAATTAAAAAATGTTAATAAAACTTTTTGTTTAAAATTAAAAATATAAAAAGCCAATTAAATTAAATATAACATGGAAATTAAATTTATCCCAATAGATTATGACTATTTTGATTGGAAAAGTAAAAGCTATGCTAAGATCATTGGTAGAAGTGATAAAGGCAAGAGGGTCTGTATAATTGATGCTTGTGAGATTTATTTTTGGGCAATTTTAAATTCAGATACCTCTAGTAAAAAGATTAAACAAATGCAAAAGAAAATTGAAAAAATTGAAATTCAAAAAGGAACAAGGATTTCGCGAGTTTTAAAAACTGAATTATGCAATAAGAATTATCTTGGAAAATCCTATAAAGCAATTAAAATTTTTGTGACAAATTTCAAGGATGCCCATAGTATCGCAAGTAAGATTGATTTTAAGGAAGTTTATAAAAGAAGAGAATATGATCTTACTTTTACAACCAAATATATTTTACAAAAAAAATTAAACCCACTAACTTGGTATCAAATCACTGGAGAATTATTAAATAATTCAGAAGAATTTGGGGGAATTGACTCTAATTTAGATGTTGATTTTTGTTTAAAAATCAAAGAAATAAAAAAAACAGAACAAATTCCATTCAAACCAAAAATCTTAGCGTATGATATTGAAACAGAAGGAATTGAAATGGGAAAAACCCCAATATTAATGATTTCATTAGTCGGAGAAAATTATAGAAAAGTTTTAACTTGGAAGAAGAAATCCAGGAAATCTTATGTTGAAACCTTTAAAGATGAAGAAGAAATGCTAGAAGAATTTGTAAAATCTATAAAAAAATATGATCCAGATATTTTAGTCGGATATTATTCAGATGGTTTTGATTTGCCTTATTTAAAAATAAGGGCTGAAAAAAATAAAATAAAATTAAATCTTGGATTAGATAATTCCCAACCAAAATTTTCAAGAGGCCGATTATTAACTGGAAAAATAAAAGGAATTACCCATATTGATCTTCTTAGATTCATCCAAACTGTATATGCTCAATATCTTAAATCAGAAACTTTATCTTTAAATGAAGTTGCCTTTGAATTATTAGGAGAAAAAAAATTAGATTTTTCTCCATTAAAACAAACTAAATTAAAAAACCCAAATTGGGAAGATTTTTTTAAATATAATCTGCAAGATTCTATTCTTGCATATAAATTAACTGAAAAACTTTGGCCAGATTTGCTTGAACTCACAAAAATAGTTCAAGAACCATTATTTAATATAAGTCGGGCAGGTTTATCTAATTTAGTTGAAAATTATATTATCCATAATTTAAGTAAATATAATGAAATCGCTGAAAAACATCCCATTCATGAAGAAATAGGTAAGAGAAGAGAGCAAAAGAGGGTAGAGGGTGCTTTTGTATTTAGACCAATACCAGGATTATATGAAAATCTCGCAATATTTGATTTTACGTCAATGCATACAAGCATTATAGTCTCTTTCAATATTTCAAAGGCAACCCTATTAGAAAAAAAACAAAAAGATTCTTATGAATCTCCAGAATTAGAATTTGAAAATAAAAAAACAAAATTTTATTTCTCTAAAAAACCAGGATTTTTCCCATTAATATTAAAAGAATTATTTGAAAAAAGAAAGAGATTTAAACAAGAATATAAAAAAAATCCAAATCCACTTACAAAGGCAAGAAGTAATGCTTTTAAATTATTATCTGCATCTATCCATGGTTATCAAGGATTTTTTGGTGCAAGATATTATTCTTTAGAGGCCTCTGCTTCTGTTTTAGCATTTGTAAGGAAATTTAATAAACAAATAATTGAAGAAATGAATAAACAAGGA
Organism: Candidatus Woesearchaeota archaeon; assembly: GCA_964482315.1. Lineage (GTDB taxonomy): Archaea > Nanobdellota > Nanobdellia > Pacearchaeales > GW2011-AR1 > ARS1285. The sequence continues at coordinate 3,132 of CAYZWY010000005.1, read as the reverse complement.
TATAATTCCATATATGCAGACACAGATAGTGTTGCATTTAAATTAAACCAACATACAAAAAAACAAACACTAGATCTTTTAGAAAAAATTAATCAACAACTTCCAGGAATAATGGAATTAGATTTAGAAGATTTTTACAAACGAGGAATTTGGGTTACAAAAAGGACTGGAGAATTTGGAGCTAAGAAAAAATATGCTTTAATAAATAAAAAAAATAAAATTAAAATTAGGGGTTTTGAAACAGTAAGAAGAGATTGGTGTAATTTAGCAAGGAAAACTCAAAATAAGATTCTTAATTTGATTTTAACAACTGGAAATGAAAAAAAGGCTTTGACTTATATAAAAAAAATAATAAAAAAAATTAAAAATAGAGAAATTCCCTTAGACCAACTTTTAATTAAAACTCAATTAAAAAAACCATTATCAGAATATAAGTCAATAAATCCGCATGTAATGATTGCAAAAAAAATGCAAGAAAAAGGAATCCCAATTGATGTTGGAAGATTAATTACATATTATATTTCTGAAAATAAAAATAAAAATAAAAGAGAGCTTATCAGAGAAAAAGCAAAACTTCCTGACGAACCTGGAAAATATGATATAGAATATTATTTAAATAATCAAGTTCTTCCCTCAGTTGAGAACATTTTTGAGGTTTTTAAAATAAATATTAAAGAATTTATTGAAGGGAAAAAACAAAAAAAATTATCTGAATTTTAAAATCATTAATTTATTAAACTAATTTTCAATCATAATTCTATGCAATATCATCCAAAACCAATTTTTATAGAAAGAATAAAAAAACTATTAGATAATGAAGAAGATGTTCAAAAATTTTTTGAACTTGCAAAAACAAAACCAAAAAAATCATTTAGGGCAAATACTTTAAAAATTTCTCCAGAAGAATTAAAAGAAAGATTAATTAAAAAATCTTGGAAAATATCTCAATCAATAAAAAATCATCCAGAAATTTTTACAATTGAATCTCAATTAAAACCTGGGGAAATTGGAAAAACAAAAGAACATATTTTAGGGTATTATTATATTCAAGAGATCACAAGTATGATGCCAATAATTGCTTTGGATCTTAAACCAACAGATAATTTTTTAGATCTTTGTGCTGCTCCTGGAAGTAAAACAAGCCAAGCTGTAGCCCTAATGAAAAATCAAGGAATTATAATTGCAAATGATGTTTCAATCTCTAGAGTTTCTATTCTTTCATCAAATCTAGAGAGAATCAATGCAACTAATTGTATTATAACAAAACATGGGGGAATACAATTATGTGAAAGGTTAAAAAAATTTCCTAATTTGACTTTCAATAAAATTCTAGTTGATGCCCCTTGTTCTGGAGAAGGAAATATTAGAACTTCTCCACGAACTTATTTAGAATGGAGTGAAAATCTTTTAAAAAGATTGGGCAGGAAGCAAAAAAAAATAGCCTCAAAAGCCTTAGACTTATTAGAAGACGGGGGAGAAATGATTTATAGTACTTGCACATATGCTCCTGAAGAAAATGAAGAAGTTATTCAATATTTACTTGAAAATCATAAAATCAAAATTGAAGAAATTGCATTGCCTATTAAATCAAGACCAGGACTTAGTGAATGGAAAAATAAAAAATTTTCAGATGAATTAAAAAAAGCGCATAGGATTTATCATCATGATAATGATTTAGAAGGATTTTTTTTATGCAAAATAAAAAAAATTAAAAAGACTTAAAAAAAATAAAAATATGAAAAATTTATAAAGACAATATGAAAATCTTAAAATCCTCAGAAAAAAAAGGAATATTAAATAAATTAAATGAACAATATGGAATCTCAAAAATTCCTTATTTAATTTTAAAATTTGGAAAAGAAAAATTAAGAATTTATTCTGGGACCCTCCCTCCTAATGAATTAAAAAAATTAGATAATTTTATAAGAATAGAAAATGCCGGTATATATTTCGCTAAGCAAGAAGGAGAAAAAATTCGATTGACTTTAGATGGAATCCAAAGTTTTAAAGATCAGATAACAAAAAATATCTTAGAAATAAATGACCAACAAGCAAAAGAATGGTTAAAAGGAAATGAACTTTATATTAAAACTGATAAAAACTTTAAAATTATAAAAAACAATAATGAATTTATTGGTTGTGGAAAATCCAATGGAGAAAGAATAACTAATTTTGTTCCAAAAAACAGAAGAGTAAAAAACTAAAATAAATAATTAAATAACTAATTGAATAAATAACAAAATGAATAAACAAGAAATTGAAAATTATAAAAAAGCTGGAGAAATTTTAGCAAAAGTTAGAGAATATTCTAAAAAAATAATTCAACCAGGAGAATTACTCTTAAATATTGCTAAAAAAATTGAAAATAAAATTTTGGAATTAGGCGGAGAAATTGCTTTCCCAGTCAATCTCTCAATTAATGAAGTCGCAGCACATTATCATCCAACATTAGAAGATAAAACAATTGCCCAGGGACTTTTAAAAGTAGACTTAGGTATTCACATAAATGGCTATATTGCAGATAGTGCTTTTTCATTAGATTTATCAAAAGACAAAAAATATACTAAATTAATTCAAGCAAGCAAAGAAGCATTAGATAATGCCTTAGAATTATTAAACAAAAATCCAACTTTAAATGAAATTGGTTCAATTATTGAAGAAACAATAAAAAAATGTGGGTTCTCTTCAATTAGAAACCTATCAGGACATGGATTATCTAAATATGATTTACATTCAGGCATAGTTATCCCAAATTATCCAAATAAAAACTCAAAAAAATTATTAGAAGGAGCCTATGCAATTGAACCTTTTTCAACTACTGGCAAAGGAGAAGTTTATGAAGGAAATCCAAGCAATATTTATGTATTAATTAAAAAGAAAAACATTAGAAATCTTACTTCAAAAAAAATCTTAAATTATATAATTGAAAAACACAAAACACTCCCATTTTCTTTAAGAGAAATCCAAGAAAAATTTGGAAAAATGGCGAGATTCTGCTTAAAAGATCTTGAAAAAAATGAAATCGTCTATAGTTTCCCTCAATTAATTGAAAAATCTCATAAACCTGTTGCACAATCTGAACATACTTTTATTAAATTATCTAATAAAAAAATAATTATAACTACAAAATAA
>CAYZWY010000004.1:19392-24343 GCA_964482315.1 Candidatus Woesearchaeota archaeon | reverse complement strand
TATTAGTTCAAATTTAACAGAATACAATCCTAAAAGACTTATGTTTTTTGTTTGGATGAAAGGATGATAAACAACTGGTTATAAATCCCTAATTTTAAAATAATACAAGATTTACAGAATTCTCTAACTATCTTTTTGAAATATTAATATATTCTAAAAACTCGAGAATAATTAGTAACCTCTTCTAAACCTCTCTCAATCTAAAATAAAGTAAAACCTATAAGCCCTGATTAATTATTATCTTAACTTATCAATATATCCCCCTTAAAGAAATTTTATGATAAAATCTTGTTCTTTATTTCTTATATGTGTTAAATTAAAATTTGAAAACTTTCTAAAATTTTTTCACAAAGAAGTGTGAGAGCATTATTTTAAATATCATCCAGAAAAAGGCGCACGATAAAGACCATCAGCTGTTGACATGTAAATATAACCATTATATTCTACAAATGCATAAACAGAAGATGTTATTCCATCAACAGCTCCAAAAGTCCCAGGATCACCATTAGGAGAACATTGAAGATTGTCACTAGTTCCCATTAAAACAAAATTTTCAAACTCTTCTATTACTTTAATTGCTCTCTCTGATACCTTATAGAATGATGACCATGCCCCATATCCTGTTGCTGAACGTCGCACCCCATAGCTAGGCGGGCCTGGCCAATATCCCCCCCCATGGTTCACCCCGTCTGAAAGATATAAGTAAGGGCCGATTAATTTATGAGTTTTGCTAATAATTGGTTGACTGTTCGTCAAATCAAGTTCGCTCATACCCCAACTTAAATTCCCTGAAAAGTGGGCACCATAAGAACAATACACTTTAAACCAGGCAATGGATCTGGAATCTGAAAAACAAAGTTCTCCATTAAATTTTGTAAGACGTGATAATCTATTCTTTTCAAGAACGGTTGCAACTTTAAAATTGAAATTCCATCCATCAATTCCATTTGAAGAATAATATGTATATCCCCAATAGGCTGGGTGAGACCTCCCCCTAGAACCTAAAATATACACAAAATTGTTATCTAGAATTTCTGCACCATAAACAATATATGTGTCATATGTGGGACTCAAAGGGTTAACAGGATAAGAACCAACCAACCACATTTCTCCATCAGAAGAATAATATAAAACTCCCTCTCCAGCATAAGTAATAAGTTTTCCATCAAATTCAACTAAATTCCTAACATTTTGATTAGGGGCATTAAACACACTTTCCCAATTTTCTCCATTATCATTTGAACGAAAAATTGTGCCACCAGTTGTTAAACCATATAATAAACCATCACCTTCATCAAAAACTTCAAAATCTATGAAATTCATTCCTTGAGTATTAGGTATCAACTCCCAGTTAAGATTATTACAATTCGTTGTTGTTCCAACCCCAATTTCCACATGAACCTCAGCAATTGCTGTTTCTCCTCCAGAATCTGTTGCAGTAACTGTAATTTTATGCCTTCCTTCAATTAAACTCGTAGAATTAAAATCACATAAACCGTCTTCTAAATTACCACTTACATTTGATTCCCATACACAACTAACTGAGCCAATTTCATTGGTAGGAATTGCTAGAAAATTAAGGTTTGTTCCAGGAGGTATGTGTTGTCCATCATATGGGCTTGTAATAATAACATTAAAAATATCAGGGATACAACCACCAATACCATCTGGAGAAAATCCTGCCTCACAAGTACATTCACCTGATTCGCCAGCAGAAATACAATTAGCCCCACCATCACATTCCTCACCAGGATCAAGGTGGTCATTCCCACATTCTTCAGATGGTGGGGGGGTTACTTCTGAGGGAATATCTGAAAGTTTTAATTTTAAAATACAATCTTTACATAAAACTTTACTTCCTTTTTGAGTTATAAATGGTTGAACTTGAATGATTTCTAAAGTGTTTAGATCAACACCAGTATCAAAAAAACTTGCAAGAATTGTATATCCGGGTTCTAAAGGGTTCCCTGGAAAATAATAAGTTCCAGCAGTTCCTTCAAACCCATCATCAGCATCTAAAAGAATAATTGGAACTTCTAATTCATTTTCCCCAACACTCAAAATAAATCCATCAATATTAAAATAACCATTATTTTTCAAAGATAATACTAATTTATCAGGGCTCTCTTCTATTTCATAACCCATTACAATTAATGAAGTGTCTTCTTTACAATCTATGTCTGGACTGATATCTGCATTAGATTTTATCCAAGAATAAATTCCAATAGATAAACCAATTGCAATAGTAATTAGAAGAACATAAGAGATTATCAGGCTTGTTGCTTTTTTGTCCATTTTATTTATATGAATATTAAAATAAAATCAGTTTAAATATGTTTTTATAATTTTTTATTAGTTTTTACAGATAATTCTTTTAAAATTAAAAGGCTTTTTTTATTTTGATTATACCTTTTATTAAAAAAGTAAAAAAGAAAAAATAAAAAGAAAAAATAAAAATTATTTTTTCATATATGCCTTATAAAAAGGTCTTATGCATAGGATTATGAAGATCACTAAAAACCACCAATGACCAACTGATTGAACCCATGCAGCAAATCCAGGTAATAAAGAAATAATCCATAAAACAAAAACTGCTGAGGCAGATTTGATTAAGACTATATCGAAAGTATCTAATTTTTTCACAATCTTTTTGAAATTCATTTTACACCCCCTTTAAATAATATCATAAATATAATTATAATATACTGAAAATAACAAAACTTATATTTAAAGTTATCTTTTTTACACAAATTTATTTAAATTTCTCTAATGCCAATTTATTTAAATTTAAATGCTTTAAGAAAAAATATGGAATATAAAAAAAAATTAAAAAAAATATCTGAGAATATTTATGAATTACCAAAACAAGGGAGAATGTTAGTTCCAGGGAGAATCTTCAGTTCTTCTAAAATGCTTTGTAAAATCGAAGAAAAAGCTCTTGAGCAACTTGCAAATATTGCAATGTTGCCTGGAATACAAAAATTTTCAATCGGTCTGCCAGATATTCATACCGGTTATGGATTTCCAATTGGGGGTGTTGCGGTATTTGATATTAATAAAGGAGTTATTCCTCCCGGGGGAGTTGGTTATGATATTAATTGTTCTGTTAGATTGCTCAAAACAAATCTTAATTTAAAAGATATTGAAAAAAATAAAGCAAAAATAATTGAAAGCTTATTTAAAATAATTCCTTGTGGACTTAATGAAAAAAGTAAGTTAAATTTAAATGATTCAGACTTAAAAGAAATTTTGATTAATGGTGCTCAATGGGCTGTCTCAAAGGATTATGGTAATAAAAAAGATTATCTATACACTGAAGAACTAGGCAAAATTAAAAACGCAAATCCAAGAGATGTAAGTCAAAAAGCAAAGGCAAGAGGAAAATCTCAATTAGGGAGCTTAGGTTCTGGAAATCATTTTTTAGAAATGCAAATTGTTGATGAAATTTATAATGAAAAGATCGCAAAAATTCTTGGATTAAAAAAAGGGCAAATAACTTTTATGATTCATTGTGGTTCTAGGGGTTTAGGGCATCAGATAGCAAAAGATTATATTCAATTATTTAATGAAAAATATAATTCCTTAAAACAGATAAAAAAATCAAAAAATAATAAATTAAATAATAGAATAAATAATGAATTAATTAGTGCACCAATCAAATCAGAATTAGGTAAAAAATATTTAAGTGCAATGGCCTGCGCAGGTAATTTTTCTTTTGCGAATAAACAATTAATTACACATCAGCTTCGGGAAAGTTTAAAAAATTATTTTCCGAATTTCAGAGCAGAAGTAGTTTATGATATTTGCCATAATATTGCAAAATTTGAGAAACAGAAGATTAACAATAAACAAAAGAAAGTTTTGGTTATAAGAAAAGGTGCCACAAGAAGTTTTTGTTCAAAAAATGAACTTCCTAAAAAATATCAATCAATTGGTTTGCCTGTTTTAATTCCTGGTTCAATGGGAACAGCTTCTTATATTTTAATTGGAACAAAAAAATCACAAGAGATCTCTTTTTCAAGTATGCCACATGGTGCAGGAAGGATTAAAAGTAGAATGCAAGCAAGGAAAATTTTTAATCCTAAAAGAATTAAAAAAGAATTGGATAACAAAAATATATTTCTTAAAACAAAAAGCTTGCAAAGAATAGCAGAAGAAGCCCCAAAAGCCTATAAAAATATTAATGAAATTATAAAAATTACTTGTGATTCTGGAATTGGAGATTTAATTGTAAAATTAAAACCCTTGGGAGTTATTAAAGGTTAGATGAAAGTTAGATGAAGGTTAGATAAAACTTAAAGAAGATTGAAAAGAACTTCACTTAAAGTAATAATATCTTTATTCAATAATCTTTATAAACTTAGTTTTTTTAATAAAAATATAAAATGATTAAAGAAAAAAAGAGTTTAATGTTTTGTTTTATATTAGTTTTTATGAGCTTATTTTTTATAAGTAATTTATCTGGGGGCTGTGTAAATGATCAAAGAATACTTAGACTTTATTTTGAAAGTAATTCGCATGCCGCTTCTTGGAATCCTTCTAACTCAGATTATACTATAGAAATATGTTATGATGAAATTTTTGGGGAATCCTATACTGGAGCAGACCCCCATGAATGTACTGGAACTAATAAGGTAATAGGTTTATTTTCTAATTTTAATTCTCATGCGGAAATCCCTTCATTAAATAATTATCCAATTCAAGTTTGTTATGGAAATTTAACTTGTGTGAAAGATACTACTCCAGGGATTCTTTGTAGTGATACTGATAAAAAAGTTGTCTTAAGATTATATAATGATACTAATTCTCATGTTACCACAGCAAATTATTTTAATTATCCTATAAAAATTTGTTGTAAAGATGATATAACAAATCATTCCCAACATCCCGAAGATATTTATTGGACGAATATGATGGGAACTCCAATTGACAATTTAGGGGCAGAAATAGA
>CAYZWY010000004.1:7270-19292 GCA_964482315.1 Candidatus Woesearchaeota archaeon | reverse complement strand
AGAATTTTATTTTATAGTTAATAGTGAAGATTTTAATCATGATTATGATTTAACAGTAGAAAAAGATCTTAAAAGTAATGCTCTTCCTAATGCAACCATTACTGCCCCGGGAATGGATGGGAAATATTTAATTAACAGTCAAATAAGTTTTAGTCAAGAAAGTAGTGATGTAGATGATGATTTAAACATTATTTGGGATTTTAATGATGAAAATTCTCAAGAATTCTCAGATTGTTTAACATTTAACAGAAATAATTGTGATACAAACCATTCTTATAGTTCTTCTGGAGTAAAAGTAATAAAATTAACTGCTGAAGAAATGACACGAAGTCAAAGTGCAGAAGATAGTGTAAGAATTTTGATTTATCAACCAGGAATTAATGTTTTTGGAATGATTGATTCTCCTGCAGTTGGAGAAGTAATTTATGGTCAATGGGCAGATATAGATGCTAGTTCAAGTTTTGTTGCAGAATGCAGTGAGATTTGTTTAAATCCCACTATTGGATGTTATCCAGTAACAAATGGAACTTATACTTTACAGTGTTATGATTTTCCAGAACCAACTATTGGGGGCGTTTATAATATTTTTATGCAGTGGATATTTGATTATAATCATGAAAATGAACAAATAATAGAGGGTTATTGGAGCGCAGATTATAATGAAGTAGTAGAATTTGATCAATGGTTCCGGGACCCTGGGTATCATACTGCAGATTTAAATATTGGCCATTATGAAGATACTGGAGGCACCCCATAAATGGAAAGACAAAAAAACAAAAAAACAATTTATTTTGGAATTATAATGTTTTTATCAATTTTAATTGTATTATTAATAAATATTAATTTTACTAAAGCAAATAGTCCCTGCCCCCCAGGATTTCCCGGAGCTTCAATTTGTGATGGAACATTAACAAATTTTTTCTTAACAAACAATGAAAATTTATTTTGTGAAAATAACGGAGATAATTGGGTTAATTGGTCTACTAATTCTCCAGTAATAGTATTAAACACTACTGGGAAGCCAAGTAATGGGGGAACTGTAAATTGTTATAGCCCTTATGGAGCAAATGAGGAATATTATTGTTGTCCTAGTGGTACTTCTTGTGTTAATGCAGGTATTGGGAATGATATTTTTGGGCAGCCCATACATATTTGTGAATATACTGGAATATTTTATTGTTGGAATTATGAAACTGAATCAGAATGCTTGGCTTATGATGAAGATGTAGCAGAGGATACTGTAGAATTCAGTTTAATTCCTCCAAACTACGAATATTGTGGTAATCCCTTAGGTGATTCTTGGACAAATGCTTTTGGGGAGACTTGTGTAAATATCCCAAAATGTATGTGTAATTGGGAGAATGGTGCTTGTGGTAGTAAAAGCGAACTTCATGAAGACTGCTCTGGGGGGGGAACCGGCTCTACAGAGGATGTTTGCTTTTTTAATTATACGACAACAAATGAATGCGATACAACTGGAAAAATAATTATAAGTTGGAATGTTACTGGAACTGGAATATATGATCCTTGGCAAAATCCTACTGTATGGAATCCTCAACCAGGATGTATGCCCGGCTCTCAACCTATTCTTTGTGAAAGCATGGTTAAATTGGGTTTCTTTGATAATTTATTTGGGATAATAACTGTAATTCTTATTTTAATAATAATTTATTATCTTAATGAGCAGAAAAAAGAGAATGTGAAAAAGCAAAAAGAAAATAAGAATATAGAAGGACAAAAAGAAAAGAAAAACGTGAAAAAACGAAAAGAAAAGAAAGGCAATAAAAAGAAAAAATAATCTTTTTCCTGGTTAAAATAAATAAAATTTTAATTTTCGATGCTTAATAGATTGTTGCTTTTTTGTAAAAATTACTTTTAATTAATTTTTTAATGCTCCCCGGATTAATTTCTTAATATTTTTCAGGGATGCTAAATTCATTAGAACATAAATTTAAGAATATTTATAAACTATTTTTATCTTTACAAACTATAAAATGAGGTTTAAAAAAGAGATTTGTTTATTTGCTTTTGCAATAATTTTTATTGCCCTGTTATTTGAAAACTTTTCTGCAGGGGTTTTAATTGGAAATGAATCCCATAATATAAGTTTAATTTACGGCCCCCTACAAAAGATCACTGGGTGGGTGAATATTAGTTTAGAAAATCAATTAGGAAATTCTGAATTAAAAGCTTTTAATAGTAGTATTCCTATTTTAGATTTTTTAATGAAATTTTCTGATGATTCTAATATTAATTTTAATTGTTCTCCAAAAGATTGTAAAAAAGGATATTCTTCTATTTTAAATAGTGGTGAAAACATAAAAAATTTTCAGATGAATTCTAGTGAAGAAAAATTAATTGGATTGAGATTAACTGGAGAAATTGATGATATAATTGATTTAAAATTTAATGTTATATCTATATCTGAAGAATCATGCTTAAATCCTTTAAAAATAGATATTTTAGATGATTCAGAATTAAATGACCTTAATATTGAATGGATGGCTAATAATTTTTCTCAAGATTTGATTTGTGCAAAAACCTTTGGATGTTATGATCCTGCAAATTGGGTTGCAGGTCAAGAATCACAGATTATTGAATTTAAAAATTATTGTGAGAAGATAAATCTTTCATCTGCGAACTCATTTAGATTGGGTGCAGAAATAATTGGTTCTGGAGATGCAAATTTTACCATGGCAATAACTTTTAATGATGACTATAAAGAATGCTACAAGGCCCTAACCGGGGCAAATAATGAAATAACTTGTGATATTGAATTTGATGAAAATTTTAATTCAGGAGGAGAAGCAGAAATATGTTTAATAGCAGAAAAGCTTGAGGATAATGCAAATTATAAAATTAAATATGAGGATGAAACTCCTTGTGGATATATTGATTCTTATCCCCATGACTTTCCAATATTTGTAAATCAAAAAAAATATTCTTCAATTGGAAATTTTGAATTTAATCAAGAATTAATTGATTTGGGTCAGACCTATATTGATTTAGTTGAGGAAATAAATGATTATCTTATAGAAAAATATAATTCTAATTGCACTGAGGAATGTATTATTCCAATAAAAATTTACTCTGGAACTGAACAAATTTTAAATCTCTCAGATTTAACTTTTACTTATAATAAACAAGGGCTTCCAATTTCTGAATCAAAATTTTATGAGATAGATCAATCAGACGTATTAATAAATTCAGATTTTCAAAAATTAGATCTTGAAAAAGCTGATTTATTAACTCCTGAAGAGATTGGGAATATTAGTTTAAAATTAATTCTTGGTACTCGAAAACTTTTTGAAGAGACTATTGAAATTAAATCTATACCAACTATAAAGAATATAATCCCAAGTAATTTTTCTGTTTTGATTCCAACAAAATTTACAGCAATTTTAGAAAATATGAATGATTCTGAATTTAATGAATCTTTTGGGAATTTATCATATCTCTGGGATTTTGGTGATGAAACAACTATAAAAACCACTAATATCAATACAATTAAACATATTTACTCAGAAATAAAAGATTATAATCTTACTTTAAATATCTCAAATAAATATGGGAGAGTTAGCAAAACAATTGGAGTAACCCCCCTCTCCTCAAAAGATACTATTAATAACACTCTTTGGGATTATAAAAGAGATCTAAAAAATTTTGAATCAGATATTTCTTTATTAGAACTTTGGCTCCAAGAAAAAATCAAGGAATTTGTTAATTTTAATATTATTTTATCTGAATTAAATAGATTAACAGAGGAATATGCTGAAGGATTTATAGATGATAATAAATCTATAGAGATAATAGGGGACCTAATCAAACTAAAAGTTCCAGTTAATTTAAGTAAAATGCAATCAACTGAACAAATAAAGTTTTTCCCAGATGAAGGGCAATTAGATTTAAATTCTTTAAAAAGTCTAGGGGCTGGAGAAACAAATTCTTCAAAAAAAGAAATTATTAATGCAATTAATAATTGGATAATAGAAAATATTGATCTTCTTTTAGAGAGTGAAAAATATCAAATTTACTTTAAAGATTTAAATAATTCTGAAAATAATTATTTAAACAATTCTTTAATTTCTTCTATTAAATTAACTCTTCAGCCAATCCAAGATTTAGAAAATCTTTATCTTTTATTTAATATTCCTGAAGAAAATTTGAAGTTTAATCAAAATTTTAATATTCAAAATTTTAGTGGAGGCCTTGCAATAATTTTTTCAGACTTAAATCAAGAAAAAATTCTTCAGTTTTTATATTTAGATAATATTAATTTTTTATTGGATTTTCCAATATTTCTCTCACCAAAATTAAGTAATTTAGATTTAGGAATTATTCCTTCAGGTATTTGTAATAATAATAATCTTTGTGAAAAAGAATTAGGAGAAAATTATAAAAATTGCCGAGCAGATTGTTATCCTTTATTGCAAACTATTTTCTTACTAATTGGTTTATTTTTCATGGTTTTTATTGTTTATATTTTATTGCAAGAATGGTATAAAAAACATTATGAATCTCATTTATTTCATGATAAAAACAGGCTTTTTAATGTAATCAGTTTTATAGATAATTCATTAAAACAAGGCTTAATTAAGCAAGAAATATTTAACAAGTTAAATAAATTAAAATGGAACGGAGAACAAATAAGTTATGCTTGGAAAAGATTTAATGGAAAAAGAATTGGAATGTGGGAAATTCCTATTTTTAGAGGTCTTGAAAAGATTAAAATAAAAAGAGAACTGGAAAAAAGAAGAAAATTTAAAAGTAAATAAATCTATAACAAATCAAGGAAAATAAAAATGATGATAAAAATATTAAAAAATTTTACCAAAAGGATATTTCAAAAATTATTCAGAAAGAAAAAAGAAATAAGTTTAGGTTTTTATGGTCCCCCAAATGCTGGAAAAACAAGCCTAGCAAATAAAATTTGTAAAGATTGGACTGGGGAGGAACTTGGAAAGGTTAGTAAGGTCCCTCATGAAACAAGAAAAGTTCAATTTAAAGAAAAAGTAGAAATAAAATATAAAGAAAAAAGATTGACTTTTAAATTAGTTGATTCTCCAGGGATTACTACAAAAGTAGATTATGAAACTTTTACAAAATTAAAAATGAAAAAAAAGCAGGCTCAAAAAAGAGCAAAAGAAGCCACTCAAGGGATTGTTGAAGCAATAAAATGGTTAGATGGTATGGATGCTGTTGTTGTTGTTTTAGATGCAACTAAAAATCCTTATGATCAGATTAATATGATTATTGTTGGCAATTTAATTGCAAAAAAGATTCCGATTCTTATTGTAGCAAATAAAATAGATTTAAAAAGGGCAAAGGCAAAAAAGATTGAATCTGCATTTCCAGAGTATGAAGTTATAGGAATCTCTGCAAAATATGGAAAAAATTTAAAAGGATTTTATGAATCAATCTTTAAACTTGTGAAAAAAATTAAATAAATTGAAATTAAAAATGAAAAAAAAATCTAAAAAAACAAGGAAAAAAGATTCTAGAAAAATGGGGAAATTAACCCTTCATTTTATGCCACATAGGGAGATTGCAAAATTGAGTAGCATTGAAAGAATTAAGAAATTATTGAAAATAATTTTAGATAATAAATTAATTGTTCTACAAGGAAGATTAAATCCTGAAGAAGAAACAAGATTAATTGAAGATACAATGATAATGATCGGCAATATAAAGGGTTTTAAAGGAATTGAACTTGCAGTTATTTCCCCGGAATCAAATGAAAAAAGATTCTTCGAAAAAATAAAACTAAATATTACTAATGCCTTATTAGGCTATAAAGAGGCCCTTACAATTATTGGTCCTGCGACAATTGTTAAAGAAATGAAAAAAGATCCTAAAAAATTAGAGATTATGATGAAATAAAATTAATATTTACTTAAATTTTTAAATCATTTTAAAATTTCTTCCCATAAACTTTATTAAGTTCTAAAATTTAGTTTTTATATGCCTCATAGATGTACACATTGTGGAAAGATTTATCCAGATGATTCTTTAGAACTATTAAAAGGATGTTCTTGCGGATGTAAATTTTTTTATTACATTAAAAAAGAAAATATAGAAGCTTCAGAAGAAAAAATAATTGAATTTAATAAGGCTGATAAAATTCAAATTGAAAAAGAAATTAGAGAAATTACTGGCTTAGATAAAAAACCAGAGAAACCAATAATATTGGATTTAGAATCTGTTAAAGTTATTGGTCCTGGAAAATTTGAGATAGATCTTGTAAATTTATTTTCAGAAAAAAGGCCTTTAATTTATAAATTAGAAGAAGGAAAATATATCATTGATCTTGCAAATTCTTTTAAGATAGACAATCACGAGAAACTAAAAAGAGATCAAGGGAATCTTTAAACCTATTTCTTTAAACAATTCTACTAAACTTTTAAATAATTAAAATTTTTAAGATAATTATGAATAATCCAAAATTAAAAAATTTTAAAAGAGAATTGGATAATCAGAAAAAACTTATTTCTTTAAATTCTTTTGACTTTAAAAAAATTGATGAACTTACTAAAATTCTTTGCAAAGATTTAAAGAATAGATTAAAAAAAAATGCAATAAATGCAGAAATTTTTATTGGTGGGAGTTTAGCTAAAAAAACAATTATAAAAAAGGAAAAATATGATATAGATGTTTTTGTGAGATTTGATAAAATTTATTCAGATAAGAAAATTTCAATGATTCTTGGAAAAATTTTAAAGAAAAAAATTTTAGAAAAAAAAGCAGAAAAAATTCACGGATCCAGAGATTACTATCAATTAAAGATTGATTCTTTAATTTTTGAAATAATTCCAGTATTGAAAATTAATAACCCAAATCAAGCAAAAAATATCACAGATTTAAGTTATTTTCATGTAAATTATCTTTTAAAGAAAATAAGAAGAAATAAGAGATTGGTAAAAGAAATCCAAATTACAAAAGCTTTTATTGATTCTCAAGGTTGTTATGGTGCAGAAAGTTATATTCAAGGATTTTCAGGTTATGCTATTGAATTATTAATTTGTCATTACAAGTCTTTTTTAAAATTTATGAAAAAAATTTCAGAAAATAAGGGTGAAAAAATAATTATTGATGATGAAAGATTCTATAAAAATAAAAAACAAATTCTAGAAGAATTAAATGAATCAAAAATAAATGGCCCTATGATTCTAATTGATCCAACATTTAAAGAAAGAAATGCTTTGGCGGGATTAAATACAAATACTTTTGAGAAATTAAAAAAACAAGCTAAATTATTTCTGAGAAATCCTAATAAAAATTATTTTATCAAAAAAGATAAATTAAATCAAACCCTTAAGAAATATAAAGAAAAATTAAAGGTTATTATTGTTAAAACAAATAAACAAAAGGGGGACATTGCAGGAACTAAATTAAAAAAATTTTTTAGAATTTTTATTTTAGAATTGAAAAAAGAATTCAAAATTGAACTTTCTGGATTTAAATATGATGAAAGGAAAAATCTTGCGTATTATTATTTTATTTTAAAAAAGAAAAATTCGGAGATTATTCGGGGCCCACCACTAAATAAAAAAAGGAATTTTGAAAAATTCAAACAAATTCATCCAGATTTTTTTGTTAAAAAAAATAATTCTTATAGAAAAATAATACACGAAAAAAATTTGAAAGAATTTTTGAAAAGTTTTTTAAAAAAACAAAAAATCTTAATTAAAAATATGGATATTAAAAAAATAAAATTAGTGAATCTAATTAATTAATTAATTTATTAGATTTATTTTCCTTTAAATGCTTGATTAAACATGAATACTAATGAGGATGTGAAAAAAGGTGTATTCAACCAAACTGCAAGATCTTCTTCTGGAGGAATTCCTTTTGAAATAATAAATAAAATTTGGGCTTTGTCTGCTATATAAAATCTTGAATTGATTTCAGTCTTTCTAGCTTTAATTTTTAATTTAAAATTAATTTTTTTTATTTCTTTATCACTTCCAGAAAGTGCAATTTTTAATTTTATATTTTCTTTATTGAATCTTTCGAATAAGCACGAAAAAAATCGCATTTTAGATTGAATTTCTTGCGTTGAAGTACAAATTATCACTTCTTTTTTAGCAGATTCTAAAATTTCTTTTATATGACTATAAATAATATTCCCACCCCTAATTGCTCCAGAGATTTCTTCATGTCTTACTGGAACTATGCCCACAGTATAAAGCTGTTCAAGTTCTTTATAAGTTTCAGATTTTCTTAATTTTGAAAGAACTTCTACTTTCTCATCTGCATTTCTTAAAGCATTAAATTTTAATTTTTCAAGAATTATTTTTGGTTTAACCACAATATATTTGACAGGCTTTCCTAATCTCATTAGAGCAAAACCCCTTTTCTCCAAGCCCTCTAAAACATCATAAGTTCTGCTTCTTGGAACCCCAGAAATCTCAGCAATTTCTCCAGCACTTGCAACCCCTTTTCCAAGTAAGGCTAGCCAAACTTTAGTTTCATAAATATTTAAATCGAAATATCCTTTTATCTGTTTTATTAATTCGTTTTGGATCATTATATAAATTTTTTATTTAATAAATTAATTACTATTCAGGGGTTTATAAACTTTAGGGTTTGTTGTTACTAAAGAATTCTTACAAACATAAACTTTATAAGTTAAAAAATCCTTTGAACAATAGATACCCAAAAATAAAATGTACCTAGATAAATCTTTGAAAATTTTACTAATATTTTTATTAGGATTCCTTAGTGCAAATATTATTAATTTTTATTTTATTTCTGAATTAGAAATCCCTTATTCTTCTAATAAACTTTCTTTAAACCAAATTACAATGTCTTCAGATTTTATAAATCCCAATCAAATAAAGATATTCCCAGATAAGATAATTATTTATGTGAATAATGCTAGCCTAGGATATTATGCTCCAACTAAAAGTATGTTGCCAATTTTAGATTCAAAAACAAATGGTATACGAATTAAGCCGAATTCTGAGAAGGAAATAAATGTGGGAGATATAATCACATTTAAACAAGGGAATTATTTAATTATTCATAGAGTAATTGAAAAATCTCTAGATGAAAATGGAATTTATTTTATTACAAAAGGAGATAATAATGATCTTCCAGATAAAAAAATAAGATTTAAAGATATAGAATATATTACTATTGGTGTTCTTTGGTAAATTCAAATGAAAATTAAAAACTAAAGTATTTGCAATGAATTTAAAATAAAAATTAAAATTATTCCGAGGTAAATCCCGATTGTTAAAAAGGGCATTGCTGGATAAAATTTTTGCTTTTTTGCCATTGTAAATAAACCAAATAAGGAAAGCCCTGAAAAAACAAGGATTATTAATGCTGGAATCAATCCAAATTCTCTATAAAAAATTCCTGAACAAATCATTGGAAGAATAATATCTCCTCCACCAAGAATTGCTAAATTTGCCTTAATTTTTGATTTTTTGAGTTTCTTTTCTAAAAAACTTTTTGATTTTTCTTTATATTTTACTTTTAACCTTTTAATTTTTTCCCTATCTTTTTTACTTATATAGGGAATAAAAAATCCTGTGAAAATTTTTAATTTATTTATTTGATATTTTGCCATCTTTTGCATTATTTTTGAATGCCAAACTGCCCAAATATCATAAAATGAGATAATCAAAAGAAGAATTATAATGCTGAAAACTCCTAAAATTGGGATAAAAATTGCTGCAATTCCTGGATAAATCAATAATTCTAATAAATTGTGTAAAATCAAATTTCTTTTGAAAATTTTAAAATAAGAGATTATCAAAGAGATTACTAATAATAAGATCCCCAGATTAAGGCCCATTAATTTAACAAAACCAACATTCAAAGTCACACTTATTGCAATTCCTGTAACAATGAAAAACCAGATTTTAATAAATTTTTTTGCTTTATTTTTAGTTAATATAAAAAATAATAAAAAAACAAAAATAATTGGAAAAAGAATATTAAAAAAAAATGAATTAAAAGAGATTTCTTTAGGAATTTCTTGATAATTTGTCTCCATGCCTAATGGAAGTTTATTTTCTGAAGAATTATAAAAATTGACCACAAATAAACCAATAAGTTGAGTTATTAAAAATAAAAATAATAAAATAAATATGATTTTAGAATTATGTTTCATTTTAATTTTATTTTATTTTAATCTTAATGTTTCTAAATTCTTTGGGACATTTGTTTCAATGTGATATAATTTGTAAAGGCTTGATGCTAAATCTAAACATTTTGATTGTTCCCCATGATTTATAATTATCTTATTCGGTCTTGGTTGAATTCTGCCTATAAATCTTAATAATTCATTTCTACCAGCATGTGCAGTCAATCCAGAAATAGAAATTACATTGCATTTAACTTCTACAAATTCTTCTTTTCCATCAATAATCATTTTAACTTTCTTAATTCCGTCTTGAACTTGTCTACCTAAAGAACCAACACCCTGATAACAAACAAAACAAACTTTATTATTTTCATTTGTTGCAAAATGTCTGAAATATTCTACAGAAGCCCCTCCAACTAACATTCCAGAAGTTGCAAGCACAATACAGGGGCCTCCTTCAATAACCTTTTTTCTTTCACTTCCAGACCCCACTCTTTCAAAAACTTCTGAAACAAAAGGATTATTCTCTTGAAAAATCTCTTTTCTTATAAAAGGATTTAAAAATTCTGGATATGCTGTATGAATTCCATTAATATCCCAAATCATTCCATCTATGTAAATTGGAATTTTTGGTAATTTTCCTTGTTTCATTGCTTCTTCTAAAATTAACATTGTTTCTTGAGCCCTACCGAGACCCAATTCTGGTATCAAAATTTTCCCTTTTTTATTAATAGTCTCTTTTATTGTACTAATTAATTCATCTTCAGATTCTTCTCTTCTAGGAAGAACATCTTGCCCACTGCCATAAGTAGATTCTAAAATTAAAGTCTCTAATCTTTGGAAATTAATTACTGCCCTATCTAATAATTTAGTTTTTGAACATTTTAAATCTCCACTATAAAGAATATTATGTGCTCCATTTCCAATATTTAAATGAGTCATTGCACTTCCTAATGCATGACCAGCATTATAAAGGGTTATTCTAATATCTGGAGCAATATCTGTAACTTCATTATAATTTAAGCAAATTGTGTGCTTTACCATTTCTTTTACATCTGTTGATGAAAACAAAGGTGCTGCTGCTTGTTTATATGCAACTCCAATAAAATCTAAAGCAAGAAGAACTGCTATATCCCTTGTTGGAGCAGTCATATAAACTGGTCCTTTATAACCCATTTTAAATAAATAAGGAATTAATCCTGAATGATCTAAATGTGCATGAGATAAAATAATTGCATCTAATTCATTTAATTTAAATTCTGCGACATCTAAATATGGAAATTTAGATTTTCCTTTTGATGCCACATCTACCCCACAATCTAAAAGAACTTTTGTTTGAGGGGTTTGTAAAAGAATACAACTTCTTCCTACTTGTCTTCCACCCCCAAGCATACTAATCCTTATCCATTCATCTACTTTTTCAGGATTCCAAGATTTGTATATTTTCTTTCCAATAGAATTTAGAAATTTTTTTCTTGCATTATTGTTCTGATATAATACATTTCGAATACTTTCTGTGATTTTACTTTTAATTGCAGGACTTCTTTGAACAATTGGTGTCCAAAAAGATTTATTCCTTATTTCCCTTAATAAAAGCCCAGCTTTTCCAATAACCAACCCTGGTTTTTTTGCTTCAATAACTAATATACTCCTTTGAGAATCAAATAAAATTTCTTCAAATTCTGCTTCCTTAGGAATTATCTCCCTTATGATTTCTTCAGTTTGCTTTTGATCTTTCAAGATTCCTGGGTCTGCTCTTAATTCTATTCTTTTTTTAAATTGATTTACTAATTCTTTTATTTTCCCTTGATTATCTCTAAAAAAATTTATATTATTTGTATACAAAACAATATTTGCCCCTTCAAAATTTGCATTTACAATAAATTCTTTTAATCTATCTTTTATATCTTTTAGAATGTCCATATT
>CAYZWY010000004.1:0-7170 GCA_964482315.1 Candidatus Woesearchaeota archaeon | reverse complement strand
CATTTACAATAAATTCTTTTAATCTATCTTTTATATCTTTTAGAATGTCCATATTTATTTAATAACTATTTATTATAAATTGAATAAATGATTTTAATTTTAATAGTTTAAACTTAACTTTTAAAAATTATCCTTATATTCTGGTAAAATTTTTTGCTTTATTACTTGCTTTATTCCTTCTTTTGTTATTTGAAACACATCAATTCCATACCCACTTCCAACATCTCTTTGAGTAGAAGATTTTAGAGCTTCGATTGCTAATTTAATTCCTTCTTTTACTTTAATACCTTCTTTATAACCCCTTTCTAATAGGCCTAAGACATAAGGCATTCCACTACCAAAACTAGCATCATAATCTTCAACCCTATAAACTCCGCCTGCAGGTTCAATACTATATAATTCAAAACTTTTATCATTATTAAATCCTGCAATTAAGGTTCCTACAATTGAGGGGATTATGCTTGGTTGCCTAATATTTTTAAAAGTAATCATTGCAACTAGATTTGCTGCTTCTTTTACAGAAGGTCTTCTTTTACTTTTTAACTCTTTTAATCGAAGCTCAGCATTAATTAACTTAGTCAACATTAATGCGTCTGCAACCCCTCCAGTCCAAGAAACAACTAAATAATCATTTATCTGATTAACTTTCTGAAAATTCTTTTGCATGACAATGCTTCCACCACCAGTAACTTGTCTATCTCCTGCCATAATAATTCCATCTTTACAGGTGATTCCCAGAATCGTTGTTCCAGTTCTTAAAATATTTTTTTCAATTTTATTATCCATTTTGAAATTCCTTGATAAAAACCATTAATATTAATTAAACATTAGAATTTACAAAAATACATCGATTTAAAGGTTTATAAAGTTTTTGAAAATCGAGAAAAATTGCGAAAAGATTAATCTAATACTTTCTCTTGCATATTTTTAGTGTTATTTTCAATTTTTAATGCTTCTATCTTCATTAAATGGAATATTTTTTTCAACCTCATTAACTTCAGTTATTTCGCTGATTCCTTGAAATTTATTAACTCTAATGATATTTTCTACAAAATCTTCGATTTTTTGTTCATGACTTACGAGAATTAATTGCTCAACATTTAACTGATTTAAAACATCGCCCATTTTATGTAATTGATTTTCTGAAAAACCATCTGTTGGTTCATCTAAGATAACTAAATTTTTTGTTTTAATATTACTTAATAATGAATTGATTATTTGATTTAATGCCAAACGATAGGCTAATGCAATTGCAGTTCTTTCTCCCCCAGATAAAAAAGAATAGTCTAATCCATAATCTTGTTGCTCAATAATTGGGCAAAAATCTTCATCTAATCTTGTTGAAAGAGAATCAGAAACTAAAATTGAAAACCATTTTGAAAAAACCTTGGCAAATTCTGTCCTTAGTGTTACCATGACTTGTTTTTCTGTAAATAAAATAAGGTCTAAAAATTTTTCAGAAATCCAATATTCTATCTCCCTTATTCTTTCTGTCTTTTCTTTTAATAATTCCTTTTTTTCTATTTCTTTTTGTTTTTCTTGAATTTGTTGTTCTGAAAATTGAATTTCTTTATTAATTTCTACTTCTTTTATAATTTTAGCCCTCTCAACTATTTTGGCATTATCTAATTCTATTTTAAGATTTTCATAAATTACATCATATTTCTGATAATCTTTTATAGATTCTTCAATGGTTTGCAGATGCCCTTTTAAAATGCTTAAATCTTTTTCTAAAAAACTCTTTTGATCTTCTAATTCTATAATTCTTTGCTTCTTTTCTTTTGAATTTTCTAGTTTTACTTTTAAAAGGTCTAATTGTGATTTTTTCTCTTGAAACTCTTGCAATATTTTTTTAACGCGGAGAATATTTTCATTTAATTGATTTTTTCTCATAGAAAATTCATTTATTTCTTTTTGAAGATTTTGTATTTCTTTATTTGCTTTATCTAAAATATTTTCTTTATAATTTTCAGAAACCTCTTGCAAACAAGTTGGACATTTTTCTAAATTAAAAATTTTACTTTTTAAAGATTCAGTTTCTTCTATTTTAGATTTTTTGAAATTTATCTTTGTACTTATTTGAATATATTCTTTTTGTAATTCTGATTCTTTATTCTTTTGAAATTCAATTCTTTGATTCAAAGAAACTAATTCTACATTATTAAGGGATCCCCCAATTGTCTCTTGCAATTGCAATTCTAAACTTTTTATATTTGAGTTATAATTAGCTTTTTGTTGCTCTTTTTCAGAAATAATTAATCTTGATTTCGATCCCTCATTTTCAAGAGATTTTTTCTCATCTATTTTTTCAAGTGTTTCTTTTAAATTCTTTTCTTTAGATATTCTAAATTCCATTGCTTGTTTTGATTTTTCTATTAAATCTTTTTGCATAACTTTTAAATTTTTTAATTCTTCTTTCTTTTCTTGTAAGGATTTCTTCCATTCCTCTAAATCATAAATTGATCCCTCATTAATTCGAATTTTTTCCTTTAATTTAGAAATTAAAATAAAAGTATTTTCTTCTATTCTTTTATATTTATCAATTCCAAAAACATATCTTAATGTATTAAATCTAAGATCCCTAGGTTCTAAAATTATTTGCTTCATCTCTTCTTGAGGAGTATATACTGTAAATTTATAAAGAAGATTTATCTTTTTAGAAAATTCTAAGGGATAATTTAATAATTTCAATACCCGATCTTTAATTTCACTTATACTACCTTCGAATTTTTCTCCATCAATTGTGATTGCAGTATAATCTTGAGAAACTGAATTTTTTTTCCTTTTTAAAGTTCTTTCAATAATTATTTCTTTTTTTTCTACTTCAAACTCTAAAATAACCCTTCCCTGGTCTTCTTGACTCCTTAAAAGAGAAATCCCTTTCTGCCCGGGTTGTAATCCAAATAATCCAAATTCAATTGCTAAAAGAATTGTTGTTTTTCCAGACCCTATATCCCCTGAAAGTAAAGTAGAACCTTTTTTAAAAATAATTTCCTGTTCCTTAAAACTTCTAAGATTTTCAATGAATAATTTTTTCAAGATCATTTTATATTTTAATTAAAAAGATTTATTCCTAAAATTTTATTTAATTCTGCTAGCAGCCTCGATTCGAAAATCTTGATTTGTTCTCCTTCTTGTTTTTCTAAATTTAAAGAATTAATTAAAGAAGGAATCAATTTATTCAGATCTGACGGATTTTCTTTTTCATATCTTCCAATCAAAATATCTTCTACTTTTTCCATTTCTTTTTCAGGAATTTCTATTTTTAATTCTCTTTCTTGATTCTTTAATTTTGAAGTATTTTTTAAAAAACAATATGCCCCGGCTTTTTCTAAATATGACTCTATTTTTTGAAATTTAATATCTGAAGTTTTCCCTTTTATCAAATCCCCAAAGATTCTAAGTAAAACAATTTTGTCTTTTAAATCTCTTTTTTCTAACTCTGAAATTATTTTCTCGGTGCCAATTAAGGCATTTTCTAATTTTATTTTAATATTTTCTACTTCCTTTAATTTAATTTCTTTTTTTGTTATTTTAGTATATCCTTCTACATCAATAATATAAAAACTTCCAAATTTTAATTCTTCGAGTTCTTTAAAATTATTTGGAAAAAGTGGGCCCCCATAAATCACTGGGAGATTATTTACTTCTTTTTCAAAATCAATATGGATATGCCCTAAGGCATAATAATCTGCTTTAGGAAGCTCATTTAAATTTACAGAATCTATTGGCAAAGTGCCTACAACATCTTTTATAGTGGTATGAAGCATTAAAATTCTGAAATGGTCTTTATATGGTTCTTTTATTTTTATTCTTTTTATTTCTTTAACTTCTATGCCTGCTTTTTTTCCAGGATAACCATAAATATAACAAGAATCATGGATTATTGGTTTTAAAAAAATTTCATCTCCTATTTCTTCATATTCACAAATCTCACAAAATCCTGCTTTTTCTAGAACATCTAAAAAAGTTTTTCCAGAAACAGAATAATCATGACTTCCTGCAATAAGATATATTTTAATCCCTGCATCTTTTAATTTTCTAAATTCTGCAAAAGTTTCTTTTAAAACTTTTATAGAAGGAAATGCTGAATCAAATAAATCCCCACTAAAAAGAATGAAATCTAATTTTTCTTGAACACAGATATTTATTGCTGCTTTAAAAGATTCAGAATTAAGCTCTTGCAATTCTGGTTGTCTCCAACCACCTAAATGACTATCTGCTAAATGTGCGAATTTCATTTTGATTTTAAACGAATTATAACAATAAATAAATAAATTATATAAAAATGATTGTTATAAAAAATAAATATTAAAAAAACAACTATGATCTTTTATCCATCTTATTTATTGACTTTTTAGAACAAATATAAACAAATAAAGATTCAAAAAATAACTCTTTTTTATTAATTTGCTGAATTTTATATCCTAAATCTTTTGCCTTTTTAATAATAATTCTTGGATGAGTTAAAGAAGAAATTAAAAAAATAATTTGCCCAAAATAATTTAAATAATTTTTAGATTGTTCTAAAAATTTTAGAATAAGTTCGTAACCTTTTTTTCCACCAGTGGTAGATATTTTTGAATTTATTGATTCTCTTTTATCTTCTGGAAGATATGGGGGATTAAAAATAATTAAATCAAATTTTCCTTGAATTTTTTCAAATAAATTGCTTTTTATGGATTTAAATTTTTTTTTAATTAAACCCCCTATTGCCTCTTCATTGATATCTGAAGTTAAAATATTCTTAAATCCTTGTTTTCTACAAATTTCTGCTTGAATCCCAGAACCACTTCCCAAATCCAAAATTTTTATGCTTTTCTCTTTGCCTTTTAAAAAAAAATTCAAAGTTTTGGCTAGTAAATAAGAGTCTTCGGCTGGTTGATATACATTCATTTTTATACTATTAAAGAATTAAGGGAATAAATTAAGAACTTTATATTTAAAAATCATTGTTGTAACAAAAACACTTATTAAAAATAATAAAATAATTAAAAGAATTATCTCTTTTCTATGACTTTTTTTAGTTTTCTTGATTTTTGATATTTGTTGTGAGAAAGATTCTGAATCTTCTTTTAATTTTGGTGCAGAAATCATTGGAAAATTTTTTGGGGGTTCAAAAAAATTATCTGCATCTAAATTATTTCTTTCAAAAGATTCTTTTGTGGATTCAGAGGTAGATCTTTGAATAGATTCTGATGTAGATTTCTGAGCAGTTTCTTGTATAGAATTTTGTATAGGGTTTTTTATGAATTCTTTGGGGATTGTTTTTTCAATTATTTGATCCCCCTTGGAAACTTCTTGCTTAATTCTTTTTATTTCTTCTAAAGATCTCTTAGGCCTTTTATTTAATACCTTATTTTTTTTCATTTCCTTCTGATTTTTTTTCAAAGATTTTTTTTTATTAAATGCTTTCAAGGAAAATCTTTTAGAATTTGGCATTATTAATTTTTCATCTTCTTTTGCTTCTTGAATTGAGATAACTCCTTTCTTAAAAAAATTAGATGCTTCTTTAATCTCATTTGGATTATATCCAGTATTAATCAGAATTTGCATAGCATTATCTAAAGATTCCCCCCTTTCAAGGGAATTATTTAAAGCAGTAATAATATCTTCATTAACCATTATATTTTATTTAATTATATTTTATTTAATTATATTTTAAAAGATTTCCATAATATTTTAATAGTTTATTATTTATTTAAATTTTCCTTAAAATTCTAAATATTAAAAAAATAAAATTTTATTTAAATTCTAATTTTTGTTTATTGTTAATCAAATGCACATTTTTTTTATTTTTATAACCTAATTCCTCTGCTAAACTGATCATTGGACTAATTTTTTCATGACTTCCATGTGCAGGGATAATATGTTCGGGATTAATTAAATTAATAAAATCTCTTAAATCTTCTCTTCCAGCATGTCCTGAAACATGGATATTATTAAATAATCTTACTCTTGATTTCTTAAATCTATTATCTAACTTCTCTCGATTTCTTATATTAACTTTTGAAGGAATTATTGAAGAAGAATAAATAAGATGATCCTGAGATTTAAATCTAAAAGGAAGTTTATTTTTAGATAATCGATCTAAAATACTGCCGGGTTCTCCTTGATGACCTGTGCAAACTACTAAATATTTTTCCCGATTTTTATCTATTTTTCTTAAGCATTTTTCCAATTGATTTCTATAACTTGCAATTTCTATATTATTTCTAAAAGGACATAAATTTACTCTTGTCGCAGCACTAACATATTTATTTAAACTTCTTCCAAGAAAAATCATTTTTCTATTTAATTTTTTCCCAAAATCTGTAATAGATTTTAATCTTGCAATATGGGAGGAAAAAGTGGTAATGAATAATCCATTATTTTTATTATTTGTAGTGAAAAGAACATCTTCTAAAAGAGTCCTTGCAACCTTTTCACTTGCAGTTTTTCTTTCTACAGAAGAATAAAGAGAATCAACAATTAAAACTTTAACTCCTTCTTCACTAATTTTTTTTAATTTTTCATAATTTGGTTTTTTTCCGAGTATTGGGGTATTATCAAATTTAAAGTCATTTGCATATAATACAATTCCCTCACCAGTATGAAGTGCAATCATTGATGTTTGAAGTGTGGAATGAGTAATATTAATGAAATCAACTAAATATCTTTTATTTTTTCCTTGAATATAACAAGAAGAATTAGGTGAAACAGATTTTAATCTATTCTTCATGATAATCCTTTCATCCCTAATTAAAGATTTTAAAACTTCAATAGTAAATGGTGTTGCGATTATGTCTGCATTATATCTATGTGCTAAATAAGGGATTGCCCCAATATGGTCTAAATGTGCATGACTTGGGATAATTGCTCTAACTTTTTTTCTCAAATCTAATTTATCCAAAATAAGATCATCAGGTATTGCCCCCAGGGATCTTAATTTTTTTTCATCATAAAAATCCCTTGCCTCTTCTGATTCTACTATTGGAGGTAAAAATAAACCGCAATCAAATAATATAACATCTTCCCCTAAATCTACAGCAGTCATATTTTTTCCAACTTCATTAAACCCGCCAATTCCGTAAATTTTCATTTTTTAAAATAAATAATTCTTTCTAATTTTATAGACTTAATTCTTCTTTAGACTATTTAAAGTTAGTGAAATTTTTTGATTTTTATAAT
>CAYZWY010000003.1:0-29977 GCA_964482315.1 Candidatus Woesearchaeota archaeon | reverse complement strand
ACACGTCCACAATTTTTTTAGTTAAACCCTTTTCACCATAAGGATTTTTAAATTTTTCTATTTTGAAATCTCTATGTAAATATTCTTTTATTTTTCTTTTTGCTTTTTCAATATCTACTCCAATTAAACTCTGAAAGTTTGAATTTAATCCTTCTGGCCTTTCTGTTGCTTTTCTTAATAAAATGCAGGGTATATGAAATATTAAACTTTCTTCTTGCATTGAACCTCCATCGCAAATAATTAAACTAGCATGTTTTATTTGATAAATAAATCTGGAATATTCTTGAGTTGGGATAATTATTATATTTTTATTTTTTCGTAATTTTTTATAAAGAGCAAATTTTATTAATTGTCTTTTTGTACTTTGATGTAATGCAAAGTAGGTTGGTATTTTTATATTTTGCAAAATTTCAACAATTGCAGAAAGTCTTTTTTTATTTATTATGTTTTCATGCCTATGAATCGATACTAAAGCAAATTTTTTATTTGAAAAAATTTTTGTTTTATTTTTTTTAGCAAGATTATAAGAAAGATAAATAGAATCTACTACAGAATTACCAACATTAATTACTCTTTTTTTCTTCCAGTATTTTTTTAGATTATTTTTTGATGTTTCAGAGACTGCAAAAAGAATATCTGAAAATCTTCCAGCAATTATTCTTGAAATTTCTTCTGGAAACGGCTCTTTATAATTCCAACTTCGTAATCCCGCCTCTAAATGCGCATTTTTATATTTTTTAAAAGGGCTTAACAATCTTGAAGAGCCAATGGAAGCTGAAGCAGTAGTCATAGTGTCTCCATGATATAAAACATATTTTAATTTTGGAAATTTTTTCAAAATCTTTTTTATTTTAAAAATCATATCAATGTTCCAAAATATGGATTTTTTATTTATTTTAGACCAAAATTTTGATTCTTCTTTTGATTCATGACTTAAAACAATTTCTGGTTTTTTTACCTTAAATCTTTTGCAAAGATCCTGCAAATTATGTTGCCCAGTGTGAATAAAACAATAAGGAATTTTTTGTTTTTGTAATTCTAACATAATGGGAAAACTTTTTATTAATTCTGCTCTTGTCCCAATTATTATTACTATTTTTGAATCCTTCATTTTTAAATTATTTTTCATTAAAATTTTTTGTTTGTTGAGATTTATTATTTGAGAGATTCTGATTTAAAATTTATTTAAGATCCATTAGCTTTATTTTATAAATTGGAGATTATCAAATTCAGCCCAATCTCCAGATTTACTTAAAAATTCTTCTCTTTCTAAAATATTTAAAGGACAATCAAATTTCCAGATTTTAATTGGGGCTTTAATCCCATTAAAATAAATAAAATCCCCAAGATCTGTCCCACTATTTTTAAATAAATTTACATAAGGATCTTGTTCTGAATGAACTAATTTTAATCCTTGATATTTTTCAAAAGAATTATTTAAGATATACATTTGAGAAACTAAACTCCACATATTTTTTTGGGATAAATAAATTAAAGCACCTTGGGGATCTATTTGTAATCCATCAGAAGTTTGAGAAATTTTTGGGAAGATATAAACTATTGAATCTAATCCTTGTTTGAAATCTAATACTTGATTATTATAATATACATATCTTAAGGGTATCCTTATTTGTTCTTCATTATATAAAAAAACACCTTCTGGTTGTTTTATTTTCATAGAATTTTCATTTAAATCTGTCTTCAAAATAATTCCGATTATTGCAGATTTTTTTTCAGGTAAAAATATTTCTGTATTATTAATAGAATAAATTATGTCTTGATCAACTAAACTCCCCCCCTGATAAACTCTAATTGTTTCGTTTTGTGTTTCTTGTGTTAGTTTAGGATCTGAAATCATAGTAATAATCCAAGAATACCTATCTTGATTATCTTTCCCATTCCCAATAGAACTATAGGCGGGATATTTTCCAATGTCTGTGGGATCTATCAATAAATAAGAGACATTATGAGATTTCATAAGACTTAGGGCAGTTTCCGGTTTTGGCGTTGTCAAAAGATATCTTCCAATTAAATGATCCCAATAACCATTAGCATGGCCCCCATCAGTAACTGTGGGCCTTTCTCCAAGATATTGAACCCAATACCCATAATCCCACCAATGGATAAAAATATCTTTTATGTTTGTATTATTTCTTACCCAAGCCATGGCATTTTGCCATTGGCTATTTGCAGAAAGCCCAGTATTTTTCGCTTGATATGTTGTGGATGTAATAAAAATATTTGCAGTGATCATTAAAAGAATAATCAAAAAAATTAATGCCAATCCCAAAATCATTTTTACAAGTTCATCTTTACTTTTCTTGCTTTTTTTGTAATAATTTTTAAAACTAATTGCCGCATATCCAATTATAAAGCAAACCAAAGGCATAATTACAAAGAATAATCTAACGGCCCCCCTTGCAGCAATTAAAATAACTAAGGTCCAAGAAATAATTAAAATTAAGTTTTCATTTAATTTAATTTTGGCTTTTAAAAAAGCATAAATTAAAAAGATAATAAATAAAATAATGCTTCCAAAATAAACAAGTTTACTTAAAAAATTTTCACCATTCAATATAGAACCTGCAGAGATTCTACTAAATAAAATCCCAGAAATTAAAATAATCCAAGATAAGCAAAAAAGTATTTTATTTTTTTTATTATCGATGTTTTTCGAAAAATTTATTCCAATACAAGCTAATCCAATATAAAATAACCAAAAAAATCCTTTGGTAATCTGATTAACCCAATCCATTAAATAAGGTTGAGCATTTTCTGCGACAGTCAATCCAGTTCTCTCAATTCCGAAAGGATGTGATAATTTATTAATTATTTCTGAAAGAAAGCTTAAAGAATTTCCTTTAAAGATGCCTAAGATAATTAAACTTAAAATTAGAGTAATGATTAAACTAAGGAGGATCCCAGATTTTTTTATTTTTTTATTTTTTAATTTATCAAGAATTTTATTAATTCTAAACATAAATGTAAAATCTACTAATAAAAATAAAAAAACAAAAGGATTGAGAATGCTAGTTGTATTCAGGAAAATAATATTTATAATTGAAGAAAAGTTATAACCAAAAAAAATTGCAAATAAAATGCAAAAAAGACTCCAAGATAAATAGGCCCATAAATAATTTGAAAAAGTTTTTTTAGAATTAGTATCTTCTTGCAAATTTTGATTTTCTTTAAAATTTTTAGATTTCATAATCCAAATTATAAAAAAACTAAGTGGAATAATTATAAAAACAAATTTAGCAATACCCCCCCAACTAGCAATAGTAAATGCAGAAGCAATTCCAAGAATTAATCCATAAGTTATATTTTTAAAAATTTGCTTTTTATTTTGCTTTTTTGGATTTAAATTTTCTTGTTTTTTTGAGGATTTCTCTAAAAATTGAAGTGTAAGAGAGAATATTAAAAGGGTTAAGAAAAATGCAAACATTCCAATAGATTCATGGTCTGCAAAACCCGTTAGTGTTCTATATAGATATAGGGGGATAATAGATAGGAATCCTGTGCTGATTAAGGCATTTGTTTTAGATTTAGTTAGGGAATAAATCAAAAAGAAAAAAACAATTAATCCCAGCACAAAAAAAATTACTGGGGAAATAATATCCACAAGCCCGATAGTAATTTCATTATTAAAAGGCCTAATCATTTTATATAATCCCACCAAGATTATTGGGAGAATTTCATTTGAAAATCCCACCCTTAAACTAGGATATCTCATAGAATCATATTCTGGTAAAGAACCTTCCTCTATAATTGTCTCAGCCAATCTTAAAAAGTAAAAGGGATCTAAGGCTAGGGGGATGTATTTTCCAGTTGTGGAATCTTTTAATAAGTTTATATTTTGAACCCTTATAAAAGAACTAGAAAACAAGATAATTGCAAGCAAAACTATCGCAAAAATTATTCGAATGTTTTTCTTTTTAGAAATTTCGTAAATTTTCGCTATTGATTTTTTTATATCTTCCATCATCATTTTTCAATTTAATATTCCTAATATGGGGATCTTTATTTAAATATGTTTAATTAAGTGTTCTCATATAAATAAATTTTTATTTTAAAATCCTTTGTTTATTTCAAAAGTCCTTGTTTACTTTAAAATTTTTTAGATTATAAATAATCCCCATAATATAAAAATAATTTGAATTATAAAAATAAAATAAACAACATCTTTTTCATAAACTTTATTTTTCAATCTCAATTTTTTAAGAATAAAAATAGAGAAATGAGTAAGACTATAAATTTTTTTATAAGGCATTTCTAAACTTTTATCTTTTTTCGGAATTCCAAAAGATTGAGGCCATTCTTTTTTATTTTTAAATTCAGTAACTTTTCCTCGGATCTTTAAAATTGTCTCAATAATATATGGAATAAAAATAATTAAAGCAATTTTTTCGAAATTTCCTAATATTGCCATACAGGCAATTAAAGCACCAATTGGATATGTTAAAATATCGCCTGGGAAAACTTTTGCAGGATATTTATTATAAATATAAAAAATAACTAATCCAGAGACCATTATCAATCCAATTAATGCAAGCCAAGCAGAGCCGGTTTTATAAGCCACAAAAGATAAAAAACTTAAAATAAGAATTCCTTGCCCTGCTTCAAGACCATTAAATCCAGCCAAAAAATTATAAGTTGCCGAAGCACCAACAATCCCTAAAGGCACAATTATTAATGAATAAAAAATTCCAAGATTTATGGCACCAATAAATGGAAAAACTATTAAAGAATTACCAATATTAATAACAATTAAAGGAATTGAAGCAATTAAAATTAAAAACAATCTCAAAGAAATTGAAAGTCCACCCTGTTTCCATCCAAATAAATCATCGATAAGTGCAATGATTGATAAAATTAAAATAACACAAATTATGCTGAATATTTTTATAGTTGTTCCATCAATAGCCCTCATTAAAAAAGTTCTAAATGCAATATAGTATAAACAACCAATAATAAAGGCCATTAAAACAATAATTCCCCCAGAAGCAGAGATTTTCTTTAAGGGATTATATTTATTCATATCTCTCCAAACTAAGTGTATCTTTTTTGTTTTTTTTATCCAAGCAGGCAAAAATATTAAACAGATTATTGCACTTATTATTAATGAAAAAAATAATAACAATTCCATAGATTATTGTTGGTTTAATTATTTTTAAACTTATTTAAAAAAAAGAATCCAAATTTTTTTGCCAAAAAATTTCTTTAACTATCCTTCTAAAATATTTTCAATTTCTTCTAAAAGTTCTGAAGCAGATTTGTCTTTTTCAAGAGCATTTCTACCACAATAGGGGCATTCATTTTGATCATTATTCGAATTAAATCGATAATTACAATTTTTGCAAATATATTTCACCATCTTTTATTTCTTCTTATTTTTTATAACAAAGTTAATTATAATTTTTGATTTTTAAATTTAATTCTTTTCAAAGATTTCTAAATTTTTTATTCTTTAATTTTTTAAAAAATAATTGGAGTTATAAAAACCTCTATGAAACAAGCAACTAAAAGCAATACAATAGCCAAAATAATTAAATTTAAAGAATCCTGGAGGATTATCCAAAATTTTTCAGAATGAATTTCATGTTTTATAACTGCTACACCAACAATTCCGCCAGCAAGCGCTACAGTAAAATATGCTGCAATTTCTGGGATTCCATGAATCATATATCTCAAAATTCCAATAGGCACCTGAATTAAATTAGATTTTGCAAAAATTCCAACTGCAGCAGAAATTACACTAGCATTCCAGGCTAAGATAAAAATGGCCCCGGCCCCCAACAGCAAAGAAAAAATCAGAGTAAAGATGAGAACATAAATATTATTAATAAAAATACTTAGGAATCTGTCTTTTGTAATCGAAAAACCAGTGGTTTTTGAAGTAGAAGATTGTTCCATTCCATATTCTGAGACGCATTGATCAAAATTTGTGGGTTGATTAATTGCACAATAAGTTTCAATTTGAACTTTAAAACTTTGATTACCGTCTTCTATTGCAACATACCAAACAGAAAAAGTAAAAATAAAACCGATAAATAAGAACATAAAATAAAGAATGGCTTTTTCATGTTCCTTTATTAGTTTTTTAAAACCTTTAATTTGCAAATCTTTTTGTTCTTCATTTTTAATTGCATAATACATAAAAGGCAAAGAAAAAATAACTGTAAATGTGACTACTAATAATCCTTGATATCTAGATAAAACCGGATCACCAGCAAAAACCCATTCAACTAAAATTAAAGAAACTAAAGCATAAAATGCGCCGATAAAAAACATTTCCCAAGGACGTTTTTCAGCCTTTTTTGGATTAATTAAATTTTCTAACATTTTTTCTCC
This sequence comes from Candidatus Woesearchaeota archaeon, assembly GCA_964482315.1. Taxonomy (GTDB): domain Archaea; phylum Nanobdellota; class Nanobdellia; order Pacearchaeales; family GW2011-AR1; genus ARS1285. The sequence continues at coordinate 23,626 of CAYZWY010000003.1, read as the reverse complement.
TGGAATCTTATTAACTTAATAGATTTTTAAATCTTATTAAAAGTTTTAGATTTAAGAATTAAAATTTAATCAATAGATTTTTATAGTTTTCATTCGAATTATTTTTAAGAATCCTTAAAATAATTAAAATTATGAAATAAAATAAATGGATAAAAAAATAATTTTTAATAAAATTTGCAACGATATAAAATCACTTAAAATTCAAGGAGCAAAAGATATAGCTAAAAAGGCCTTTTATGCTTATAAATTAATTCCAACAGAAAAATCCAAAAAAAAATTATTATCTCTAAGGCCTACAGAAGCTCTTTTAAAAAATTCTCTTAAAATTGCAGATAAAGTCTCTTATAAGCAATTTATTAAAAAGTTAAAAGATAATCAAAAAAAAATTAACGAAACTGTTTTTAAGATAATAAAAGATAATTCTGTTATTTTTACGCATTGTCATTCTTCAACTGTAATTCAATCATTAATCTATGCAAAAAAAAATCATAAGAAATTCGAAGTTTATAATACTGAAACTCGCCCGCTTTATCAAGGGAGGAAAAGTGCAATAGAATTAAAAAAAGCAGGAATTAAAGTTACCTTATTTGCTGATTCTGCAGCTGCAGTTGCTTTAACAAAAACTCAACATACAAAAAAGGCAGATTTAGTTTTATTTGGTGCAGATGTTTTATTTAAAAAAGGTACAATAAATAAGATTGGTAGTGGTATGTTCGCGCAAATTGCAAAAAAAAGCAAAATCCCCCTATATATTCTTTCAGATTCTTTAAAATATTCACCAAAAAATATAAAAATAGAACAAAGAAGTTCAGAGGAAATTTGGAAAAATCATAAAAAAATTAATATGAAAAATCCTTGCTTTGAATTAATAAAAAAGAAAAACATTCAAGGAATGATTTCAGAATTTGGGAATCAAACTTATGCTCAATTTTTAAAGAAAGTAAATAAAAATCATAAATTATTTTAAGACAGGATTTGCAAATTATTCTTCTTTATCCTTAATTAAACTATTTATCTGTGATTCTAAATCCCCAAATTTTTCTAAAAAAAATGATTTGGTTTCAAGCAATTTTTTCAAATTTTCATCAATTAAATTAATGGTTTCATCAATGGGTTTTCTTATAAATTCTTTATTTGTTAATCTAATTAATAATTTCCCTTTTACAATTTTTATGGGCATATAAATCCCTTTTTTTAATTCTACCCAAGCTATATCTTCTTTTGTTTTCTTTATTTCTTTTAAATCATTTTTTAATTCTTTTATACTCGAAAGATCTTCTTCAATATATTTTAATTTATTATCAATTTCATTAATTTCTTCTTCAATAACTTGTAATTTTAAAATTTTGTTTTTGTCCATTTTTTTATTTTTATTAAAATTTAATTTTAGATCGATTTTTTAATTTGATTTATTCTAATTTAAATAACCTCCTTAAAATCATACTAAAAATTAATGAAGAAATAATATACCACCAAATCCATCCCGAAGCAAGAGTTGTTTCTGCAAAAGTATTTCTTAACCATCCGAATAAAACTAATAGGGGCACGATAGTAATTAACATGGGTTTAAAAGAATGTTTCATTTGTTCTGGGAGATCTTTCATCATTTCTTTATTTAATTCCATCATTTTTTTTGGATTGTCCCTACATTCTTTGATTTCTTTTCTCAATCTTTTTTGTTTTGTTTTAATCTCTTTCATTTTTTTCCTATCAGTAACAAAATAAGTAATAGTAGTTATCACAAGCGTGACTAATAAGGAAATAATAATTATTGCAATCTTTGGATTTGTTTGAATTAATTCTTTTATCATTATTTTAAACACCCATAACCTTTCTTAAACTTGGATTCATATCCATTGCATGTTGCTGCGCAATATTTTGGTAAAATTGAAAAGTAATCATAATTCCTAAAAGTAGGGCTGTTCCACCAACTAATGTTCCCAATACATTCGCAAGTGCAGCAAGAAATCCTATGGCAACCCCCCCCATAATTGTTAAAGGGAGAATATATCGAGATAAAATTGATTGTAAAATTCGTTCATCTTTCCTAAATCCAGGGATTTGTAAACCAGATTGCAAAATTTTTTGAGCCTGATTTGAAGCATCCATTCCAGAAGTCTTAACCCAAAACAAAGAAAATATTGCAGTAAAAATCATAAAAAACAAAATATGGCCCATTGTCTGAATTAATAATTTCCATTCCCAACTTCCTTGAATGATTCTTTCTACAATATTGGTGGAACTAATCCAATATAGGAAACCAGATTCTGCATGTCCATTTACAATATTTCCTAAAATGGTTGGATGACCAATCCAATTTTGAGCGATTCCTCCAAATAATTGAAGATTAGCAATTAATGCTGCAGTTAAAATTACAGGGATTACACTAGTATAAAAGAATTGAAGAGGCCATTTAATCCCATATCCTCTTAATCGATTATAACTTAGGGGTATTTCAATTTTCAAAGATTGCGCCCAAACAATGACTAAAAATAAAACAATTGTAGAAAATATTGCTGCAAAGGCCCACATCGCTGCCTGAGGATTTTGATTCAATAAACTAGTTACAAATACTATGAATTTTCCAGAAATTTGAAGATTCCCTTGAGGTCCTAAGAATCCAAAAGCAGAGGTTATTAATCTCCATCCAACACCTGCAGCAATAAATAAGCTAACTCCAGATCCAAAACCCCATTTATTACATAATTCGTCCATAAATAAGATTACTAATCCTCCCAAAATCAATTGAAAAATCACAATAAAGCCATAACCCGGAATTGCTTCCAAGCCCTTCATAGAAACATAAATTATCGCCTCAATTAATATAAAAAAGAAAACTAATAATTTTTGAATTCCTTGAAAAAATCTTTTCCCATCAGCCGTAGAAGTATCAATATTTAAGATTTTACTTCCAACTAATAATTGGAGAATAATAGAGGCCATTACAATTGGACCAATTCCCAAAGAAATTATAGAACCAAAACTAGTTCCCATAATAATTGCCAAATACTCAAATCTCTCTAAAGCATTATTTGCTAAACCATAAAGAGAAATATTTGAAAGAATAAAAAATCCCCCAAGAATTATTAGGGTCCATTTTAATTTAATATTAAAACCTAATTTCTTTTCAGTAGGACCAATAACCTCTGGAAGGTTTTTTAATATATTTCTAAATCCCATATTAAATTTAAATATTTTTGATAAATCTTTTACAAATTAAAGATTTTCTTTTATTCCTTGTTTAATTAAATTTTTTTTAATTTTTTAAAAAGAATTGCGTGCCCCCTATTTTTTTCTATTTTTTCTTTAGCACTTTTACTAAAGCCTTTTGCAATAATAATTAGCTTTTCTTTAAATTCTCCATTCCCCAGAATTTTATATTCTTTTAAATTTAATTTACCATCTTCACCATGTTTTGTTAAAAGAGAAAGCAAGTTTTTTTGAATAGAACCCAAATTTATTTTTTTTATTTTTTTATTTTGAGTTTTTTTACTTGTAATCCCCTTTTTCCCAAAATATTGGTCATATTTTTTTAAAATTAAGGATTTTTTTTGATCAGCCCTTTTTCCAGTTCCAGCCATTCCTTTTCCACCCTTATGGCCTTTTCCCATCCATTTTTTCTTAGCACCATGTCCATGAGTTTTACTTCCTCGCAGTCTCTTGGATTTTTTCGTTTTTTTGATCTTCATTGAATTTAATAAACACTATTTACAGCATCCTTAAAATTAATTTATTTATATCTTTTTTATTATTGCCTAAAACTCCTTTAGGATATTGTAATTTACTTTTTATTCCTTTTCTTGGCGGATGTAATTTAAAAAAAGGTTTAAAATCCAATTTTTTCAGAGAATTTCCATTAATTAGTGAATCTGCAATTTTTTCTTCATTAAAAATTTTTTTATCAATTTTTTTACCCCGAGCTTTCAATAATTTTACTAAAGTTTCTTTTTCAATTTCTCCAAATGCAATATAATATCTTATTTTCTTTATCATACCCATTAAATTTTTATTACTAAAAGGAATTAGGACACAAGAATATTTTCTTTTTAATCTTAATCTATCAAGAGTGTTTACAATATCTTTTGGAACTTTAACTCTTCCATGAATTCTAATAACTGCTATTAATTTTTTTTTATTTTCCATATATTCTTATCTATTTTGATCCTCTTTATTAACCTTTCTTCTTTTTAATTTTAGATTTGCCTTTATATAATTTCTATCAAATCTTCTCGAAATCCTTGATTTATCAATGCCTTTTTTGCATTTTTAAGATGATTTCCTTGCAATTCTATTATTTTATCTTTTATTGTCCCACCACAAGCTAATTCGTGTTTAAGATTTTTTGCAATTGTTTTAAGATTTATATCCTTAAAACCAGAGATGATTGTTATTAATTTCCCAAATCTTTTTTTCACAATTTGTAAATTTATTCTCTGTTCAGTTTTTGCTATCTCTTCGCAAACACAGGCTTGTAAAGGCAAACCACATTTGGGGCATATATCCATATTTATTTCTTAATAGACTTTTTATTTTGTCTATTAAATGTTAATAATCTTGCGATTGTCTTTTTTATTTCTTTAATTTTTGTTTTTCCACTTTTGCTAGAAGTAATTTTACTTTTAATTAATTCTAATTTTAATTCTTCTAGTTTTTCATTTATTTCCTTTTCAGACATTCTTGAAATTTCGTTATTTTTTAAGATTCCCATTTTAATTAATTTTAATTTTTTTTGTTTTCCGAGTTTTTTTAATTTTTTTTAATTTTTTTATTGCTGTCTTTTCTATATTTTGATCTTTTGGAATTTCATTAATTTGTTTTTTAATTTCATCATTAATCTCAATTTTATCATAAATTTTTGCCTTAGGATGCATAATCGCAACTTTTATACCAATAATTCCTGTTTTAGTCAATGCTGTGGATTGGGCTCGATTAATCTCTTTACTTGGTTCTCCAGCCTTTTTAAGATAACCTAAAGCAAATCTCCAAGATTTAGATCTTTCGCTAGGTAATTTTCCAGTTAATCTTAATTCACAACCAAGAGCTCCCTGCCCCATTATTTCTTGTAATTTCCTATAAGCAATAACTTTAAATTTTAGATTCCCCATTCTCTCTAATGCTGTCGCAATTTCATCTGCAACTAATTGAGAATCAAAGAGTGGTTCTTCTATCTCTTTGATTTCAATATGGGGATTATCTAATTTAAATTTTTCTTTTAAAAATCTTGTGAATCTGTCAATTCTTTCACCCTTTTTTCCAATAACAAATCCCGGGCGATTCGTAAGAATAATTATTTTTTCTCCTAAAGGAGTATATTCAATATCCAATTTACTTATCTTTCCCTTACCCAGGCTCTTTTTAATATATTCTTTGATCGCAAATTCTTCTTTTTTTAATTTTATAAATTTTCTTTCTTCCATTTTATTTTTCTGTTGTTTTCTTTAAAGCATATAGGCAAGCCTTTGCCAAATTTATTGTAGTTCTTATTTTTCCAAAACTAACACTATAAACATCTTTTATTCCTGCGAGTTTTAATATTTTTTTGCATTCATCACCAATAACTAATCCAGTGCCTTGCGGTGCTGGAATTAATTTTATTCTACAGCTTCCACATTTACCTTCAACAATAAAAGGAACACTATGTGGTTCTCCACAAGTGCAATCAAAACTGCCGCAACCCCTTTTAATTTTTATGATATCTAATTTAGCTTTTCTTAATGCTTTTGATCTTGCAGGAAGGGTTTCTTTAGATTTACCATAGCCAATCCCCACAATTCCCTCATTATTCCCTACAACGCACATGCAAGAAAAAGTAGGGACATTTCCCTCAGCAGTTTTCCTTTGGGTTTGTCTCCAAGCTCGTCTTTTTCCACCACCAAATTTTCCTTTAGATTGTCCAATGTTCAATAGTTCAGAATTTAGATTTAATAAAGTATCTGCAATTTCTGGTTCTAAAATTTTATGATTCAATATTTCTTCAATTTTTGTTATTTTTTTTTCTTTAACAAGTTTTCCCAATTCAGTTTTAGGTTTCCAATTTTCTAATTGTTGCCTTTGGGTTTCTATTAGTCTTTCTTCTCTAATTTTTTGAATTTCTTCTTTTGATTTTTTTGGTCTTCTAGGCATCATTTTTTATTATTTTTTCTTTAATTTTTTTAAATTCAGAAGAAAAATCTTCTTTCATATATTTCCCAGAAATTTGGTCTTCATTTGGGAATATTTTATTATTATGTTTAATTTTTATTCTAGAATCTACTAATCCCTTAACTGCTGAATAAACCCTAGAGGCCTTGGTATTCGGAATTAATCCACTATCTAAAATTAATTCTTTCTTTAAATTAATAATTTTCTTTCCAAGCAATAATCCTGTTAAATAAGCAGCACTTAAAGATTTCAAACTAGATTTTTTCTCTTCTGGCCAATCAAATTTTAGCAATTCTTTGGTTGTTGATGAAAAGAGAATCTTGTCTTGAGCTTTTATTGAATCAACTATCTGCAAAATTAAATATTTATTTGTTTTTCTAACAACAAATCTTAGATAATTTCCCTTAAGTAATCTCAATCGTTTTTTATAATCTGTTTTAAATTCTCTTCTTCTTCTTTTATTTAAATTCATTTTAATTTGTTTTTACTTGTTATTTTTATATTTTTTGATTTGTTTATTTTTTTCGAAATCTTTTTAGTTTTATTTAATTTCCTTAGATTATTTTGAGGCAATTTTTCTTTTTTCGAATTTGTTTTTACTGATTTTTTTAAATTTTTACTCGGAAGTTGTTTCTTTAAATCTAATTTAAAAGTTTTTTGTAAATATTCCTGGAGATTTCTTTTACTTTTGAAAATTCTCATTCTTATTTTCTTTCTTAAATCAAGATAAGTTTCTCTAGATATTATCCCAAGATTTTTCAGAGATTTTATATAATCTCTTAATTTCCGGGTTATTTTAACATATTCTTGTTTCCTTTTATTTAATTTTTTCTTTATTTTCCCCGGGCCCCTTTTCCTTTTTCTTTTCTGTATTTTTTTTCTACCCTTTATTGGTTTAATTTGGATCATTTTTTCATTGTATAAGTCTTTAATATCTTGCCTAGTTATTGCTTCTTTTATTTCTTTAAATCCCTGATTATTAAAATAAATCCTATTTCTTCCAACATGAAGTGTTTTTGCAGCTAAATCTTTCTTATTTCTTAAATTCATCTTTTTTCTTTTTCAAATTCATTTTTTTATTATTTAAATTTAAAGTTTGATCTTTATGCCCTTTTTCCTCTTCTATCTTTTCCTTTTTTTGAATCTCTTCTTTGGATTTTTCTGTTTTTTGATCTTTTTTCATTTTATTCTTCTTAGATTTTTCTTTTTTCTCTTTTATTTTCTTTAATTTTTCTTCTTTTTTCTCTTTTATTTCCATTTTAATTTTTTCTAAATATTTTTCTGGATCCAAATTTTTTAATTTGATTTTATTTATTAAAGCATATTCTGCAATTTCCATTCTTTTTTTCTTTCCAATATGCATTATAATTCCCAATTCATTTTTTTTAATGTTTTTCAAATCTTTTAAATTAAAAATATTTTTGATGGTTAAACCATCTATCAAATTTCTTCCTTCTTTTTTAGTTCTAAAGCCAATGGAAATATTTCTAAGATTCCCTTTCATATTTAATCTCATCTTATTGTCCATCCCTTTTGCTTTTTTATACTTCTGTTTGTTTTTTCTTCTTAAACCTAATTTGGAATATTTTCTCCAATCTTTTCGTAAAAATTTCTTTTTCATTTTTTATAAAAACCTTTTTTTAGGAGTTTCAATGATAAAGATTCCGTCTTGAAAAACTCTTCGATCTTTATTTCTAACCTTGGTTCTTTTTTCAAGATTTGCGGCTAGTTGTCCGGCCTTTTCAATATCAATAGATTCAACTTCAATAATTTCTTTATCTATCTTGATATAAACCCCTTCTGGAATTTTTAGTTTTCTATCCTTTTTTTCACCAAGAAAATTTTTTATTATTATTTCATTCTTTTCTTGATCAACACTTACATTCATTGGGAAATGTACAAAAGCAATTTCCAATTTATACTTAAACTTTTTCTCAAAACCTTTAATCATATTTTTTATGTGGGCTTTAAGAGTTCCAAAATTCTTTTTTTCAATTTTTCTATTCCTTTTAGCTTCGATGACGATTTTATTATCTTGTTTTTTAAGGCGAATTATTGAATTAAATTTTCTAGAAAGCGTATCTTCACCTTTTTTCATGACTATCTCATTTTTTAAAAGTTCTACATTTATTTCATTTGGTATTTCTATTGTTTCAATCAAGTTTTCCATTTTATCATTTTCTTTCATTTTATTTGATTTTTAGTACTTAAATATTTAGAAAATATAAGCGATTAAACAACCCCCCAAATTTTTTTCTTTAGCTTCTTCGTGTTTCATTAAACCCTGATTAGTTGAAATAATCAAAAAACCAAAATTTTTAGCAGGAAGAAATCTTCTAACATATTTATTTATTGTTTTAATTGAAACAGAAAATCTTGGTTTAATCGCCCGAATTTCATTTATTTTATTAAAATTTATTATTAAGTCCTTTTCTTTTATAGAATAATCTAGATAACCTGAATCTTTTGCAATCTTTAGTATATTCTCAAATAATTTAGAATGTTTTTTAATAACAACATTTTCTTTTCTTGCTTTTTTAGCATTCATTATTTGATTTAATCCGTCTGCGATAATATCTTGACTCATTTTAATTATATTTCTTAAATCCTAATCTTTCAGCGACTTCTCTAAAGCAATGTCTACAGAGATTAAGACCATATTTATTTATCATCGCCCCAAATCTTCCACATCTTTCGCATTTTTTTCTTGCTATGCCCGTGGTTCTCTTTTTAGGTCGATTATGTTTAATGTATTTTATTTTTATTACTGGTTTTTTTATAAATTGTTTCAATACTTTTCTCCAATCACTCGCAGTCATATTAAATTACCCCCAATCCAAAATTTTCTTTTAGATATTCAATTATTTCTAATTTAGAGATTTGTTGTTTAAGTGGATATTTTCCTCTTTTGCTCTTTTTTAATTTCACTCTTTTACCTTTTCTTTTAAAAATTATTGAAATTTCAAATCCAAGTATTCCTATTTCCCTATCATATTCAAATCCAGGAATTTCAATGCATTCTGGGATTCCAAAAGAAGCCGCATTTAAGGTTATTTTTTTATTTGAAATTTCATTTTCAATTGTAGCAAAAAATTTATTTAACAAATCCGTTATCTGGTTTTTGTTTCTTATTGTTATTTTACATCCACTAAATTTTCCAGGAGAAATTTTGAATCCTGGAATTCTTTTCGTAGATTTTATTTTTTTAATTTTTTTTTGAGTTAATTTTTCAAGCAATTTCACAGATTTTTCAAGTTTTTCATCAGTGCCACCACAATTAAGAATGATTTTTTCTATTTCAATTTTCCGCATCTTATTTTGATTTGTATTTCCCATCTTATTTTATCATAATCAAATTTTTATTCCAAACATTGATTATTGTTTTATTAAAAATTATTTCTGCTATTTTTTTGTTTCCAAGATTTTTGATTTTATTTATTTTTCCAGAATATCCTTGATGTTTTCCTTTAATTACAAGAACTTTTTCTCCTTCTTTAAAAGGAATTATTTCAATGATTTTATTATTTTTTAATTCCAAGACAATAGATTCTCCAATTAAAATTTTTTTAGTCGAAATAATATTTTTACCACCCATTAAATTTAATTGAATTTGATTTTTCAGAAGAATTTTTTTATTTTCCACTTTAAAAATCTTAGCTTCTGCTTCTTTATCAGAAATTTCTTTCAAATAGATTTTTTTATTTTCAGATAAATTTATCTGATAATTTTTTTTAGTAGTTAAAATATGAATTATATCAAATAAACATAGGGGAAAATTTGTTTCTTGAATTTTTTTTTGATTTACTTTAATTTGTCCCTCATTTAAAACCTTTTTTAATTCCTTTTTATTTCTGACTAATTTTAAAATATCACGTAAAACAATTAATAATGGGATAGATTCTTTTTGATTATGATTAGCTAAGGCTAAATATTTTGTTCCTTTTCTTGGTATTGGCCAAAATTTTGGTATTTTATTTCTTTTTAGGTACATTTTTTATATTATCCTTTTTTTTATTTAAGTGCACATTACTTTTTTTTTGATTTTCATCTTTGTTCAAAAATTTTCCCCCAGGTTTTTCTTTAGAAATTAATCTTCTTTCTAAAGTTTGAATTCTTTTTTTATCTTCTAAATTTAATTCAGTCAATTGCAAATTTGAAGGATCAAAATAAACTTTTATTTTAGAGCCATCCTTTTTAGTTCTATTAATATTTGAGATCATTACTCTTGATTTTTTTATATTTACTTTTTCGATTTTATTTATTTTTCCTTTAAATTCTCCGCGCATAATTTTTACTTGATCGCCTTTTATCAATGGAATGTTCCTTTTATTATATTTTTTTCTCAGTTCCTTTGATAAATTTGCAGAGACAAATTTATGTTTAATATGTAAAAAAGCATTTGCCCGATACTTTCTTTGTTTCCTTGGCTGTTTGCTTGCCTTCCATTTTTTTGAAAATTTATTTTTCATTTTTTATTTTAAGTTATAGCACAAATTTAGTTATTCTTGCTAAAAAAGGCCATTTGCTTGAGACTTCTTTTGAAATTGGGCCTTTTATTTGAGTACCCTTGGGATTTCCTTTATCATCTTTTAATAATGCAACAGCATTATCTGTAAAAGCAACTCGCTCCCCAGTGTTTCTTCTAAAGGGTTTTTTTTGCCGGATTACTATTGCGTCGAAAACTTGCCCTTTCATTTTATAATTTCCTGCTCTAACAGAAATTTTTACTTTATCCCCAATTTTTGCATATTGTTGCCTTCCTTTTTTACTTTTTCCCCTTTTTACAGAGACAATTTTAACAATCCTTGCTCCACTATTGTCGCTTGCTAAAACAAGACTTCCAATATTTAATGCCCTAGTTAGATTTGCTGCAACGCCTTTCATTTTTCTTTTTTATTTATTTTTCTTACAACCATGAAATGAACTATCTTACTTAAAGGACGACATTCCTTGATTTCAATATAATCTCCTAAATTTATTTTTTCAAAAAGTTCTTCGGGCAATCTAGCATGTAATTTTGTTCTTCTTTTTAAATATCTTTCATATTTTTTGATATAAATTGTTCTTTCAAATTCTATAACAACTCTTTTCGGGAATTTTTTTATAACATTTCCTTTAAAGCTTCTTCCACGTAAACTAATTTTTCTTTCTTTTTTCATTTTTCTTTGCATCTCCTATTTTATTTTTTAATTTAATGAGTTTAATTATTATATGGGCGCGTTTCATTTTTTTTTGGCCAAAACGTTTATAGGGTCTTGGAGCAGAATTTGTTTTTGCAGCAATTCTATAATTTTCAATCTCTATGTTTTTTACAAAAGCATTCGCATTTAGGCCTTTTAATAATTTAATAATAATTCGAGAGGCTTTTATAGGGTATCTTGCAGACATTATCCCTTTTCCTTTTTTATGGGGGATTTCTCCCCTCATTGGAATGGGAATTTTTAATTTAACCACCTTCTCTAAATCTCTTATTGCTTCTTCAATTTTTTTCTTTGAAATAAATTTACAAATAGCAAGCCCATGTTTTTTTGATATGGAAAGATTTTTTCCACAAATAATTGGGCTTTTGATTATTGATTCTTTTTTCTTTTGGATTTTTTCTAAAATCTCTTCAGATTTTTTCGATTCTTCTTTAAAAGATTCAGATTTTTTCTCTGATGCTTTTCCCTTTAAATTTATATTTTTTTTAGATTTCATTTTACAGATAAAGAGGAACTAGACCTTGTTGCACCAACTCCTGCTGCTCCATGTTTAACTTTAGTTCTAGTAACTGAAAATTCACCTAATCGATGCCCAAGCATTTCTTTAGATATTTCTATCTGAAAAAATATTTTTCCATTATATATTTTAATTTTTAATCCAATAATTTCGGGGGTGATTATTAAATGTCTCAAATGAGTTTTTATTGCTTTATTTTGTTTATTTTTCGTTTTACATTTTAAAATAAATTGTTGCAATTCATTAATTTGTCTTAAAGCACTTCTTTTTTCATTTGATTTTAAAAGATCAATGAATTCTCTAAGATTTAGATTCTTTAATTCTTCAATAGTTTTCCCCCTATATCTGAATTCTTTTTTTCTTAAATCAGTATTTTGTATCATTTTTTAATTTTTTATTTATTTTTTCTTTCCAGTTCTTTTTGGTCTTAGATGTCCAACTTTTTTTCCAGGAGGAGCATTCCTTTTTGCAATTTTGCTTTTTATTCTCTTGCCCCTACCGCTACCAAATGGATGATCTACAGCGTTAACTTTTACTGCAGAGGTTCTATGCCATTTTCTCCCTTTTGAAAGCATCATATGATGTTTTTTCCCAGCCTTTATAATTGGTTTTATTAATCTTCCATCACCTGCAGCAATTCCAATAATTGCCCGGCAATCTTTGTTTAATTTGATTTTTCTTCTTTTTATTTGTATTTCTACAAATAAATCCTTTTTGTTTGTTAATGTTGCATAACTCCCCCCGCTTCTTAAGTATTTTCCTCCAGAACCTGGAAAAGATTCAATATTAAATATTTTTGTTCCTTGTGGGATATCTTTTAATCTTATGATATTTCCGTTTTCTATTCCCCCATAAATTTCAATTTCTTGTCCTTCATAAAGCCCTTTTGCAGCGGGAACAATAAAAATATTTTTTTGAATTTTAATTTTCGCAAGTGGAGAAGAATGTCCTCCAGAATTAATAAGTTTTATAATCTTAGCCTTTCCTTTAATTTTTAATGGTGGATACAAAATTTTATGTTTGTAGGCCTTTCTTCTAACTTTAAAAGTTAAACTTCCCTTTCCCCTAGCTTGTTGTGTTATTCTTTTACCCATTTTAAATTATTCCAAGTTTTGTTGCCACATCAATCGCAGCATTGGATTTGTTTAATTTAACATATGCAATTTTCTTATTTAATCTTATTAAAGTATTAATAGAGTCTATTTTAATATTGAAAATTTTTTCAATTTCTTTTCTAATTTCATTTTTTGATTTTTTCCTATCTACTTCGAATAATAAAGTATTATTCAATTCAATTAATCTTACAGCTTTTTCAGTGGTTATTGGTTTAATCATTGTATTTTTTCTAAATCTTTAATTGCTTCTTCACTAAAAATGGTTAATCGAGCACCATTTGAAGCCAGATCTGAAACCATTAATTTATTTGCATTGATAATATCAATCCCTTTTATTTTCATTTCTTCATTTTTTCCGATAATTAATAAAAGCCCGGCATTTCTTTTATATTTTCTTCCCCTTAATTTGCCTATTCCTGCCCTAATTGTTCTCTTTTTTATTGAAATATTATAAAGGTTTTGCAAAATTTTTTCCAAAAATTTCAAAAATTCCCTAGTTTTTAAACTTAAAATTTCATGATCAATAATAATTGGAAGATTTATTTTAGGGAAATCTGTTATTGAAGAATATTTCTTTTTTAATTCTTCTGTTGAGTTCACATAAGTTAATGAAGAAAATAATGCCTTTTTATATTCTTTTTTATTTATTTTTTTCAATTTTACAGAAATTTTTGGTGGATGGGCTCTTCTTCCTCCTTTGGTAGAAGGAATTATTGCACCCTCCCAAGAAAACTGAGTACCTCTTCTCCAAAGAATCTTTCTCGGAATCCTACTTAAACCCTTACCCCGATCAGATTTCCAAGCATGTCTTCTATGGCTGATATTCCCAGAAGCAGATCTTTCCATTCCTGCCAAATATTTAGGTGAATAAGGCGATTTTATTTTTTCTGTTTCTACAACTTTTAAAATAATATCTTTTCTTATCGGTTCTTTGAATAGGGTTGTTGTTGATTCTTTTATTTTCCTCCCTTCCTTATTTAATATTCGTATTTTCATTTTATTTCTCATTTTATCTTAATTCAATAAATTCATAGTTTTTCTTAGTTTGTTTTTTTGTTTTTCTTAAAGTTACAGTTAAGACAAAAGGCCTTTTAGATGGCCCAGAAACACTTGAATTTATTATTAAATATTCTGTTTTAATCTTACCAAAATGCCTAAATCCATTTTGAGAATTAATATCCTTATTTTTTATACTTTCTAATAATATTATTTTATTGTTATAATTAACTCTTGTAGAAAAGCCCATCTGTCCAGCCATAGGTATTGTAAAATCTACTCTTGCAGGATGCCAAGGGCCCCCACTTCCAGGACCACGAACACCTTTTTCAGATTTATGACTTCTTAAAGATAAACCAAATCTTTTTGTAGGTCCTTGAAATCCTTTACCTTTGGTAACTCCTCGAACATCAATAATTGATTCGTTAAAAAAAGATTTCAATGAAAGTTCTTTTGAAATGTTTTCTTTTAAAAATTCTAATTTTTCCTTTAAATTTCCAGATAAGCCAATTTCAGTTATATCTGGAGTTTTTTTTATTCCAGTTTTTTTAACTTGAGAATATACGATAATTCTAATATCACTAAATTTAATTTCTTTAATAATTTTATCTAATTTGTCTAAAATTTTTTCATCAGTTTTTTTTGATATTTTAATTTTTCTTTTTAATTGTTTATCTAAATTTACATTTAAGAGTTCTTTAATTAAATTATTTTTTTCATAAAATCTTACAGAAAGGATTTTCATTGGGGGGCACTCTATAATTGTTGCAGGTATTGCAATTTTTTGACCTTTTGTTAAAGAATGGGGTGTATTGTCTTTAACAAATGCAGATTTCATACCCACCTTATATCCAATAAAACCTAAAAGGCCTGGAGTTTTTTTATCTAAAAGTTTCCATTTTATTCTTGGGAGGAATTTTTTAGCGCGAACCCTCGGGTAGATTTGCAATGTTCCGCTCCTCATACTAGTATTTTTTGCCATTTTATTAATGTAATAATTAATATTTTATTAAGATAGTAAAGAACTCAAAAAGAGATTTATTTTGAGCCTGTCGGTTAAAACCAACTGCTATCAAAATTTAACATTATGATAATATTATTCCTTTTAATAATACAGACATTCAGTAATTTAAAGCATTTATAAAGGTTACTGAAGAATTTTTTAATTTTAAAATATAAATCTATTTTTATATTTTTTAAGCTTCGAAAGGATGTATTTTTTCCAGCATTTTCCCATCAATTTCAATTTTTCTAATTATCTCCCCTTTTCTTTTCGCAAATTCTCTTATTTTGGCAAAATCTTTTTCATCTTTTGGAAAAATTATTTCTTTGATTATAAAATCATGATTTATTTCAATCTCTTTTGAGAAATCTAAACCTTTTTCAAAAATTAATTTATTAAAAAGTTCTTTATCTGTTGTTCTTAATTTACAAAAATCTATTGGTTTATTTTTATTATCTTTAGATTTTGGTTTTGCAGATTTTGGAGCTTTTGGTTTAATTTTTAATTCAGTATTTGTTGTTTTAAATGAAAATCCAATAAATGCTTTTGGAAAAGTATTACATAAGTTTAAAATATCTTCTCCAGACATTTCTTTTTCTATAATATATTTTTTAATACCCATAAATTGTTTTTTATCTTTAAAGATCAATTTTCCAGTCAAATCTTTTGTAGAAATAATCACCCCCTTAACCAAGGTTTTTTCTTTTTTTAGCTTGATTGCTAAGTATCTTACCAATTCATTAGCATATTCTGGATCACAATTTATTTTAAATAATTTATTAGAGATTTTTGCGCGAATTTTCGCACGATCACAAAATTTCCCCCTACTAAATTTTTGAAATTGTTGATGAACCAATTCATCAATTTTATTTTCAAAAATCTTTTTTATAAAAAAATCCATGTCTTATCTTTATTTCTTCCATTTATAAATTTTTTTGATGCAAATTTTAATAAAATAATCAGAAAATTTTATTGCATTTTTCTAATCTAAACTCTAAATAATTTTTCTAATAAGGTTTATAAATATTTATATCTTTATTAAAAAATGTTGGAAGCAAAAAAAAATATTAATAATCTTTTGAACATAATTTTAGTTTGTGCTTTATTTTTTTTAGCAATTTTAATCATTAAACCAATTATATCTCAAATAATTTTAGGAATTTTATTAGCATATATTTTTACACCCCTTAACAAAAAAATTTCAAAAAAAATAAAGAATAAAACTCTTTCAGCAATTTTAGTTTGCGTTTCTTCTATCTTGATTATTTGTATTATTTTAGGACTAATTTTAAGTTCTTTAATTTCAGAAGGAATCAATATTTTTTTATCTTTACAAGATATAAATTTTTTAAATATTTTGCAAAAAATTTTACCCGCATCAATAGTTTCTTCAGAATTCTTTTTAATCATTGGAAATTCTATTAAAACATTCATTTCAAATATCATTGCTGATTTTTTTAGCAGTTTTGGCAGTTTTATTTTAAATCTCCCCCTATTTTTCTTAAAATTTTTAGTTATGGTTTTCATTTATTTCTTTTGCTTGAAAGATGGAGAAAAATTAATCGAATATGTTAAATCTCTTTCACCATTAAAAAAAGACCTTGAAGAAAAATTCTTTAAGAAATTTAAAGATATTACTCATTCAGTTTTGATTGGCGAAGTCATTATTGGTCTAATTCAAGGTTTGATTGCTGGAATTGGTTATTTTTTATTTGGAATTCCTAATGCTTTTCTTTTAACAATTTTAACAACTTTTGTGGGAGTAATCCCAGTTATTGGTCCTGCAGTGATCTGGATTCCTATAGGCATATATCTAGTTTTGATAGGTAATTTAACTGCTGGAATAGGAATTTTAATTTATGGAATTGTTATAATGTCTTGGTTAAGTGTAATCATTAGGCCTTTTATAGTTTCTAAAAAAACAAAAATAAATTCTGGAATACTCTTTATTGGAATGATTGGGGGCCTTTTTGTTTTCGGAGTTTTAGGATTAATTATCGGCCCCTTGGTATTAAGTTATATTCTTTTAATAATTGAGATTTATAGAAAAGGAAAAACAGAAGAAAGTTTAATTTTTAAAAAAATTGAATAGGATTTTTGCAATTAATATTTAAAATAAAGATGAAATTAAAAATAAAAAGATTAAAATTTTTAGCAGGGAGGCCAGTTTCTATGATTAATCAAAATACTGCAAAAAAAATGAGTTTGCATGTGGGCGATAAAATTTCTATAAAAAATAAAAAAGGAAAAAGATTAATTTCAATTATAGATATAATTTCTGGATTTTTAAAAGAAGAAGAAATAGCAATTTCTGAAGAAATAAGGAAAATTTTAAATTTAAAGAACAGAGAATATGTTGATGTGAAGATTTTAGAACCCCCACATAGCATGATTTTAATCAAAAAAAAATTTGGGGGAGGAAGATTAAATAAAAAAGAAATTTATGAGATCATTGAAGATATAAAAAATAATGCTTTAGCAGAAATTGAAATAGCCTTTTTTGTTTCTGCAATTTGTAATAATTCTATGTCTTTAAAAGAAACAAAAAATTTAACGAAAGCAATCATAAGGAGTGGGAAAAGAATAAAATTAAAAGGGAAAATTGCAGATAAACATTGTATTGGAGGAATTGCTGGAAATAGAACAACTCCTCTTATTGTTTCTATTTGTGCTTCTACAGGATTAATTATCCCAAAAACTTCTTCAAGAGCAATAACAAGTGCAGCAGGAACTGCAGATGTTATTGAAACAGTTTCAAGAGTTGATTTTTCAATAAAAGAAATAAAAAAAATAATAAAAAAAACAAAAGCATGTCTTGTTTGGGGGGGTACTTTAGGATTAGCCCCAGTTGATGATAAAATCTTGAAAATAGAAAGAATAGCTAATTTAGATTCAACAGCCCAATTATTAGCAAGCATTTTATCAAAAAAAATAGCCGTGGGTAGTAAATATGTTTTAATAGATATCCCTTATGGGAAATCTGCAAAAGTTACAAAAGTGCAAGCAGAAAAATTAAGACTTAAATTTTTAAAATTAGGTAAAGCCTTTAATCTAAAATTAACTGTTATTTTAACAAATGGTTCAGAACCAATAGGAAATGGGATTGGCCCAGTTTTAGAGATGAAAGATATACTAAAAGTTTTGAAAAGGGACCACCCCCCAAAGGACTTGGAAGATAAATCTTTATTTCTTTCTGCAAAACTTTTAGAATTATGCGGAAAATCAAAAAAAGGGAAAGGCATAGAACACGCAAGAAAAATTTTAGATTCTGGTCAGGCATTTATGAAATTCAAAGAGATAATTAAAGCTCAAGAAGGCACCATAAAAAAATTACAAAAGCCAAAAATTAATTATAATATAATCTCTGAAAAAAATAAAAAAATAAAACATATTGATAATAAAATGATCAATAATCTTGCGAGAATTCTGGGATGTCCAGAAGATAAGGCTGCAGGAATTTATATTCATAAAAAAAAGAATAATTTTGTAAAAAAGGGAGAAAAAATATTCACATTATATGCTCTTTCAAATGAGAAGTTAAATCATGCAAAAATATTTTACAAAAAAAATCAAGCGGAAATAATAGAATTCAGATAACCTTTATTATAATTAAAATATTAAATTTCAATTAACAAAATATTGGGATTTATTTAATATAAAATATTATGGATAGAATTCAAATATTTAAGATGGTCTTTTTTTAATTTTTTTAATTTGGATCTATTTTTTTTAACCTCTTCAAATAATTTGAAAGTATAAGTTCCACTAATAACCTGCGGGAGAATTACATAATCTGCACCAGCATTGTATAATTTTTTAGCTTCACTAATCCTTTTTGCTACAACAAATATAAGAGTTTTTTCATTAAGTTTTCTTATTTTTTTAATTAATAATAAATTATCTTCAGTATCCCCAATAGTGCTTATAATTCTTTCAGTTTTTTCAATATTCGCTTTTTCAAGAACTTTAGGATTCATAAAATCCCCATAAATGCAAGGAACTTTTTTTTGGAGCAAAGATTTAATTATTTCAGGATTATAGTCAATTACTAAAATATCCTTTTTTTCTTCTTCAAATTCTTTTAAAAGCAAACTTCCCATTCGATGACATCCAAAGATTATGGTTTTGTTTTCTTGATTTTCCATATATTCTAAATTTTCTTTTTTAGATCCAAATTTATTAAAAAGATTTAAAGGCCATGAAAAGATTTTAAATAATTTTTTTTCATATTTTATTAAATATGTTGTAAGACTTATAGTAAAAATAGTTAAAAGAATTAATACACTAAATAATTCTTGACTTAAATGTCCTAAATTAAATCCAATAGCTGCAATAATTAAAGAAAATTCACTTGTTTGAGCAAGAGCATTTGCAGTTAAGAAAGAAGTTTGTTTTTTATATCCTAAAATTCTTATCAAAATCATAATTATTAAAGGTTTTATTATAATTACAATGCAAATTAATACTAAAAGAAAAATCAAAGAACTAATTCCAATTATTTTTAATTGCATACCGAGCGTCACAAAAAATATAACTGCAAAAAAATCTCTCAGAGGAATGATTTTTCCTTGAATTTCTGTTTTATAAGCAGAATTTGCTAAAACAACTCCTGCAAAAAAAGCACCGATTACTAAGGAAAGTTTAGCCAATATTGCACCTATATAAAATAAAAATAAAAAAGACATTGCAACCAATAATAATAATTCTGGACTTTTAGCCGAAGTTTTAATAATCGGATTAATCAATTTAGTCAAGACAAAAGCAACTAAAACAAAAATTCCTATTTTTAATAAGGAGATCAAAATAATATTTAGAGAAATAGAACTCCCAAGGAGAACTAAAGCGATAATCGCTGCAATATCTTGAATAAGAAGAATCCCAACAATAATTCTACCATGCAAACTATTTATCTCTCTTTTATCAGATAATAATTTTACAAGAACCATTGTACTACTAAATGCCACAATTAATCCAATATAAATCAGGGAATTATTTGTAAACCCTAAAGATTTAGAAATAAAAAAAGCAATTATAAAACATAAGAAGATTTGAAAGATTCCGGCAATAGTAACAGTCTTTCCTAATTCTTTTAATTTATTAAATTTTATTTCCAATCCTGCAGTAAAAATAAGAAAAGTAAGCCCAATTTCTGAAAGAATCTTAATCAATTCAGGATTTTTAATAAGATTGAATAGAAGCGGCCCCATTAAAATTCCAGTAATAATATATGCAGGGATTAGGGGTTGTTTGAATAATCGTGCAAAAAATGCTAAGAATCCTGCCACAATAATAATTACTCCGATTTCTAAAGAACCACTTGGAAGACTACTTATAAAACTTTGGAAAAAATCTAGCATTTTATCTCTTTTTATATTTCTCTTTTATTTTAATCGGGTTAAAAGAAAGAACTATAAAAAGATTTCTAAAAAATTTGATTATTGATTTTTTATTTCAATATCTAAATTATTAAACTTCCCAATTAAATAGGATTTTTAAAGTTTAAAATCTTAATATTTTTATGTATCCGGCAAAAGATTGCATTTCGCAATTAGCAGATTATGTTGAAAAGAATTTAATTAAAGGATATACAGTAGATTCTCTTAGATTTTCTTTAATTAATCAAGGATATTCTAGAATTTCTGTAGAAAGAGCAATCGAAATCGCAAATAAAAATCTTGCCTTAAAGATTCCTGAAATAAAAGAGAGACCTCAAATTAAGCGTGAGATAATCCCAATAAATTATTTAAGAAAAAATTCAGAAAAGAAGAAAAATCCTTTTAACAAGAATTTTTTCCAGAAGATTTTTTATTTTTTAAAAAAGTAAGGGGAAAGTAAAAGATTATCGACGGTTGATTATTGGGATTTTATGTTAAAACCAATAATTATTTCTGATTTTTATAGAATTCATAATCCGCTTCATTTTCAAACCAAATGAACGCTCAATATTTTGTATATCCTGTCTGTTTCAATGCTGCAAATCTATGTGATCCATCAGCCAAAGAATACTCATGATTCAAGTACCAAACAATTAAAGGAGGCATATCCCATCCTTTTTTCATATCTTTTATTATATGTGCTACTCGTTTCTTGTATAGTTCTTCCTTTTCTGGAAATTTCATACCAGGATCTGGACCACAATTATTAATCATTTTATCAATTGGCTTTAAAACAGGGCCTAGAAGAATGCCCTTGGTTTCGGCTCGTTTTGCAAAAGATTCATTATTTGTATGTCTCAATATTGCTCCAACCCATTCCCTGCTATTATTTTTTTTGGCATATTCTTTTGCTTCAGCTAAAGTAAATTCCATAGTTAATAGTAGATCATAAAGAATTAATAAGGTTTTTGGCCTAAAATAATTTCCTGCTTCTTTGTGCTCCACACCACGTCTCGTTCTCTTCCTTTCAGTCGTCGGGAGACCTAACTAGAATTTAACGGTTCCGAAACCTTGCAGGTTTCTTTCCCAAATCCCTCTTGATGACCTCGTTAAATTTAGATGTTAATTTTTTTTCCAAGAAATCCCTTTGTTTTAATAATCTCAAAAAATTCCCACGCCGTCGCCCGGAATCGAACCGGGAAGCCCAAAAGGGCACTGGTCTCAAGCCAGTTGGAGTACCATTGTCCCACGACGGCAGTATTTATTTGTTTAAGGATTAGAAGTTTTTAAAAGTTGTTGTAAGTTTAAAAACTTAATAAAAGAAGACTTTTGATTAATTTACTAATTAAATTCTCTATTAATAAAATTTAAATTATCTCAATCTAATTTACCCCATTTTAAGCAAAAAATTTAACCAAATAGGGCGCTTAAGCCTTCTGCAGCTGCTTCTGTGTGGTCCTTTTTAGGAGCCTCTTGATCCGGCTGGTTTTTAGTTTCGCTTCCAGCATTTTGAGGTCCTGCATTCATTACAATTGCATTTTCAAGTTCTTTTTCTATATCTACATTTTTCAAACTTGCAATTAAATTTTTAATCTTGGATTCATTAATTTCTGCATTAACTGAAGTCAATATTTTTTTAAAATTGTCTTCATTTATTTCTTTTCCAAGCTTATGCAATAATAATGCCGCATAAATGTATTCCATTCTAATCTTTTTCCTCCGATTCATTTAATTTAGTTTTATCAAATATTTTTGCATCCAGATTTGCTTTATTCAAGAAATAAAGAATAGTTTCCTTGCAATAATAAATTATTTTTCGAGCAAATCCCAAAGATTTAAAATGTTCCCCCTTTAATTTTCCTAAATATTCCTCAGAGTTTATATCTATATTATCATAGACTTCATTTTTTAAAAGGTCATAAATCACAAGAGGTTTTAATTCTACAGTAAATGGTTGAATATTCAATTTTTGTAGTATTGAAGCAATTTGTGGAGTAATCTTTTGCATTTCTTTCACAATTATTTTTGAAGATTTGATAGAAATTTTTCCGTTTTCAATTGAAATTTGAATTCCTAAATTTCCTAATTCACTTATTGCTGGTCCAGGAAGTAAGTTTGTGGGTCCAGCCTTTATTTCAATATCTTTATCACTAATTTGTCCAGCCTTTGCAAATATTTTAGTTTTTTCTTTTGACATAATTCCGGCTAAATCAAATCCTTCTTGTTTTGAAAGGATTATGGCTGGATTTTCTTTTATATAATCTTTTAATTTTAATAATCCTTCTTTTTTTGATTCTTTAATAATTCTTTGCATAATATTTTTTTTCATAACAATAACCTTTCCATATTTTCTTAGAGATTTTTTTATTTGTTGAAATTGATTTGAAGGAAGATTTTTAATTGAGAGAATCATTAAAGAATTAGATTCTGAAATTTCTTTTACAATTCCTTCTACAAATTTTTGCTTTACTTGATGAATATTTTTTTCCATTTTATTCTTTTAGATTAATCTGAATAGGTTTTCCCATAGTTAATTTAATTTTAATATTTTTAAGATTCTCTTGTTTTTTCGAAAGATTCTCTAAAATTTTATTATAAACCATTATAGCATTTTCTGCAATCTGTTTATCAGTTAAAGATTCTTTTGCAATAGCAATTTTTATACTTGGCTCTTTCATTCGTATTCTAATTGTTAAATTAATTTTTTCAATTAATTTTTTTATATTTTCTTCATTTTCAATGTTTAAAATTCCTAACTGTGGGGACGGCATTTTTCCAGCAGGGCCAAAAATTCTTCCAAATTTCGTAGCAATAAAGGGCATTAATTTGATATTTGAAATAAAAAAATCATAAGTTTTAACTAATTTTTTAATATCTTTCTTTTCTTTTAAATTTATAAAAGATTCTTTTTTAATTGAAGCAACAACTTTTGAATCTTCTTCTAAAAAGGCCAAAATTTTTTTATCTTTAATTTTATTAGGCAATGTGATAAAAAGATTAAAACCATCGGTTTTTACATTAAAATTTTTTAGATTTATAATTAAGTCAACGGTTTGATCAAAATTCCTTTTTTTAGTACAAACTCGCATTTCTTTTATTGCCTGCAAAAAACTTTTTTCATTAATCATTTTTCCTCCTACCTATGCAAAAAAACTCTAGAAAAAAGAGTTTTTATGATGTAGTTAATGGTGTTTTAGAAATCCAAACAGGGTTTTTAAAGTTTATTATTTTTCTTTCTTAAAGTATTATTTATTTTGATTTATTTTATTTTATTTTAA
>CAYZWY010000002.1:9506-32194 GCA_964482315.1 Candidatus Woesearchaeota archaeon | reverse complement strand
AATTTCATATTCAATTTGATAAACTCCGTTAGGGATGGTGTTCCCCCTTGTAACTGGTTCATTCACAATAGGGAAGTCGTTTCCAGTATTGGCCCCACCCCCATTAAGAAGAGTGCTTGAAGAAATTACCACAGCCTCTTTCTTAAAATATAAAATATCTTCTGCAACTTTTTTGTATAAATTTCCTAATAAAAATAATGCCTTGGCCCTATAGAAATTTGTTGTGCCGAAACTACTTAATTCCATAAGTTTTTCTTCAATGCTATTAATATTATTTTGAATTTTACTTTTATCAATATTATTCACATTACCATCTTCCATATCTTCTGTTTGATCGATTTTAAATCCACTAATAACCTCCTGAGCTTCTTCAATAATCGTACCAGATTTACTTTTCTCAAAATATCCTTGATTTTCAAAAATACTTAAATCAACTTCTTCAAGAGCTTGATCTTCGATTTCTGTATTCTTAATTACTTGCTTAACAGAATTTGTGTCAAGCCAACATTTTATTGAAGAATCACCACAAATCCCTACTTCCTTCCATCTATCATAAGTAGAAGGCATAGAAGCATAGTTATTATTTTCATCTACTTGTTTCCCAGGATTCTCACTTGCACAAACCCTTATTATTCCTTGATTATAAATTTCTGGGTTAATTAATTCTTCAACACCAGATTGTAAATTAGGTTGTAATAAACTCCCTAAAGAAGAACTTCCTGCAACACATTCTTCTTCAGTTTCAATATCTGTCTTAATTTGTTCTGCAGCATATTCATCAGAAAGTGCATTCAAAAAATAATTTGTAGTAATTTCTCCAAACCCGCATTGCTCTTGCCCATTAATACTAACACATAATTGTTTGTAACCTGAAACAGCTTTGAAATCTTTAGTTATATCTACTTGGCCTGCTTTTGGAGCATAGCCTCTATCAACAATATAAACATCACTGGTATAAATATAATTTGATTCAGGTAAATCTTTTAGATAAACAACATATTGTACTCCTTGATCCTTCCCAGAATAAATATGGTAATAAACTTTATAATGAGAGGTTGGAGGAACTGTTGCAGTTGTTAATATATCCTCACTAAACCAAGCAGTATATTGGGTAGGACTATCTGGTTCTATTAAATTATCAAAGAAATCCACAGAATTTGGATATCTCCCAGAGATAAATGCTTTACAAAATTCAGTCCCAATTTCTTCTGTTGAACGTATTTGAAATGCTTTCATAGAATTTACAGCATAATTATTTTTGAAATAATCTATGGCATTTTCAGTATTTTGCCAAGCAGATTCTACACTAAGATATTCTCCACCACCTTTGACACCTTGACTATAAATATTTTCGAATAATCTTGAACCTAAAACATCTAAAAGTGGACTTGCCTGTTTCCAAAAAAATTCACATAAATAAATACTTTTAATTTCATCGCAAATTCCAATTGTTTTTCCTGTTTTCAAACTTTCATTTAAACATTGTTGAGTTGAATTTAAAATACTAACATAATTATCAATACCTGCATGAACTCCACTCAAACAAATTGGAACTTTAATTTGAGGAAAATTAGGCAAACATAAAACCAAACTTCCGAGAATCCCAGATTGTATAACATTATCCACTCTAAACTCTCCACCTAAATCACATCTAGAAGCAGGACAAATTACTGGATCACAAACATTAAACAAAAGATTACAATCTGCAGGACTCATAAAATCAGTGCATCTTCCTTCATTTCCATCAAAAGAAATCCCAGCATTAAATTCCTCCCCATTAATCCTTACTCTTTTTTCTCCATATTGTTCTGCAGCTTCTTTAATTGCTTGTTGAGCCTGATTAATCAATTTTTTAGAAGCTGATAAATCTAATCCTGGAAAATTTAAATCAGCAGTAGTATATCCATTATAATATCTACAAATATCATCAGAACCTTCTTTAAAATTAATGAGCCCATTTTCTCCAACATTACAAATATAATAATTAATTACCCTACCAGAATCATCATAAGGTTGTCCGAACCCACTTAAGACATAAGATAAATGAACATACCAGCCATTTTCAATATCAAAAGGAATTTCTGCTGGAAGTCCTTTATATGGTTGCTGTTCAAAATATTTAACAATTAAATCATCAGAATTTAATATTGAATTTTTATATAAGTTTGGACTTGCTTCAACAAACCTATTTGCATTCTTTTTTGAAAGGTATTCCAAAAGATATCTTTCATCTAAGGAACTTTCATCACCATTACCAATCTGAACACCATCTAGAGAATAAAAACCATTTGCAGTATAATAATTATTATTTTCTGCTTGTTCTAATTTAATAATAATCTGATTATTAAGAATACTATTATCTGGTTTAGATAATCCATATGGGTAAAATTCGGCTTTATCCTCAATAAAAACACTGATAACTTTATCCCCTATTTTTAACGCCCCTTTTTCATCTTTTATAGGTTCTATATGGGCCTTAATTGCTGTGTTTTCTCCACCAAGTATTGTTTCAGAGAGAGTAGTCCATCCAAATGCTTCAAGATCATCTTGTGCATTTTCCTTTGCTTCCTGAATCTCAAAAGAATTTTTTGCACCTAAGACAATTGTTTGAAGTTCTATTTCAAACATTTTAGATGAAACACCACTCATCCCAGAAGTTTCCCCTTTATTAACATTATATAATGTCATAATATTTCTCATTTCTTCTATACTCAAACTATTCCAATCACAAATTCCTTTCTCACCATTAAAAGAGACTATCTCACTATTTGCAAGCCCCACCATACCCTCAGGATTTTGCTCACAAAATTTTTTAAATTCCTTCCCTAATTCTTCTTTAAATTTTAAACTATCAACTTGTTTTTGAAAGCCTAAAACATCTTTAGATTTTAAACCCGCATTTTTTTCTAAATCTTTAAAAATTTTATTTGTTTTTTCAATCTCTTCTTTATAAATTTTAATATCCTCATTAATCTTAGCATTATTTTCTAAAAGACATTCTTCAACACTTACAACTGTCTGCTTTGCACATTCATCATTCCACCCTCCGGGATTTGTCATAACTGCAGTTCTTGCCATTGCCTCTCCACTCATTCCAGAAAATAAATTCTTAATTGTTAATATTGCAGAAGTAGCAAAACAACTTGCCTTTAGACCCTTAACAACTTGCCCAAGTTTATCATTAATATTTTGCCATTGAGTCATATCATTATTAATTTTTTCAATCATTTCCTGAGTTTTTTCAGGACTCAATTGAATTGCTCGTTTTTCAATCCCAATTTTAAATTTAAAATCAGAAGTACTTTCAGTCCCATAATTTTTTGGGATAATTTTCACTTTTACTTGTTTATTTAAATTAATTTTTAATAACCTTAAATTTAATTCCGGAAGATTATTATTCGGTTCTTTAAAAGATAAAATTATTTCCCTTTCTTCTTCACCAGTATTAGATTCTAAATCTTTATGATAAATTATTTTTACCTCATCTTCTTCAATAGAAACTAATTTGATATAATCAACAGAATCTCCTTCAATTTCTAAAATTTGATCTAGCCCGATTGTTTTTTCTTTAGAATTAACTAATAAAACTGCACTTAAATCACTAAGTTTTGGTTTTTTAAAATCTAATAAATTAATAAAATATTTTTGATTATTTACTTCTACAATCTTTTCTGAATCAGAAAAATCATATTTTCCCAAAGATTCCTTATCACTTTTTGCTTTATTTGCACTTAAACTATCTGGATAATTCTCTATTAATTTATTATAAAAATTATCTTCTTGTACACTCATTTTAAAAACTTTGGATAATTCTGCAGAAGAGTATAGGGCTTTTGCAGCAAGAATCTCTTCATCCCCTACTATTAATTCTTCTTTTTCACTGGGATAAAAACTAAATAAATTATTATATTCTTCAATCGCTTTGTCATAATATTCTTTTGCTAATAATTTATTTCCTTCAGAAATTTCTGACCAATCTTTATCTTCAGAAATTAAAATCTTACTAACTTGGATGTTTTCAAAGCCCCCCCCACTTTCCAAAAGAATTCCAATTTTAATATTTTCAATCCCCTCTGATAAGGAAGAACCTAATTTTTTCTTATAATTTGCTTTTATATTATTTTCAATTTGATTTGTTAAATTTGTAATCTTTTTCTGAGGATTCTCATTTATGATTTTACTCACAACATCATAAACTTCTTTGTCATTAAATTCATCCTCATTTTGAGAAAAGTCTTCTTTTATTAAAACAACAAATTTTTCTTTTAAATTATTTTTTCCAATATATCCTACCCAAACAAAAGACTCCCCTCCTGAATTTATCTTATCCCCCACAGAATAAGTTTCAGAAATCGAGCTATTCTTAATTTTAAACTCTGCCTTTATAGGGCTTAAAAATAAATCAAAATTTTTAGAGCCTGAACAATCAATATTAACTCTCCCACCAATTCCATAATCCTCTAAATTTCTTATTCTACACTTTCCATTTAAAATTTCATCTCCTTCTCCAACCCAAATTTTTTTATCATTAATTTGCAATAATGCAGAATTTCTTGGGATATCAATATTTTCTAGTTCAATACTAAATCCTGCAGAACAATAAAATCCATCTAAATATAAGTCTCTAGAAGTCTGACCAGGCTTTAAAGTTAAAATAGATTTTCTTGAATCAATATCCTGATATATAGAAATTTTTGCAGAATCTTTTTCAATAGATTCGGCCCTAATATATGCTTTTCCATTCCAAAATCCATAATTTTTATAATTTTCATTCCAGCCAAAATCATCTAATTCAGATAAATAAAAAACATTTTCTCCAATTCCAAAAGAGTTTTCAGAATCATAATGAATAACTGCACTAATATTTCCTTCAATATAATCTGGCATTTCCTTTTCAATTTCATTTTTTGATAAAACAACCACTAAATAGCCCAAATTATCTTCAAGAATTGAATCTGCAAAATTACTCTGGATATTTAATGCTTTTCTAGAAGGAAAATAAGAAATACTTGAAACCCCTGCAGGATATTCTTTCTCAAAATAAAGACTTCGTATTTTTGAAATATCTACTAAGGGATTTATTTTAAACCCAGATAATTTGCAAAAAACAGGAACATTTTGTTCTTCTAATAAATCACTTCTAACCACCATTGGGCTACAACCCCCCGGAGCAATTTGAATAATAAAATCTTGTTTATTTTCACAATCTTCTTGATTAAATTGTTGTAAATCACTATATGCTGAGAAATCTGGATTATTCAATTGTATGTTTGAAGAGGGATTATAAAAACTATCAGGAATTATTCCAGAAGAAACTATAGAACTATTTCCTAAAAAAAATAAAATCATCAAAAAAACTAAACTAAAAAAAACACTTAAATCATAAAATTTATTATTTTTTGAAAATTTTTTAATTTTTTGTTGCATTTTTGTTATTCTATTTTTTATATAAATATTATATTTAATTTAGATATTTCAATATTATTATAGTTAGATTGTAATTGTTCTATTGTTTTTGGAATATTAAAATCATCAGCATTAACAATTAATTTACTTGAATCAATTAATTCAGATTCTCCAATATAATATTTTTGAGTTCCGCCACCAGAAATTACTTGACTAATTATTTGTTCTGGAAAATCTATATCAAAACATTTCTCCTCAGTAAAACCAAGAAAACCCGCAACCCCGGATTTAGAAACTTTAATACATTTTTGTGTTGAACCAGAATTCAAATTTATACTTG
The DNA here is from genome assembly GCA_964482315.1 of Candidatus Woesearchaeota archaeon. Classification (GTDB taxonomy): domain Archaea; phylum Nanobdellota; class Nanobdellia; order Pacearchaeales; family GW2011-AR1; genus ARS1285. The sequence goes on along the minus strand of CAYZWY010000002.1, from coordinate 26,448 downwards.
AATTTGAATAAATATAAGTTTTTATTTCATATTCTCCACTACTTAATTCAATTTGACTTTGGGAAGGATAAAGAATTGTTTTAGTGTTATTTTCTTTAGTAAAAAGTATGATTGCAATGTCATTCATTAATTTCTTGTTATCTTTTTGTACTTCAAGATTTAAATTATATTTTTTATCTAGAAAAATAATGATTTCTTCTTCATCTAGACTAGAAATTTGATATTTTCCTTCTTCATAACCTTCAGCATTTGCTAAAATAAACCCATTAACACATTGGGGGAATTTTCCTTCTAATATGGCCTCATTATTTTTTAATTGTGTTTCACCAATATTGCAAATATTACTAAAACATTTGAATTTGATGCTTGATTTAATTGGTTCAAAATTATTATTATAAGTATAAACAGAAATATCTGCAAGATTGTGTTCACATAATTCTGGGATTACATCAGGTAAACCTTCAACATTAAGGGCCTCTCTTGGTTTATTTTTATTAATAGAAACAACAATTGGAAATTGAAAAATTTCCTTGTGGGAATTTAATTGTATTAAAACAGGATAAGCAAAATCATAAACAAAATGATAAGGAACATAACAAAAACCCAAAATTCCCAATCCTTGTTGTAATCCAATTGGTTCTGCTTTTAAAAATATATCTTCAGACGGCCAAATTTCTAATTTCATTGGCCAATCCCTAATATAAACAAAATTAATATTTATATTTGACTCCTCCCCAATATCTTGGACAAAATATTCTTTTTCTTTATCTTTCAAAGAATAATAATCCCCTTTAATTTTAATCTGAGGAATGTTATTTTCTAAAGCAACTGTCAAATTTTCTTTTATTCCACTGATCGGCCAAATTTTTGGACTGCAACTAATTTCACTCCCATCTACTGGGGCATATAGTCTAAGAATATCTAAAGCATAATTTTCCAAAAACATTGTTTGTTTTTGATCTAAATAAATTTTTTTAGCAAAATCATAAAATTTCCCAAATAAAGAATCTACTTTCTCAGAATGTTTTCTTTTATTCCAAGTTGAATCATTAAAATTAAAATTTAAATTTTGATCTACATTAATCAAAACAAAATCCTCTTTTATTATGCTGTTTACTTTTGGCTCATTTAATTCAATAAAATATCCTTCTTCCTCAAATTCTGAAAAATCAATTGAAAATAATCTTTCTTGTAAAAATTCATTTAATTCTTGTTGCATTCTTTCTTTAGAAGGGATTTGTTCTTTAGAAATTCCATTTCCAGAAACATAATACCAATAAGGAATTCCACTTCCTAAAAAATCTAAATGTGAAGAAAAAGGCATATAACTATTTCCTGAAGAAAATTCTACAGATTTCAAATAACCGCCTTGCTGACCCATTATCATTAAAGCATTTGAAGTTTCTTCTTCAATATAAGAAAGATAATAAGAATAAATCTGATTAAATTCTTCAGGGATTTTTTGACTTGAATTATTATCTCTCACAATAAAGTAAGTAGAAATTCCCCCAATAATTAAAATTGCAAGAATAATAAAAATAGTTACTTGGGCTTTTTTAAAAATTTTTTTGAAAACTATTCTATTTTTGAACAAATTATTTTGAGAATTACTTCCTCTTTTTTTTATATGCTTCATTCTAAAGTTAAAAATTTTATTTTTTTATGCTTTAAACAATAAAATAAGATATATAAAGATTATTAGAAGGAAAAATAAGCATAAAAAATAATGGGAAACCCTCAGGGGATTAAAATAAGAAAAAAATCCGAGAAAATAAAAGAAAATAAAAAATGGATCTGCCAAGAATTGAACTTGGGATCTCATCCACGTCAAGGATACGTCATAACCACTAGACCACAGATCCAAATAATTCAAAAGAAATTAATACAAAAAGACTTATATATTTATCTAAATAATTGCTCTTAACTAAAATTATCCTTATTAATCTGAGTAAACAATTTGAAAATTTTTAAAAAATTCATTTTTTTGTCCTAATAAATTTTGCCCAGATTGAAAAATTTTTCGTGCCTTCCAAGGAAGATCTTCCAATTTTACTAAAAGGTTTTTGCCTGCAGCAATTCCAGATTCATTAGAAAAATCTGAAAAAAAGGATTCTGAATCTTTTTCTAATTTTGATTTTTTGTAATGGGTTTCTAAGATTACTTGACCTCGTTTAAGTTCTGCTAAAGTTACTGAATATGCAATTCCTGATTGATCTATTTCAATAGTATTTGGATAATTCGGATTAAAATCAGAAGAGGCATTTATTTCTGTCATTCTTTCTTCAATATATTCTTTTTTCATTTTTTAATTAAAATATTTTTTATTTGTTTTTTCCAGCAAATTATACTATTCCTTAATAGTAACGATTTATAAATGTTTTGCTTTTGTTTTTAAGATTTTATATTAATGTCACAGAATATCATCTTAAATAAGGAATATTTTAAGAATATTTTAAGAACATTTAAAAACTCAAATGAAATTTATTTTTTATTAGATTTTAAAAATTTAACGAAAAATAAGAAGATAAAAAAACAAATGAAACTTCCAAAAAAAACAAAAAGATTTTGCCCAAAATGTAATGAACGGACTGAACAAAAAATAGGCCTAGTAAGCATAGGCCATAAAAGGGGATCTTTAAAAAGAGGATCACTAATAAGGGCAAAAAAGAGGGGGGCAATGCCTGGAAAAGGAAATAAGGGCAGATATGGAAGTAAACCAGCAATTAAATCTTGGAAAAGAAAAACCAAATCTACAACCAGAAAAGTAATTATTTATTTATGTAAAAAATGCGGGAAATCTCGGCATGCAAAAAAATCAAGAAGAGTAAGTAAAATATTAATCGAATAAAAATGGCAAAAAAAATAACAAAAGTTATCTCAAGAAGAAAAAAATTTATTGAAATAGATCTTCCAATAATAAATAGTAAAGCTGAACTAATTGGAAATTCTCTACAAGATTTAGAAAATAAAACAATTAAATTAGATTTGACAAGAAATTTGAGGGGCAAAGCAATTGAGGCAGTATTAAAAATAGAAATCAAACAAGGAAAACCAATAATTAGAATAAAAAAATTAACATTAATGCCTTATTTTATTAGAAGAATGATTAGAAAAAGAATTAGTTATATTGAAGATTCTTTTGATGCACAAACAAAGGAAAGTGTATGGAGAATAAAACCTTTTTTAATTACAAGAAAAAAAATATCTAGGGTTGTCAAAAAAACATTAAGAAATAAAGCTAAAAATTGGATTGAAGATTCTATAATAAAAAAAACTAATGAGGAATTTCTAAAAGAAATTCTTGCAAATAAATTTCAAAGGGCATTATCTTTGGTTTTAAAGAAAACCTATCCTTTATCTCTTTGTGAAATAAGAATTTTAGAACTTAAAAAAGATCTAGAAGTGAAAGAAGTTAAAGAAATTAAAGCAGATAAAAAAGAAATGAAAGAAAACAATGTAGATAAAAAAGAAGCAAAAGAAAAAGAAGTAAACAAATCTGAAGGAAATTTAGAGAAACCCCAAATAAAAGAAATAAAAAAAGAGAATTCCCAAACAAAAAAAACAGATGAAATAAGCAAAATTAAAAAATCTAGGAAAAAATCTAAAAAACCAAAGTTAAAACTTAAACCAAAAATTACAAAAAAGAAGATTAAAGAAAAGTTAGAGAAAAAGAATTCTTAAATCCTATGCAATTTACCCCTTATTTCTTTAAATTATTTATTCTAACAAATCAAAATACTTTTAAATTAATAAATCCTGAAGATTTAATGCCTCTATAGCTCAGTTGGTTAGAGCGGCGGTTTTGTAAACCGTAGGTCGTCGGTTCGACTCCGGCTAGAGGCTTTTATTAATTTAATTAATTTAAATTATTCTTCTTCAATTGCCTCTGCTTTTTCATCAACAATTAAAATATTTGCTATTTCTTCAGACAAATTTACAACATCCCCTTTTTTAAAAGGTCCAAGCTTTTTTCCTTCTAAATCTAAAAACTCTTCAGCATCATTTATAAAAACAATCATTTTATTTTTTGATTCTTGCGATTCTCCATCATCTATTCCCTTTAAAATATCTCCAATTTTTTTATCTTCTTTTTCTAAAGATCTCATAATACCTTCAAAAGCTAATTTTTCTATTGCAAGCATATTTTCATAATCCCTCTTACTAATCCCAGTTTCAGATGCAATAAATGCCAATTCTAAAATCTTCTTTTTTCTTCTAAGAATAAGTTCTTTAAAAATCGCGATTGAATTTTCAAACTGTTTTTTTATCTTTGAGATGGTTTCAGAAAAATCATCGTCTTGCTTATTTGCAATTTCTTTTTTATCTTTTAAATATATTGAAATCTCTTTTATAAAATTTTTAGGAATTAACTGCAATTGCTGAGAATATCTTTCCTTTCTTAGAGCATCATATAATTCTTTATAAGTTATCATTTTATTTTTTGAGCGATTTGAAATTCTACATTTGAGATTATCATATCAAATAGAAAAAGACACCCTTTAAAACTTTTATTATGCTGCATTAAAAATAATGCACCCTTTATTTAAAAAATCCTATTTTTTTCAACAGATTTTGACCATAAATCTTTCCAAAAATTCCTTTTTTTGATTGACTTTCTGAAAAATGGCTAGTTTTATCTTTATCTTTATTATTATAAACCAAAACCGGTACTGGATCAGAACTATGCCTTTTTAATTTACAGGGTGTTGAATGATCGCAAGTAACTGCTAAATCAATTTCTTTATTTAATAAAAATTTTTTAAGAAATCCGAAAAATTTCTTATCAATGATTTCCATCATTTTTTTCTTATCAAGAGGTTTATTGTCATGTCCTGGAACATCTGTTTCCTTAAATTGTATATAACATCCTTCAAAATTTCTATAATTTTTCTTTAAAATTTTAATTCCAAATCTGATTGTTTTTTTTAATCCATCATAAAGATTGGCGTAAACATCTATTTTATTTAATTTAGGATATTCAAAAGAAAAAATTTTCATTCCAGAAATTTTAGAAATGCCAATTTCTAAAGGCATTGCATTAATAGACATCCAATTTTTATATTTCTTTAATTTAGGTATTTTTACCCCCGGGCCCCTTGTTAGAATAATATTTGCAGGAAATAATCCTTTTTTCTTTCTTTCTAAATTTACTGGATGCTCATCTAAAATCTTAAAACTTTGCTTAACAAATGAATTAAGAATTTCAGAACCCTTTATAGATTCTTTATGGCCATCTAAAGATCTAGAAAATTCTAATTTATTTAATTTATTTGACTTCTCTTGCTTATTTAATTTTTTAGACCCATATTCTGGATCTATATCTGTAATTTTATCTGAGAAATTGCCCCTTAAAACAAGAACTGCCCGATGTTGTATTGTTGATTTAAACTTGAATTTGCACGGGAGTTTCACTTGTCTATTCAAACTTTCTGCTAATTGTTTTGCCTCTTTAGTTGTAAGGGTTCTTCCAGCCCTTCTATCTAAAATTCTTCTTGAATCTAGATTGTCGATTGTTCCAAAATTAATTCTTAAAGCAAGATTTCCTTTTTTAAATTTCATTCCAGAACCTATTGCAGAAAACACCCCCCTTTTGGATAATGAAGAATCATTTCCAAAAATAGAGACAATTGCATTATCTGAACCGGGAATTGTTTTTTCATTTATAGGATACACATAACCTAACATCCCATTTTTTGTGAAAAAATCTAAATTAGGAGTTTTTGCAATTTCTAAAACTGTTTTTCCACTAAAACATTTTAAACCAAGGCCTGCAGCCCCATCTAAAATGATTAAAATTCTTTTCATAGAGAAGAATAATAAAAGGATTATAAAAAATTATCTATTGATTTCTAGAATAGCTTCTTAATTTTGAAGCCATAATAAAAACAAGGCATAATAAAATTAATGCCTGAAATTTAGTTAATAAGGTAATTAAATAAGCTTATAAATTAAAAAGAGTTATAAAAAATATGTTTAAAATATTCAAGAATAAAATTGAAAATTGGATTAAAAAATCTAAAAAATACTTAGAGAAGACTCCAGAAGATACAGAAATAATAAGGAAGAAAATTGGAAAAAAAGAGTTAAAAAAATCTGAAAAACCTCAGAAAAAAACAAAACAAAAAAAATTAAACAAAAAGAAGATTGAAAAAATACAAGAAAAAGCAGATAAAATAATAGAAAAGGCCAAAAAACAAAAAATCCCGGAAATCTCTAATGAATTTAGCCCTGGACTTCAAAAATATCAACCCAATCTAGGGGAAATAAAAAAAGATATTTCTTTCTTTAAAAAATTAAGGCAAAAAATTTCATATAAAATAAACGAGAAAGAATTTAATGAGATTTTTGATGAATTAGAATTATTACTTTTAGAAAATAATTTTGCATTAGAAGTTATAGAAAATATAAAAGAGAAATTATCTAAAGAATTGATTGGAAAAGAAATCAAAAAATCTGAGTTAGAAAAAGAAATAAAAAATAAACTAAAAGAAAATTTTAGAAATCTTCTTATTGAACCAGATAATATTTTAGATTCTATAAAATTAAAAAAACATTCAGAACATCAACCCTTCATAATTTTATTTTTTGGAATAAATGGTGCTGGTAAAACAACAACCATTGCAAAAATTACAGATTTATTAAAAAAGAATAAATTTTCAGTTGTAATAGGGGCTGCCGATACTTTTAGAGCTGCAGCAATAGAACAACTTGAAGAACATTCTGAAAAATTAAAGGTCCCCTTGATAAAACATGAATATAAAAGCGATCCTGCAGCAGTAGGATTTGATACAATTAAATATGCAAAAAACAATAAAATAGATGTTGTTTTAATAGATAGTGCTGGAAGAATGCATACTAAAACAAATCTTCTAAAGGAAATGGAAAAAATTTGTTCAGTAACTAATCCTGATCTAAAAATTTTTGTCGCAGAATCTATTGCAGGAAATGATGCAATTGAACAAGCCAAAAAATTCAATGAAGCAATTGAAATAGATGGCTCAATTTTAACTAAAACAGATATAGATGAAAAAGGCGGGACAATTATTTCAATAAGTTATGCTACAAATAAACCAATATTTTATTTAGGAAAGGGCCAAAAATATGAAGACCTTGAACTATTTAATAAAAATAAATTCATTGAAGATTTGGGTTTATAAAGATATAAAAAATCAGGAAAATAGATCATAATATGTTAAATAAATTAGCTCAAACATTGAAAAAAGGCTTTGATCAAATAGCTGGAGCAATCTTTCTTGATAAAAAACTTATAGAAACTTTAGTAAAAGATTTGCAAAGAGCCCTAATTCAATCAGATGTAAATATCCATTTAGTCAAGGAAATTGGGGAAAAAATAAAAGAAGAAGGGAAAAATGAAAAGATAAAAGGGATTGAGAAAAAAGAACATTTAACAAAAATTCTCCATGATGAAATATTAAATTTATTGGGCAAAGAAAAACATGAAATTAAGATTGATTTAAAAAAACAAAATAAAATTTTATTGCTTGGATTATATGGTGTTGGTAAAACTACAACTTGTGCAAAAATGGCAGCATATTATTCAAAAAGAGGATATCGAGTTGCAATTTTAGGCTTAGATGTTCATCGCCCAGCAGCCTCAGAACAATTAAAACAATTAGGAGAGCAAATTAAAGTGCCTGTATTCACAGATAAATTAGAAAAAGATCCTTTAAAGATTTATAACAAATATAAAAAAGAATTAGAAAAATTCAATCTAATAATAATTGATAGCGCAGGCCGACATAACTTAGATAAGGGATTAACAAAAGAAATTAAAATTTTAAATAAAAAAATAAATCCTGAGCACAGATTTTTAGTAATTCAAGCAGATATTGGTCAGGCTGCAAAAACTCAAGCATTAGAATTTCAAAAAGCATGCAATATTAATGGCGTGATTATCACAAGAATGGATTCAAGCGCAAAGGCTGGTGGAGCATTAACTGCCTGTAATGAAACAAAGGCGCGGGTTTTCTTCATAGGAAATGGTGAAAAAATAAATGATTTAGAAAAATTCAATCCAAAGGCATTTATCTCAAGATTATTGGGTTTAGGGGATTTAGAGGGCCTACTTGAAAAAGTTCAATCTGCAGTAAATAAAAAACATGAAAAGAAATTAACTGCGAAATTAAAAAAAGGAGAATTTAATTTACGAGATCTTCAAGAACAATTAAAACAAATGAAGGGTCTTGGAAATTTTTCTAAAATAATGGAGATGATTCCAGGAGTAAATAAAATGAAAATTCCTGAGAAAGCATTAGATAATCAAGAAGGAAAAATTAAAAATTGGGAACATATTATTGATTCAATGACTAAAGAAGAGATAGAGAATCCAATAATAATCGAAAAACAGACTAAAAGATTGTCTAGAATTGCCAAAGGTTCTGGATCTAAGACTAATGAAATCAGACAGTTGTTAAAACAATATAAATTAATTAAGGAAATGAGCCTAAATAATCAGGATATTTCTAATGATTTTAATCAAGGGCTTTCACAAAAACAAATGCAGAAATTAGCAAAAAAATTTGGAAAAAAGTTTAAATTTTGATAAAATGGTTTCAAAAATCATTCAACAAGGTGCTGAGGCAATAATTTATTTAAAAAATAATCAAATTCTTAAAAAAAGAATAAAAAAATCATATAGAATAGAAAAAATAGATAAAAAATTAAGGAATTCTAGAACAAAATCAGAGGCTAAAATCATGAATAAATTAAGTAAATTCATTAATGTTCCAAAAATTTTAGAAGTTGATAAAAATAAACAAGAAATTCTTATGGAATATATTAAAGGTGAAAAACTTTCAGATAATCTAGAAAAATCAAAATATAAAAAAATCTGTGAACAAATAGGAAAAATTCTGACAAAAATGCATGATCAAAATATTATTCATGGAGATCTTACAACAAATAATATGATCTATATTAAAAATAAAATTTATTTGATTGATTTTGGGCTTTCATTTCATTCACGAAAAATTGAGGATAAAGCAACAGACCTATATTTATTAAAACAATCATTAAAAGCAAGACATAACAAAATCTCTAAAAAATGCTTTTCAATTGTTTTAAATAATTATAAATCCAAGGATTATATTCAAATCATTTCAAGAATAAAAAAAGTGGAATCTCGTGGGAGATATAAAAAAAAATGAATGAACCTTCCTAAAAAATAATTAAGATTAATTAAACTTATAAACTAAAAAAAATTCTGAGTCATATAGCCCTATGGTGCAGTGGTCAAGCATTCGAGCCTTTGGAGCTCGCGACCCAGGTTCGAATCCTGGTAGGGCTATTCTAACATCAAATTAATTAGTTTGAATTGCATAAAATTTAAATAAGCAAATCTTGAATATAATATCATGTCAAAAATAAAAACAACAAAAACTTTAGAAAAACCAGTTTGGTTAAAATATTCAGAAAAAGAAGTCAAAAAAATAGTTTTAGAATTATTTGATAAAGGAAATTCCATTGAAAAAATTGGATTGATTTTAAAAGATCAATATGGAATTCCAAGGGTAAAGTTATTTGGGCTAAAAATAAAAAAAATAATCGAAGAAGAGAAAAAAGAAAAATGTAATGAACCAACCATATTAAATCTTAGGGAAAAATTAGATCAAATAATTAAACATTATAAAAAGAACAAACAAGATAAAAATGCAGAAAGATCTTTAATAATTACAAAAGCAAAATTAAAAAAAAGAGTAGATTATCATAAAAAAAGGGATAAAAAATAATTATCTTTTTTTATAAATAAAATGGTTGAATTAAGGGTTAAAACTTTTTCTAAAGAGCTAATAAAAAAAATAAAACATGAAAAAATTCATGTGATTAGTCATTATGATACTGATGGCATTACTTCTGCAGCAATCATTTCAGAAACCTTAAGGAGGTTATCCAAACAATTTTCTTTAAAAATAGTTAAGCAATTAAATGAAAAGGAAATTGCGCTTATCCCAAAAAATAAGCTTATTATTTTAACAGATTTAGGTTCTGGACATTTAAAAGAATTATCTGAAAAAGAAAATGAAATATTTATAATAGATCATCATGAAATAAAAAATAAAAAATTTGAAGGGGAAAATCTCAACATTTTAAACACCCATTTATTAAAAAAATATGAAAACTTATGTGCTTCAGAATTAAGTTATCTTGTTTCAAGAGAAATTTCTGAAGAAAATAAAGATTTAGCCAAATTGGCAATAATTGGGTTGATCGGAGATTCATTAGGAGAAGAAATAAACAAAATTAGAAATAATATTTTAAAGGATGCCGGAGTCATAGTCAGAAAAGGTTTTCTAATTTACCCTTCAACACGGCCTTTAGACAAAGCTCTAGAATATAATCCTAGGCCCTTTATTCCAGGAGTTAGTGGAAATTCTAAAGGAACATATGAATTATTAAAAGAATCCGGAATTTCAAAAATAGGGAAGCACTACAAATCTTTAATCGAATTAACTGAAAAAGAAATGAAGGCTTTAATGACAAATATAATGTTAAGAGTATCTACAAAAGAAAAAACTTCAAAGTTTCTTGGAAATTTATATTTAATCAAATTTTTTAATAAATTAGAAGATGCTAGAGAACTTTCTGCAATAATAAATGCCTGTGGCAGAATGGGTTATTCAGAAGTTGCATTGATGTTATGTTTAAAAAATTTAACTGCCAGAAAAAAGGCTGAAAGAATTTATTTTAAATATAGGCAAAAAATAGTCTCTGGATTAAAATATATTGATAAATTAGATAAATCAGATAAAATAATTGGAAAAAATTATGTTATCATAAATGCAAAAGATAAAATAAATGATGGTTTAATTGGGATATTAATGAGTATTTTATCTTTCTCATCAATCTATGCGCCAGGAACTATTTTAATTGGCATGACACAGGATAGTGAAAATGAAAGCAAGATTAAAATATCTGCAAGAATTTCTGGAAGAGAAAAATCAGAAAGAAATCTAAAAAAATTATTAGAAGAGGTCATAGAAGAGATTTCCGGAGAAAATGTTGGTGGGCATAAAGTAGCTGCAGGAGCATTAATTAATAAAAACCAAGAAAAACAATTCATAGATTCTATTAAAAGAAAATTAAAATTTGATTTAATAAAAATTCCATAAATTTAGATAAAAATTTCTATAAATAAATCTTCAAAATAAAATTGTCGTTTTTCTGGAAGAATATTTATTAAGTAATATTTATTAAGTAATTTTCTTTGGAATTATTATGTTAGGCATTATATCAAGATTAAAAAACAAAGCAAGTTTTGAATTGGAAAATCTTGGTTGGCTAATTCTTGCATTGATTATGCTGGCAATATTGATTATTGGTGCGCTTATACTTAAAGATAAAGGGTTATCTGCAATAGATTTTATGAAAAATCTTTTAAGATTTAAAAGTTAAACCTCATTAAAATTCCCAAATAAAAGAGAATGCAAAACATAATTAAAATAAATAAAAAAGCTGAAAATTCAGGAATGAAAAAACTATTAAATTTAATTATAATACTCTTAGTAATAGCTATTATCGTGTTCTCTATTGTTTATCTAAAACTTCCAGATAAAATAAAGGATTTGCTTCCAGACTGGGGAAATCCTGATCCTAAAAATAATACAAACCCAACAAACAATCTTCCTTCAATCATAAAAATGCAAGAACAAACTCCATACAAAGAAAAATCATTAACTTGCCCAAGCCCCTATAAAGATATTTACCTAGAATATTGGGGGAGTTATCCAGATGTTTTTAGATTTAGATTTAATAAAAAATTAGGTCGCCCCCAAATAATCCCGATGATAAATGGGGATTATTATTCCACAAAAGAATGGTTAATTTCTCCAAACATTTTAGATAATTTTGAAAGAACAAAAAAAATACACAAAGATGAAAAGAGCCATATTGAATATATTATGGAAGCAAGAACTGAAGAAAATTTCGTAGAGAGAATTTTAGAAATATATTGTCTTTGGGGATATCAAGGATATTATGGAATTTACTTTAGAGAAGGGTTCCCATATTTATCAGCATCCCACTCCACAAAGAAATGTACACCTGAAGGGCTCATTTTAGATAGTGAGAAAAAAAGAATTCTAGAAAAATTAAATGACCCAGAATTGCAAATAGAATATGAAAGAAGAATAAAAATTGCACCTGAAGAATGTAAAGAAGATATTTATCTAACCTCTATAGATGATGCCACACCTGAATGGACAATAGAATCTGCAATATTAGAATTAAAAAACAGAGGCCCAGATTCAAAATATTCCAAAAACAGAGAGTTTATTGATGCTTTATTTTTAAATCACCTTTTAACAGAAGAGGAATGGGATGATATATGGGGGAAGGGTTTGCTGAATACACAAGAAAACATCGGCCATGTTCTTAATTTATTAGAAGAAAATCTACAAAAATGGAAAATTGAAACAGGGAAAAAAATTTTAGAAATAATAGAAACAAAAAATACTAATCAATATAATGAAAATGTTTCAAAAGATACTGGGGCAAAATCTTTTGAATGTTTGATTTTACAACAAGCATTAACAGAAAGCAATCTTAAACATTGTATATATAATGCAAATTACCTAGATAATCCCCTTTACTGCAGTACTACACAAAACATACATCGGGTTTTAAAATCTTGGGGGGATGAAGAAAGTTATGGGGTTATGCAAATAAATACAAATGTTCATGATAAAGTAGATGTTATTAATTTTCAAGAAAATGTTGAATATGGCATTAATCTTTTAATTGATCATTATAGGGATAAATTACAAAATTATCCTGGAGGACAGGATTATTGTGGGAAACATTATGGGGGTTGGGAACTTGCATTAAGATATTATAATGGTTGGGCACCAAATAATTGTGATAGTGGAAATCCTAATTATGTTGAAGATGTGAAAGAGAAAAGAGTAGATATTATGAACTTATTCTCTGAATGTAAATATGGATATTAAATAAGAAAATTTAAAAAATGAAAAGAAAAAAAGTAATCCAAAATAAAAAAGCAGATTCAATATCCTTTTTAGGGGGGAACACCCTAAATATTATTATTGCGGCTTTATGTCTTGTTATATTAATCGGTGTGGGGGTGAGTGCTTACACATTATTTAAAACTAAAACAAATATAAAATCTGCAGAAGATAATTTAAATGCATTTATTTCTGAATTTAAACTCTTTATGGAAAATACAGAAGAATTAAAAAGAGAATTTTTGATTTTAGGTCCAAAGAAGTGGCAGATTATGTTTTATGAAATTCCAGGATATACCCCGGAAGCCTGTAAAAATTACAATTATTGTGTATGTATTTGCAAGGATAAAGATGAAACAACTTGTGATGAATCTAATAAAGGCATTTGTAAAGATTTAACATATAAATGGATTGGAAATAAAAAAAAATATAAAATAGATGAAATCCCCTATGCAATAAATCTAGAAAAAGATACAGAATAAAATAACTAAAAATGAAAATAAAACAATTTATAGAAAGAAAAAAGGCTATCAGCAGTAACATAATGCAAATTCTAGGGTGGATTATTTTTTTTGCTATTATATTATTTTCTGTTTATTTATTATTAAAAAATCTCTTAATTTAAAAAAATTAGTAAAATGAAAATAAGAAAAACAAACAAAAATGCTATGATCTCCAAACAGCTTCTAGCAATTATAATATTAATAATTAGTTTTGCCGTTCTTTTAATGTTTTATTTGATTGTAGATTGGAATCCTAAAATTGACAAAGAATCTTGTCATACTTCTATTGTACTCAGAAGCACTTTTAACAGTGCTACAAAAGCCTTAGAAGCCGGTAATGCAATTCCCTTAAAATGTAAAACAGAAAAGATTTGCTTTACAATATCTGGAGAAGATTGCGAGGCTTTTGGGACTCCTTCTAAAGAGAACCAAATAACAAGAATAAAATTAAATAGCGATCCAACAAAATCTAAAGAAACTATAAAAGAGACTATTGCAAATGCATTATATGATTGCAATTCAATGTTGGGCGAAGGAAAATTAGATTTCCTGCCCCATAAATTTTGGACACAGAATTATGGATTGATTTGTTCAAGATTTGCATTTGATAAACAAGCAAAAGAGGATCTTAAAGGATTAGGTTATGGAGAACTTTATTTATATTTGCAAAACAAAAAAATTCCAGATGGAAGAAGTTATTTAGAATATCTTTATCCAGGAATCCAAGATTGGGCTGTATCAAAAACAATTTTTGAAGATTTGAAAGAGCAAAGCCAGGATCCTGAATTTGAAAATTTAGAATTTAAAGATTGGAAGATTCAATTTGGAACAGCAGAAAATGGTTATGCAATAATAGCTCAAATGAAGAATACCGGAATCTGGGGGAAATATGCAGAAATTGCAGGGGTTGCAAATACAAAATCTACAACTAAAAAATCAAGTAGTAGTTCTTCATCAAGTGGAGGCAGTAGTTGGTCTGGTATACCATTACCAAGTGGAGCAAAAGTAGTTTCTGGAGCGATCTTTATTTATGACCATCCTAATGGAAAATATAACTGGATTCCTCCAACAATTTATCCTTATAATAAGGAAGCCTTGGAGGGATTGGGATGTTCAAGTTTTGAAACAGCACCCTAAATAAAAAAGATAAAAATAAACATGAATAAAAAAGCATTGGGCCCAGTAATAGAAAAAGTAGTTTTCATCATTATAATTTTAGTTTTTGTATCTGCCTTATTTATTTTTATAAATCGTACAGGTAATTCAAATAGGTTGATTATGGAAAAATATTCCAGGCAAATCGCATTATTAATTGATAATGCAAAAACCGGTATGTTAATCGAACTAGACATTTCAGAACTTTATGATTTAGCCAAGAAACATCAAATTTCTATCAATTCTATATTAAATATAGATAATGAAAATAGGAAGATAAAACTCAAAACTTCTGATTCAAATTATTATGAATATACTTTTTTCTCAGATAACCCCATATTATGGAACTTAGACGATAATAAAGAAAAAATAATCTTAGAAATAAAATGATGCATTTTAAAATAAAAATTTTCAATAAAAAACAAGCAGATAGTCGGTGGTTATCTCCCTGGTTATTGGTTATTCTGGGTATAATTGGATTAATCATTATTGTGGGAGTTTCTATTTGTTTTTCAAAATCCCTTGATTTAAGAGAATTAGAAACAAAAATTTTAACAAACAAATTAGTTGACTCTATCTCAGAAAATGGTTATTTAAAAAAAGACGTTTTAGAAGCGAACTTTAATGTATTAGAGGAAGCAAAATTAGACAAAAAAATAATGGAAAATGGGGGAAATTTTTATTTCAATATAACTATAATTTCTGAGGATTCTAAAAAAATTGTAAAGAAAATTCTCCAAGGTACAAAAGGTTTAGAAGTCCAATGTGGACTTCCAGGAAAAGCACTTGCTAAATGCTATCAAAGAAAATTAATTTTAGTAAATGAAGCGAATCCTTTAGAAAATCTAAAAATTCAGATTTTAACAGTTATAGAAAAATCTGAATTTTAAAAAATATAAAATCCTTTAAAATGAAAATAAAGAACAAATTAAAAAAACTCGAAAAAAATAAAAAAGCAAGCATTGGTGCAACTTTCACAGGGATACTCGCCTTATTTATAATCCTTTTTTTTTCTGTAATATTTATCTTAGGATGTATTGCGCTCGGAGAAGGGGATAAATTAATTAATATGAATGAGAAAATAATTTTAGATTATAAAACAGATTTAATATTTCAAAAAGCATTTTTTGGATTTTTAGAAAAAAGGATAAATTTTAATAATGAAACAATAAATATAATTGATCTCATAGATAAAGATTCTCCAGAAAACCCAAATAAAGAAAAACTAGAAAAATTTAGAGAATTCTCAGATAATTTTCTGCAAAATAATGCCCAAGAATATGGGAAGGCATGGATTAGAATTTATGAACAAAGTAGGGAGGACTTCCAATATTTTCATGGAGAAACCTACCAAGAGTTTGAAGCTTATTATGGTATCTCTGCCCCTTCTGCAAATCCCTGCGATCCAAATTGGGGTGGGGCAATATTATTTACATTTCCTTTATTAAAAAACAAAAGACTGGTTATTTGCTTAGAACCAGAAATAAAACCCAAAATAATATGAAATTAAAAAATAACAAAAAAGCTATGTCAATTGCAATAACCTTTTTGGTGTTATTTAGTATCGCTATAATGGTTCTTATATTATTCTACTTAAATCTACAAAAACAAGATGCAAAAGAAAAAATAACTATCTTTAACACCCTTGATAAAGTTTATATTGAATCTAATTTACTAGATTATTATACTGAGAAAATTTTCAAAAGCTCTGGCTCTAATTTCAAACCTTCAAATACAAAATCAGAATTTATTATTGAATTTTTGAGTAATCTAAATGAATACAAAAATTCAGAGGGAATTTATTTTGTCCCAGGATTAAAACAAATAGAGGCCCAAATAAATGAAGAAAATATTTTACTAAATTCTTCAAGATTAAAATTAAAACTAAACATAAATTCAGAAAAATGCTTGTTAAAGGATGGCAAGAAAATCATTGACATTAAATATACTTATTCAAAAACATTTGAAAAAGTTTTTAAACTCTAAATTCTTTACTAAAAAATAAAAAAGAGGAAAATGGAAAAAAAAGCTTCAGAAATCACTATTGGAACTATTATTTTTATAATTCTCGGGATTTTAGTATTAGTAATTCTTATTTACGGATTTTCTACTGGATGGTCAAATCTTTGGGAAAGAATAATTGGAATTTCTGGAGGAGATGAAAATGTTCAATTAATTGTTCAAAATTGTATGATTGCTTGTGAAACTCAAAGTCAATATGATTATTGTACCAAAATAAGAACAATTAAATTCAAAGAGGGTGAAACATTATATACAATTAAAGGAACCTGTGATAATTTAGAA
>CAYZWY010000002.1:0-9406 GCA_964482315.1 Candidatus Woesearchaeota archaeon | reverse complement strand
TAAAAAGAAGAAATAAAAGGGGAGAAATAAAAAATCAAAAATAAGCAAAAAATCTCTAAACAAAAATGCTACTAAATTTAAATATAATTCGTCCAGAAAATATCTTTCTGATTATATTGGGATTCATCTGGATTATTGGGGCAATTCTTCAAGATTTAAAGAGAAGAGAAATAGATAATTTTTGGAATTTTTCTTTAATTGCAATTGCACTTGTATATCGTTTATCTATTAGTGTTTTGAAAAATGATTTTTCTTTTATTTTATATGGAATTGGAGGATTTCTAGTCTTCTTAATTATTGGATATTTATTTTATTATCTTAAATTATTTGGGGGAGGAGATACAAAATTATTAATCGCCCTAGGAACAATTCTTCCATTTAGTAATAATCTGATAATAAGTCTAAAACTTTTATTCTATTTTGTTTTATTATTATTAATCTCTGGTTCAATCTATAGTTTGATTTATGCATTTGTTTTATCTATACTAAAAAGAAAAAAATTTGCAAAAGAATTTATTAGACAATTTAAAATTAATAAAAAATTACTTTTCTTAGGAATAATAATTTTTGGGTTATTTGAAATTATTGGATTAATTTCAAACCAAATAAGTTTTATTTTATTAGGGGCAATCATTTTATTATTCCCAATCCTATTTATTTTCTCAAAATCTATTGAAGAATCTTGTTTAATTAAGAAAATATCTCCTTTAAAAATAAAAGAAGGGGATTGGCTCTATAAAAATATTAAAGTGAATAAAAAAATAATAAAAGCTAATTGGCAAGGCATTTCTGAAAAAGAATTAAAATTAATTCAAAAAAAATATAAAAAAAATATTTTAATAAAACAAGGAGTTCCATTTGCTCCAAGTTTTTTAATCGCACTTATTCTTTTGATTCTTTTAGTTTTTAATTTAGGGTTTTTATTCTAATTCCTGAACAAATACCAAAAAAGAAATACCTTTTTAAAGAATAGAAAATTATAATCAATATCTTATAAAAAGAAGTGAAAATGGAAGTTGATGAAGTAATTAATAAATATTCTAAAAAAATTGAAAGCCAAATAAGTAGTTTTAATGAAAAAAAGACAGATCTTGGTTCTGTTTCTAAAGAATACGATCAATTTAAACAAGATATGATGCCTGAAATTTCAAGATGGGAGGGGTTTACTGAATTCTTTGGCAATATTGTTAAGTTTAAATTATCTATGGAATCTCAAAAAAAAATCGCAGATAAATTAGAAAAAGCCCACTTAAACCTTTCTCCGAATGAAGTTATGGGCGCTGCATTTATTTCTTTTCTAATAGTTTTTTTTGCTTCAATATTTTTATCAGTCATCCTTTATATTCTCCAAGGGACTTTTCCCCTATTATTCTTATTTTTAGGAATAATTTCTTCTTTACTTTTATTTAATTATTTAAATTCTATGCCAGATCGGCTGGCTATTAAATGGAAATTAAAGGCAGGTAGTCAAATGATTCCTGCAATTTTATATACTATCATTTATATGAAACATACTAGCAATTTAGAAAGGGCAATTAATTTCATTAGCCAACATCTTGAAGCACCACTGTCTTTAGATTTTAAAAAAATTTTATGGGATGTAGAAACTGGAAAATATTCTTCAATAAAAGATAGTTTAAACAATTATTTGAAATTTTGGAAAGATTCTAATTCA
Source organism: Candidatus Woesearchaeota archaeon (assembly GCA_964482315.1). GTDB lineage: Archaea > Nanobdellota > Nanobdellia > Pacearchaeales > GW2011-AR1 > ARS1285. The sequence goes on along the minus strand of CAYZWY010000002.1, from coordinate 7,731 downwards.
GAATTTGTAGAAAGTTTTCATTTAATAGAATCAAGTTTATATGAACCATTAGAATCACGAAGGATTCAAATTTTAGAGCAATCTTTGAGAGTAATTTTAGACGGGGTTTACGAAAAAATGTTGAAATATACTCATGAAATTAAATCTCCTTTAACAAATTTATATATGCTGGGGGTTATCCTTCCAACTCTAGGATTAGCAATGCTTCCTTTAGCATCAGTATTAATGGGCGGAGTAATTAAAGAATTTCATGTTTTTGCTTTATTCAATATCATTATTCCTTTTCTTGTTCTTTACTTAACTTCTCAAATAATGCTAAAACGTCCAGGAGGCCATGGTGAAACTACACTATTAAGAAAAAATCCCCTTTATTATTTATATAAATCAAAAAAACCCTATTATTTTGCTCTTTTAATTTGTTTGCCAATATTCTTATTAGGAATTCTCCCATTAATTTTTGGCTATACTGGTCTCCCCCAAATTTTAGGACTTTCTAAAGATTATGTGTTTTCAGACATAGGTCTTGGCTTCTTAGGGGGTGGGAAATTATTTGGATTTGAAGAAACTTCTAATGGGATCGTCGGGCCTTTTAGTATTTTTTCTCTATTTTTAAGTTTATTAATTCCTCTTTCAATTTCTTTATTTTTTATAATTAGTTTTTCCTTAAGATCCAAAGAACTAATTAAATCAAGAGATCAAACAAAAAAACTTGAAGCAGAATTTAATTCTTCATTATTCACTTTAGGAAATAAATTAGGAAGTGGAATTCCTGCAGAACTTGCATTCTCAAAAGTAGCTGAAACTTCTAAAGGCCAAAAAACTGAAAATTTCTTTAAAATTGTTAGTTTAAATATACAATCTATGGGTATGAGTCTAGAAAGAGCAATATTTGATTCAAAAAGAGGTGCTTTAATTTATTATCCTTCTAATTTAATTGCAACAAGCATGAAAATATTAATTGAAAGTGTAAAGAAAGGATTAAAAGTTGCCGCACAAAGCCTCACAGGAATTTCAGAATATGTTAGAAATCTTCATAAAATAAATGAAAGACTAAAAGACCTATTAGCTGAAATAATTAGTGATATGAAAAGCAATATGACATTTTTAGCACCCCTTTTAGCAGGGATTGTAGTGGGTGTTGTTTCTATGATAAATGAAATATTATTAAAACTAAAAGATTTGACTGCAATAGGCACTAATGAAGCCTCACTTATTGGGGGATTTAACTTACTGAATATCACTGAATTATTTAATATTTTGAATATGATTCCACCCTATTTCCTACAAATTATTATTGGATTATATGTTATTCAGATTATTTTTATTTTAACAAAAACCCTAGTTACAATAAATTGTGGAGAAGATAGATTAAAACAAACTTATGAAATCTCAAAAAATCTTCTTAAAGGAACATTATTATATCTAATAGTTTCGGCAATCTCTATGCTTGCACTTTCTTCTTTAGCAAGAATAGCTCTGGGTGAGCTTTCAGTTTAAATAATTCAATCCACCTAGCAATTTCATTTTTAGAAAGTTTTAAAAATAACCAAAAATATTAAAATCTCATGGGATATAGATTTATCAGAGTAAGATGTCAAAGTTGTAAAAATGAACAGATTATTTTTGAAGGTGCAACAACAAAAGTAAAATGTTTAGTATGTAATACAGATTTAACAGAATCTGCTGGCGGAAAAGCAAAACTAAAAGCAAGGCTTATTGAAGTTCTGAATTAATAATTTAAGAAAATTTTGAATTATCATAAAAATTTTATTTGATTAAAAGAAGAAAATCAGATTTATTCTTATTGCAACAGACAAATAAATTTATAAAACAAAAACAGAACATTATTCTATGGAAAAGGAGAAAAATAAAGAACAATTACAAGAAGGACAAGTAGTTTTATGTGTTGTGGAAAAAATAATCGGAACCACCGTTTTTGTGAATATTCAAAATAATGGTGAAGGCACTATAATTACTTCTGAAATTTCTCCAGGAAGAATTAGAAATCTTAGAAATTATGTTATTCCTGGAAAAAGAATTGTCTGTAAAATTTTAAGAATTAAAGATAATAGAATTCACCTTTCATTAAGAAGAGTAAAACAATTTGAAAAAAAAGAATTACTTGACAAAATTTCAAAAGAAAAAAATTTTAAGGGAATATTAAAAGGAATTCTTGGGGAAGAAAAATCTCAAAATTTAATTGAAAAAATAACTGAACAAGAAACAATTTTAGAATTTGCAGAAAAATTAAAAAAAAATAAAAATTTATTAAAAAAATACCTTAGCAAAAGTGATGCAGAAAAAATTATAAAAACTTTGGAATCAAAAAAAGAAAAATTAAAAGAATTAAAACAAATTTTTACCCTTTATAATCGTTCATCAAATGGGATTTTAATAATAAAAAAAATTATTGGGGAAATTGTTCGAAAATTTGATTGTGAAATTTCTTATATTGCTGCTGGAAAGTATAAAATTTCCTTTAAAGGAAAGAAATTTAAAGAATTGAAAATAAAAGCTAATAAAATTTTTGAAGAAATAAAAAATAATTCAAAAAAAGAAAAATGTGAATTTTTTATAGAAAAATCTTAATCCAAAATTCTGAATTCTAAAATAATTTTTGTTGCTTCTTTGGAAGAATTGCTTTTCCATAAACTCCATCAAAACCTGGTTTAACATTAATTTTGCCAATTCGATTTTTCAATATTAATTCCACTAATAAATCATTCTTCAAAACTTTTTTCAATTCAATGGATGATATATTAAGTAAAATATTAAATTCATTTCCAAAATTCTCTATTAAATTATTATAAATATCCCAACAAGATTTGCTGTTCACAGAAAAACCTAATGAAAGAGAAATTATTTCATGTAAAGGCAATAATTTATAATAAAATTTTCTAGGCTTAATTTTTGCTTTAGACGCTAATTCTTCAACCCTATAATCCACCCCCAATGTTAAAGGTTTTTTGCATTTCGGGCAAATTGATTTTAAATGCTCTGTTTCTTTTGGAGAACAAGAAAAATCACAACCCCTATGACCATCAAAATGATATCTGCCATATGCTGGATCAGTTTCTATAGTCCCTAAAAAGCTATTTTGCCTTATTTGATTAATAAACAAATCATAATTTAATTTTTGATCTTTTTTAATATTAAAAATAGTGGCTTCTCTCCCTAATCTCCAAGGCCAAAAACTATGTGCATCTGAAAAACTAACAATAGATAATTTCTCTAAATCTTTTATTTTCCAATTCATTTCAGGATCACTTGAAATTCCTGTTTCAATTGAATGAATTTTGTCTTTTTGCTCCTTAAATGCTTCTTTTAGATTATTAAATCCCCCCTTACTTCCAAATAAACCAAAATAAGGAGTCCAAATATGCGCAGGAATTACTTCAATTTTCTTATCTATCTCATACATTTTTTTAGCAAATTCTTCACAAGTTATTTTGAAAATTGGTCGCCCATCATAATCCCTTCTTCCAATAGTATCTAACCATTGATTAATTTTATCTACAGTTTTTAAATTTGGAGCTAAAAATACTAAATGTATTCTTCTAACCTTTTCATCTTGTTTGTAAATTAAACTTATTTCACTAGAAAGAATAAATGGAAAATCTTCATAATATAAGATTCCTTGCTCTTCTTTTAATTTTTTTAATTCTTTTAACCAAATCGGATGTGTAAAATCTCCAGTCCCTAAAAGATTTAATCCTTTGATCTTTGCCCATTTAACTAAATTTGGAATATTAATATTTTTACTGCAAGCTCTAGAAAACCGAGAATGAATATGCAAATCTGCAAAAAATTGTGAATTAAAAGATTTTAATTTAAAAGATTCTTTTAATTTTAATATTTCTTTATAATCCATAAATCAAAGGATTAAAAGATATTTTTAAAACTTTATCTTTTTTGGATTTTATTCTTCTAAAATCTTATTTTTATATTTTTAAAAATTTTATCAATTGCGAAATATCTCCCAAAGGATAAGTAATATTTGCTACGGTAATTTGGATTAAAGCTAATAACCACATAAACAAAATCCAATTAATAGCCAATAAAACTGTTAAATTATAACTTTGTTTAAGTCTAATTCTATAAAAAATATAAATATTAACTAAAGATAAATAAATTCCAATTAAAAATAAAAATTTTAAATCAGAAATAATCCCTGCAACATTTATTTCTGTTCTTTGTTCTTTATTTAATTTTAGATAATTTTGAAGATTAAATGTTGTAACCCCTAATTTTTTTACATTGGGATCAAAGAACTGGGGAATTGTCCCTAATAAATCTATTTTATATTCTGATTCAATATTATAAGAATTTAAAATTTTTATATGTGCCTTTTCATGAAAATATGTTGAAATTTGAACTAAATAAGGTAAAACAAAAAATATTGAAATAAACAGAAATGCTGCTACACTAAAAACTCTCCAAACCTCTTTTTTAATTGCCTCATCCATTACCTAATAAAGAAAATAGGTTTTATAAATTTATTTTATTGAATTATTTTGCAAGAATTTATACTAAATCACAAACCCCTTTATCTGTCACAATAAAAATGCATTCATTGTCTGGGAGATTTGGACTATCAATTAATTTAGCAACTCGACTTCCTTTTTTTCCTCTTCTTAAATAAATTCTATATGTAGAAGCATGCCCCACAATATTTCCACCAATTGCTGTTGTGGGATCTCCAAACATCATTGCAGGATTGGCCATAACCTGATTTGTAACATAAATTGCTAAATTGAATTGTTCTGCAACCTTCATTAGACTGTGTAAATATTTGTTTAATTTTTGCTGCCTATCTGCTAATTGGCCCCTCCCACTAAATTCTGCCCTAAAATGTGCTGTTAAAGAATCAACAATTACTAATTTAATTGGTTCTCCTTGTTTTATTAATTCTCCAATTTTATCAACTAATAATATTTGATGATCAGAATTAAAAGCTCTTGCAACAAGAATATTCTTCAAAACACTCTCAGAATTCATTCCTTTTGCTTCTGCCATTTGTTTGATTCTTTCAGGTCTAAAAGTTCCTTCAGTATCGATATAAACTGCTTTGCCTTCTGCCCCACCCATTTCTAAAGGTAATTGCGCATTAATGGCCAAACTCAATGCTAATTGTGTTTTTCCACTTCCATAACACCCAAAAGTTTCTGTGATTGCTTTCGTTTCTAAACCTCTTCCTCCCAAAAGTTTGTCAAATTCTTTGCTACCAGTAGTTATATTCAAAACTTCTTCCCTTTTTTTAGCGAATTCTAATCCATCTTGAAAGCCTAAGCTCATCATTTTTCTTGCAGCCTGTATTACTTTTCTAGAAACACTTTCACCTAATCCAGTAATATCTGAAAGTTCTTTAGGACCTAAAACTGCTATTCCCATTAAATCAAAGATCCCTGCAGATTCTAATTTCTCGCAAGCTGCAGGACCTATTCCTGGAAGATCTAAAAGTTTTAATTCTTTTTTCTCAGTTTTTTTAATATTAGATTTCTTAGAAATGTCTTTATCATTTACAATTTTTTTTGTAATTTTTTTTGTGATCTTTTTTTCTTGTTTCTTCTCAACCATTTTAATATTATGCAATTTTTCTTTATAAATATTGCCAGAATTTGTTATATATTTTAAGATATATCTTATTTTTCTTCGATAAATTCGAAAAATTTATTGAAAAATTTAAAAGTTTTTTACAGATTTTATTTAAAAAATAAAAAAAGAAAGAACTAAAATTATATTAACAATAATCAAACCAATAAAAATTCCTTCTTCAATTCTTCCACCAGTCCTTAAAATTCCAGAACTTTTAAATTTTAACGGCCAAAATGGTTGAATTCCTTTTTTTGTAAATGAATCACAAATTAAATGGGCAGAATAACCTACAAAAAAACCAAAACAAGAAATCGGCCACAAAATTGCTAAAATAAATGCTGCGAATATAGCAAAACTAAAACTATGAATAATTCCCCTATGCTTTACAAACATTTGTAATGGTTTAAAAATCAGATATTTTCCAAAACGGGAATTACCAAAATCTAAATCTGGAATAATTGTAGAAATCAAAACCATAATTATAAAAATAACTTTGCTTTGAACTTGCAATAAAAATATTAAAATTAAAAGAACTGCAAAAGCCAAGTGAGTTTTTAATAACATTTTATCTATAATTAAATTTTTACTTATAAACAAATAAAAGAAATTTTATAAAATTATGCTTAATTTTAAGATTAAAAAATTTTATAAAATTTATATTTTTTGGAATTTCCTGGATCTTTAATTAATTTTCAAGTTCTTCTATTAATTTATCTAGATCAATTTCATTTATTTTTGATATAATAAGTTCTTTATTCCCATATAAATTATTTTTTCTAACCTGGCCAGAAAATAAAAGTTCTTTTCCTAAAAATTCTTCTTTCCATTTTTTAAATAAAATTGGGTCTTCTAATTCTTTTTGAGGAATAATTTTTTCCAAATTTTCTGCAAAAATAACTGTTCTTATAGAATCCCCCCCATCATCAATAACTAAATTTAATAATGCTCTTTTTTCAGGAACAATTTTTCCATGTTCTTTGCATTCTTTTAATTCATTTAATTTTCTTTTGCATTCTGGACAAACTTCAAAAAATCTTGGTTCAAAAATTCGAACTATAAATGCTCTAGTCATAATTCTTTCATTTAAATCAAAAGAAAGTATTTCTTTTTTTGCTAATTCTTTTTCATGAATAATCTTTTCAAAAATTTTATTAGAGAGTTTTATTTCAGAAAAAGAACTTAAATGCATTTCACTATTTCTAATTGTAGCATTATTTATTTCGATAATATCTCCTTCAACTATTTCTTTTTTGAAAATTAAATCAATATGATTTTCATCCCATAAAACAAGCCGAATATTGCTTGTATCATCTGCTAAAATTAAATTTGCAACTCGCCCCTTTCTTCCATTTTTATTGAATTCCCTAATTGGTGAAAGCCCAATAATTTTTCCTACACAATTTATTCTTCTCATTCCAGAAACCAAACAAGAAATTTTTACTAATTGTCTATCAAAACTAATTCCTAATTCTGATGCAACTATTTGGGCTGCTCCTTCCCTTGTAATAAGCCCTGAAAGTTTGGCTTGTTTTGCTTCAATCTTTCTTTTTACGTCCTCTAAAGAAATTTTTGCTTCTTCAGAAATAAACTGTATTAATTGCAAATAATTTTTATCCATTTTAATACTTAATACATAAAATAATCAATTTATAATGATTATGTTTTTGAAATATATAATTCTAAGAATAATTTTAAGAACAAATTTAAGGATAAATTAAAAATATTCTTGAAATAAAAATATTAATTAAAACTTTAAGGTATTCTAAAGGAAATTTTTGGAAGGTTTTTTGCAACTTGCTTTTTTATTTTTTTGGATTTTAAAACTTTTCTTTTTTTGATCTTCAATAATTCTTGAAGTTCCTTTAATTCTTTTTCATTAATCTTCTTTCTCTTAATTTCCTGATCTTTATATAGGGGAATTACATTAACTATACTATGGCCTTGTAAATTACTTGTTTCAATTCTTATATCTTCTGGTTTTAATTTTATTTTAATTTTTTTAGCAATTTTCTGAGCCAAACCTAAACTAGATTTTGGTATTTTATCTATAGAAACATGCTGCATTGGAATTACAATTGCATGACCTCTAGAAAAAGGATTTATCTCAAGAATTGCAATAGATTTTTTATTCTCATC
>CAYZWY010000001.1:0-32283 GCA_964482315.1 Candidatus Woesearchaeota archaeon | reverse complement strand
TCTTTATCTAATAATTTTATTTTAAGTTTTTTATGGGGTTCTTTTAATAAATCACATTTATTTTCTTTGATGTTAATGAAAAATTCTAATTCAGCAATATGAAATTCCCGAGATCTAAATAAAAAGTTTCTTGGCGCGATTTCATTTCTAAAACATTTGCCAATCTGTGCAATCCCAAAAGGTAATTGTTTTCTTGAGGTTTGTTGGATTATTTTGAAATCTGTAAACATTCCTTGAGCGGTTTCCCCCCTTAAATAAGCAATCGAAGGATTAATCACCCCAATTTCTGTTTTAAACATTAAATTGAATTTTCCTTGGATTTCATATTCTCCCCCGCATTCGCATTTTATTTTTTTAGATTCTTTTTCATCAATTTTTTTTGTTTTACCACAAGATTTACATTTAGCAAAAAGATCATTGAAATTTGTAATATGTCCTGAGGCTTCCCAGATTTTTGGGTGACTAATAATGCTTGTTTCTATGCCTACAATATCTTCTCGATTTTTTATAAAAAAATTCCACCAATCTTGTTTTAAATTATTAAATAATTCAATTCCTAAAGGCCCAAAATCCCAAAAACCAGAGAGCCCCCCATATAAATCTGAACTTTTGAAAATAAATCCTTTTTCTTTACAAAAATTAGTAAGTTCTTCAAGATTAATTTCCCCCTTTTTATTTTCTCCATCTTGTTTTTCAAAATTGTTCGAAATATTTTTAGTTATTTCTTTAGAATTTTTGATTATTTTGTTTTGTTTCATTTTATCTTTTATTTCTTGTGCTTTTTTCTCTGCAAGTTTTTTATCTTTTCCTAAATAGGCAATGTTTTTACTAATGACTTTTTCCCCTTTTCTTATGCTTTTATTCAAATAATAATAGGCATTATTATTTATTATTTTTTTAACAATATACATTTTAAATGAAGATATTTATTTTTTGTTTATGTTTAAATATTTAGTTTAATGAATATTTTGTTTAAGAGTTAGTTAAAGATATAAATTAGTAACTACAAAATCCTATTTAAAAGTTATTAAAAAGTTTTTTCTTTTAAATTTTCAAGAAATTTTCAAAAAAGCACGGACTGGGAATCGAACCCAGGAAAACAGGATCTGCAATCCCGCGCAGTACCATTGTGCCATCCGTGCATGTTTTAATTTAAAATGCCCCTGACAGGACTCGAACCTGCGACCCCCTGCTTAGAAGGCAGGTGCTCTAATCCAGCTGAGCTACAGAGGCTTGTTTTAGATAAAAAATAAGATTATTTAAAATTATCCAAGATTATTTGAAATAGGGTTTTTTGTTTTTTTAAGATGTTTTTGTTTTTTAATAATAAAAAGAATTATAATCAAAAAAATTAGGAATGCAAGAAAATAAAAAATAAGATCATTTTTTTTATTTGAAAGATTTTTGCTTATTTTTGCTTCTTTGAAAGAATTATTTATAAAAAAATTTCTTTTTAAAATAATCTCCCCATTAGGCGGGAGAATAAATAAAATTGAACAATTTCCCTTTAAATCTGTGATTAAATCTGTTTCCAAATCACGATAAATTATTTTCTCTTGATTTATATTGAATGTATCAATCAAACCTTTTATTTCTTTTTGATTTTCATCAAGAATCGAAATTTTAATATTTATCTCTTCCCCAATTAAATTTTGATTGTTGAAAAAATATTTTAGATTTAATTTGTTTTTATCAATGGTTAAATTATAAAAATTTATTATAGGGGTTTTTTTATTAAAAGTAAAATTAGTTTCATTTAAAGAAAAATTTTCAAAGAAATTAAATTCATAAGCATAACAAATAGTAAGGAGATTAAAATTAATTAAGATTATAATCAAAAACATCTTGAATATATTTTTTAGAAATTTCTTAAATTGATTTTTCATATTTTTTAATTGTTTTAATGTTTTTTAAATTTTTATTAACCAAATTAATTCGATAATATACCAGAAGAATTTATGAGAATGTATTTAAAGAAAGATTTCTTATTAAAATTATGAAAATAAATCTTACTTTTTTGGGTACTGGGCAAGCCATTCCAAGCATTACAAGAAATCATACATCTATTTTATTAAATTATAAAGATGAAAATATTTTGATTGATTGTGGGGAAGGAACTCAAAGGCAATTAAGAATAGCAAAAATAAATCCTTGTAAGATAACAAGAATCTTAATAACTCATTGGCATGGGGATCATATTTTGGGTTTGCCCGGTCTATTTCAGACATTGGCATTAAATAATTATAAAAATACCTTAAAAATTTATGGGCCAAAAGGAACTAAAAAATTTATTAAAGAGATCTTTAAAGTTTTTTTCCTTGTTAAAAAATTAAAAATAAAAGTTGAAGAAGTTTCTGGGGTATTTTTAGAAAATAAAGATTTTATACTTAGTACGAGAAAATTAAGTCATAAAAATACCCCCTGCAATGGTTATGAATTTAAAGAAAGAGATAAATTAAGAATTAATAAGAAGAAATTATTAAAATTAAAATTAAAATCTAAAAATAAAAAAGAATTAGCAAGATTAATTCAGGGAAAAGATATTAAAATTGGCAATAAGAATATTAAATCCAAAGATTTAACATATTTTCAAAAAGGCAAAAAAATTAGTTTTATACTTGACACAAAAGTGTGTGAAAATGCTAAAAAGCTTGCAAAAGAATCTGATTTAGCAATAATTGAATCAACGTATTTGAATAGTGAAAGATTATTAGCAGGGAAATATGGGCATATGACTGCCCAGCAAGCAGCTAAAATCGCAAATTTAAGTAAAGTAAAGGAATTAATCTTAACGCATATTTCTCAGAGATATGAATATAAAGAAAATCTTTTTATAGAAGAAGCCAAAAAATTATTTAAGAAAATGAGAATTGCCAAAGATTTCATGAAGATTACTCTTTAGGAAAAAATTTATCCCAATAAATCTAAAATTAACAAACAAGATATTAAAAAGTAAATTTAAGATTAGAAATCTTAAAATTTAATTTCTTTAATCCTCTTCTTGGATTATGCCTGCTGGAGAAATAAAACTAATAACATCGCCTCTTAAAAATGTTAAACCCATACTTCTTAAATTCCCTTTTTCTAGAATTTCTTTAGCATTATCTAAGACAATATTAATATGTATATCAAATGCCAAGAGAATTCCAGTCATTTGAACATTATTTTTTAATTTAATTAATACTTCTTTTCCTTTTGCATTGTTTAACAAATCTAGTGGTCTTTCAATTCCATTAACCATACAAAAGACTTTATTTATTAGGTTTTTAAATCTTTTTATAGTAAAAACATATTTTAGAAAATAGAAAATAAATGGAGAATTTGTTTTTGATTATGATATTTTTTAAAAATAGTTTCAAATTTTCAAAAAAGTTTAAAAATTTTTTAATCTAAGGAAAGATTTAAATATGATTTTTTCTGCACTTGTTTATGAAATATGGAAGGAAAATAACTGGTGGAAAATATCGAAAATTTAGAAAAAAGAGAAAGGATTCTTTGCCAGGAATTGAAAGAAAAGTTAAATTGAAAGAGACTAAGAAAAAAAATATTAAAGTTCGAGGGGGCAATAGAAAAACTGTGCTTTTATCTGCTAATTATGTTAATGTGATGAATTTAAAAACAAAAAAATCAAAAAAAGTTATTATCAAAAATGTTCTTGAAACACCTTCAAATCGTTTTTTTGCAAGACAGAATATTTTGAATAAAGGCGCAATTATAGATACTGAAATTGGAAAAGCAAGAATTACTAATCGGCCTTCTCAAGAAGGAATGGTTCAAGCAATATTAATTGAAGAATAAAAGGATTATTGGAATTTATTAAAATTTATTTGGTGATATTGATTCTGGGAAATTATCCCAAAATTTAAAAAGATTAATAAATTATTTGATTTATGGAGGAATGTATTTTTTGTAAGATTATTAAGGGGGAGATTTTATCAAAGAAAATTTATGAAAGTGATAATTTTCTTTGTATTTGGGATTTAAATCAAGTTGCTGCAGGACATGTTTTGATTATTTCCAAAAAACATTTCCAAAATATCTTAGAAATTCCAGATATTTTATCTGAAGATTTATTAAGAACAATAAAAAAAACCTTTTTTTTATTGGTAAAACAAAAAAAAGCAAAAGGTTTTAATGTGGTTATAAATAATTATAGGATTGCTGGGCAATTAATTCCTCATTTTCACGCACACATTATTTTAAGAAAAGAGAAAGGAGACTTTAAGGAAATAATTTAAGGTTATTTGGGATTATTGAATTCTATTGATTCCCCCAAATTTGAGTAAGAATAATTTTGATAAATGGCTGCACTGAGAATTGAACTCAGGACCTCTGCCTCATGAGAGCAGCACTCTACCAACTGAGCTATACAGCCATAAAAGAGAATTAAAATAGATTTAAAAAGATTATTAAATTAATCTTTCAATGGGATTAAGTAATATTAGTTCAAATATTAGTTCTATTCTCAGTAATAATGTAGTAAAGGTTTTATCCCCTGAATTAACTTCTAAAATTAATAATTTCATTTCTATTTCAAAAATAGTGTTTTTTTGCATTATTGGATATATTATTTTTATAATCCTTATTAAGAATTTTTTAACTTGGAAAAAAAATAAAAGAATAAAAATTATCTACTTCAAAATAAAAGAAATCGATAAAAAATTGGATTTACTATTGAAAAAATCAAGTTTTAAGAAAATTTTGGATTTAGAGAAAAAAGCAGATAAACTTCCAGAATCTTTAAAAAAGGTTAAGAAAAATAAGAAGTCAAAAAAGATAAAAAATAAGAAAGTAAAAAAATAAAAGAATTGAAAATTCTGCCTTTTATTTTTTCAATAGGATCTTTATTGTAGATACAAAAATTCTTTTTCCTAATTTGTTTTCAAATTGTTCACTTGAAATTTTAATATCTTTAACTTTAATATGTTCTTCTTTTAAAAAAGTTCTTCTTGCAACTTCTGTAGCATCTATTGCTTTAGAAATAAATTTTCCTCTTGCAGAAACCATAACCTCTTTCTGACCTTTACTCTGAAATTGTATAACAATTGCAGTAACATAATTCATAAAGGGTTTTATTCCCACATAAATCTTATTATCTTCTCCTTCTTTTTCTATTTCTTTTGTTTTTGTTATCTCTATTTTTTCTTCTGTCATTTTTGTATTTACTTAATCTACTTAATTTATTTAATTACTTTGAGATTCTCTTTTTTTAAGTCTTGAAATATATCCCGCAATTTGATTTCTGATCTTTTTGCTAGGCATAGAGTTTTTTAAAATTTTTTTATTTAATTCAAAAGCTTTCCCAAATTTATTCTCTTCTTTTAATAAATTTACTCCAGTTCTTTTAACGAGTTTTGATTTAATACGTCCCATATAATCTTTTTTCTTCTTTTATTTAAAAACTTTTGCATATATTAAAACACATTAAAAGTTAGTGAAATTGTTTTATTTTTAATACTTTTAATATAGAATAATATTTTATTAAATATGCTTCTGCCTTTTTACTAAATTTTTCTGAATAAATCATTAATGCTGGGAGGGGAATGGATTGTGCATTAGATAGCAATTTTTTTAAATCAGTTTCAGAAATTATTTTTTTATTTTTCGCTTGAGTTAGGAAATTAATTCTTCCCAATTCAGATTTTATTTGAATTAAACAATTATATTCTTTAGCCTTATAATCCCTTTCTTCGATTATTTTGAATTCCTTTTCCTTAATAAAATTGATTACTCTTTCAACAAATTCTGATTTTTGTTTTTTTGGTTTAATTTTTAATTTTGTAGCTAATGGATTTTGGAATTCTAAAATTGTTGTTTTAGTTTTTATTTGAGATTTTTTTCGAGTTTGTTTTTCTTTAAAAGGTAATTTAATTTTTTTAGAATCTAAACTTTTTTTATCAGATTCAGAAAAAATTGGGATGATCTCTTTGATTTTTTTCTTAATTTGTTTTGAAGGAAATAATATTTTCTTGATTTCTGACTCTGAAGTTAAAAAATATCTCCAATATATTTCATTATCTTTTTTAAAACCAATTGAGAAATCTTTGATTGAACGAAGTGCAACTCTTGCTGCAGGTTCTTGTTCAGAATCTTTTAAAATTTTATTTTTCTTTAATAAAAGAAATATTTCTGCCTCTTTTGGATGAAGATATTTATAAAATTTTTCTAATTGTTCTTCTTGCCCATTTAAGAAATATAATGAGGATCCACCGACTTTTAAATTACTTACTTTTATTCTTTTTTCATTTGTCAATTCAGATAAAAAAGCTGAAGTAAAAAGAGAATTCATTTCAATTTCTTTTGAAATTTTCATGGGTAAACTTGGACCCCTTTCTTTTAATACTTGAATTATTTTTTCGTGAACCTTATTTTGATAAATCATATAAAATATGTTAAGCAATTAATGATGTTTAATAAAAATAAAAGAATTAAATAAGTTAATAAAATTAATTATATTAAATTAACCTCTTAAAACAATAAAGATTATATATAAAATATATAATGCAATAAAATAAATGCCATGTTTTTTCTCTAATTGTTGTTTTTTACCTGTAAACATAAATAAAAGTAATAATAGGGTGGTTATTAGTAAAATTGCAAGATCTAAATTAATGAATTGTGGAATTTTAATTGGGGCAATTAAGGAAGTAATTCCAAAAACCCAAAGAATGTTAAAGATATTTGAACCAACAATATTTCCGATTGCTAAATCTACCTCTTTTTTTAATGCTGCAGTAATTGAGGTTACTAGTTCTGGTAATGAGGTTCCAATTGCAATAATCGTGGCAGAAATCAAAAATTCGCTGAGACCAAATTGCTGAGCAATAAAGACTGCACCATTAACAGTCCAGATTCCACCAAAGTATAATGCAATTAATCCTAAGAAAATTAGAAGACTGATTTTTTTATTTGATAATTTTCCAGTGTTGGTTTTTTCTTTTTTCTTTTTCTTTTTAGATTTTTTAATTTGAGTTAATTCACTTGCATAATAAAGAAATATCCCAAAAAAGAAAAGCAAGATTAAACCATCTGCCCAATTTAATGAAAAAATTCTTGTTCCGTTAAAAAATTTATTTGAAAGCGTAAATAAAACTAATACTGAAAGTAGTGCAAAAGGAATTTCTTTCCAAACTGTTGAGTGGGGGGCACGAACATTGCAAATAAATGCAGTTATTCCTAAAATTAATAATATATTTGAGATATTCGAACCAATAATATTTCCAAAAGCCACCTCTCCAGAGCCTTTAATTGCTGCTAGAATATTAATAATAAGTTCTGGCATTGAAGTTCCAAATGCAACAACAGTTAGACCAATTACTAATGTAGAAATTCCTAATTTTTTAGCTAAGGATGATGATCCTTTTACTAGCCAATTAGCACCTTTTATTAAAAGAATTATCCCTAAAAAGAATAATATTATTTTAATTATCATATTTTTATAATTTAATCCAATTTACTTCATAATAGGTAATTTCTTCCTGAGTGTCAATTAATGCAATTAAAAGTTTTTTAGCTGTTGAGTGTGCAACCCTATTTTTTGCTACAAACACTTTCCAATTTATTTTTTGTTTTGGAGTTTTAATAAAAGTTAGATAAGTTGCATGAGTTTTATTTTTTTCATAAACTCTAAATTCTGCACCAAATTTTAATCCAGTTTTTGGAATATATGATTTTTTCCTTAAATCTTTATAAACAAAATAATTGATTTGAAATTCTTTATCTTTTTTAGAAAGAAGTCTTAATAATTTTTCTAGAGTTATTCTTTTATTTTTAAAATAGGGGGTGGCTTTCTCTGTTTCAACTAAATAAAAAGCCTCGTAATTAGAATAAATAACTTTATTTTGTTTAAATTCTCCAAGCCCCTTATTTTTAGCAAGGGTGATTGCTTTTTGAGAATTTGAGAAAAATAAATTTGTTTTTAAGTAAATCTGAAAGGTTTTTTCTTTCTTATTTTTTCTCGTTCTTTTTATTTTCATTGCTTAATCAAAAACTTATTTTAATATTTTATAAATTATTAAAAAAGGTTTTTATATTTTTAGATATCTATTTAAAATATTGAGTTAAAGATATATTTAATTAAGGCATGAATTTGGTTCTAATATTTTTTAAAAATCCAAGATTTTAAAAATAAAGAAGACTCTGGGAATATATGGAAAAAATAGATTATAGAAAAATCGAAAAGAAATGGCAAAGAAAATGGGAAGAATCTAAAATATTTGAAGTTGGAAAAAATTTGAAAAAGAAAAAATATTACATTCTAGAAATGTTTCCTTATCCTTCTGGAGAAGGATTGCATGTGGGCCATGTTTTAAACTATACTTTGGGGGATGTTTATTCGAGATTTAAAATTATGAATGGATTTAATGTTCTACACCCTATGGGTTATGATGCATTAGGATTGCCTGCAGAGAATGCTTCAATTAAAAAGGGGATTTATCCAGAGGATTATACAAAAAAATCCATTAAAAATTTTATTAAGCAACAAAAAAGTGTTGGATTAAGTTATGATTGGTCAAGGATTATTAATACTAGTGACCCAGCCTATTATAAATGGGATCAATGGATTTTCTTAAGATTATTTGAAAATGGTTTAGCTTATAAAAAACAGAGTCCAGTAAATTGGTGTCCTAAATGTAATACCGTTCTTGCAAATGAACAAGTTCATAATGGAAAGTGTTGGAGACATAAAGAAACCAATGTTAAAATTAAACATTTAAATCAATGGTATTTCAAAATTACAAATTATGTTAATGAGTTAAATGATTTTTCAGAATTAAGTGGGTGGCCAGAAAATATTAAAAAACTTCAAAAAAATTGGATTGGAAAAAGTTTTGGAACTGAAATTAATTTTGAAATTAATGGAATGAAATGGCCAATTTTCACGACTAGGCCTGATACCATTTATGGAGTTACATTTATGGTAATCTCTGCTCAGCACCCCAAACTTTTTGATTTAGTTATTAAAAATAAAGAAAAAGAAGTTAAAAAATTTATTAAAAAATTAAATTCTGTTTCAGAAGAAAATATTAATCAATTAGAAAAAGAAGGTGTTTTTACTGGAAGTTATGCTATTAATCCAATTAATAGAGAAAAGATTCCAATTTATGCTGGGAATTTTGTTTTAGCCGATTATGGTTGTGGAATGGTAATGGCAGTTCCGGGTCATGATAAGAGGGATTTTGAATTTGCCAAAAAATATGATATTCCAATTAAAGAAGTTATTAAAGGAGGAAATTTTAAAAAACAAGCATATCTTGATGGGGGAAATTTAATTAATTCAGGGAAATTTAATGGATTAAATAATGAAAAAGCTAAAGTAGAAATTTCTAATTTTTTAGAAAAGGAAAAATTAGGTAAGAAAAAAATAAATTTTAAATTAAGAGATTGGTTGATTTCAAGGCAAAGATATTGGGGGGCCCCTATTCCAATTATTAATTGTGAAAAATGTGGATTGGTTCCGGTTCCTGAAAAAGATTTACCAGTTAAACTTCCAAAAAATGTTAAATTTGGAAAGGGAAATCCTTTAGAAACTGAAAAAAACTGGATTAAAATTAAATGCCCTAAATGTGGAAGACTTGCAAGAAGAGAAACAGATACAATGGATACTTTTGTTAATAGTAGTTGGTATTATTTAAGATATTGCGATAATAAAAATAAAAATCAGATTTTTGATAAAAAAGAAATTAATTATTGGTGTCCAGTTGATTTTTATATTGGCGGGCAGGAGCATGCTTGTATGCATTTGATTTATATTAGATTTTATACAAAATTTCTAAGGGATTTGGGTTTATTGAATTTTAATGAACCTGCAATCAAGTTATTTAATCAAGGCATGGTTTATGGAAGGAATGGTAAAAGAATGAGCAAATCTCTTGGGAATATTATTGATCCTTTAAAGATTATTAATAAATTTAGTGCAGATGCTTTGAGAATGTTTGAAGTTTCAGTTGCAAGTCCAGAAAGTAATTTTAATTGGGAAGATAAAGGGGTAAAAAATATTCAGAAATTTTTAAATAGAATTTGGATTTTTTTTAGTGAGATAAAAATCGGAAATTCTTCAAAAATAATTGAAAGTAAAATTAATAAGGCAATTTTAGAAATTACAGAAAATATTAAAAATTTAAAATATAATTTAGCAATTATTAAATTAAGGAAATTATTCGAAAAATTAAATGATGAAAAAAAAATTTCAAAAGAAGTATTAGAAATTTTTTTAAAATTATTATGTCCTTTTTGCCCACATATTTCAGAAGAATTATGGGAAAAGTTAGGTAATAAGGAATTTCTTAGTTTAGCAAAATGGCCAGAATCTAACAAGAATAAAATCAATAAACTTTTAGAGAATCAAGAAGAGATTATAGAAAAAGCAATTAATGATATCAACCATATTAAGAATTTAGCAAAGATAAATAATCCCAAAACAAATATTTACACAATCCCTTCAGAATTAAATTTATTTATTCAGAATAAAAATTTAATATCTAAGAATACTAATTCTGTTATTGTTAATATTTATTCTACCAATGATAAGAAAATTTCTAAATATGATCCAGAAAAAAAATCTAAAAAAGCTAAACCTGGAAAACCCGGAATTTATATTAAATCATAAAAGAGATAAGTGGGAAAATTTAATTTTTTGATTTATTCTAAAATTGCTTTAATTCTTCTTATTCCTGCGCTTGATGATTTTTCTTTTATTATCTTAAATTTACCAAGATTTGAAGTGTTTTTGACATGTGGCCCTGCGCAAATTTCTTTTGAAAAATTACCAATAGAATAAACAAAAACTTTTTCATTATATTTAGATTCAAAAGAACCCATTGCCTTTTCCTCTTTTGCTTTTTTTAAAGTCATTTCTTGCTTTTTAATTGGGAGTTTTTCTTGAATTTTTTCATTAATTAAATTTTCTATTTTTTTTATTTCTTCTTCAGTTAATTTTCTTGGGAAATTAAAATCAAATCTTAATCTTTCAGGAGTGATATTAGATCCTTTTTGCATTAAATCGGGTTTTTTTAGAGTATACCGTAATGCTTGGGCTAATAGGTGTGCTGCAGTATGAAGTTTTATAGTAGCTTTTGAATTATCTGCTAAGCCTGATTTGAATTTTCCTGCTGACGCTGTTCGCGAGAGTTCCTGATGTTTTGAAAGTTCTTTTTGAAATTCTTTTTCATCAACATTACTTCCCCATTTTGAAACAATTTCTTTTATTACTTCAATTGGTATACCATAACTTTGGCAAAGTAAGAAAGCATTTTTTCCTGAAATAGTAATATTATTCTTAGCCATTTTTTCAGCTATTTTTAATCCCCTTTCTAGTGTTTTATTGAATTTTTTTTCTTCTTCTTTTAATTCGTCTAAAATTTGTTTTTTGTTTTTTTGCAGATGTTTGTAATCTTTATAAATTTCAAAAACCGATTCTGCAATTTTCCCTGAAAAATTTTTTAGATTTAGATTTCTTCCTTGAACTATTGTTCTTCTGATTAATCTTCTTAAAATATATCCTTGTTCAGTATTGCTTGGCACAATTCCATCTGCAATTAAAAAAACAGAAGCTTTAATGTGGTCTGCAATAATTCTCATTGATCTGTTAATTTTTTCATTTCCTTCATATTTTTCTTTTGAGAGTTCCTCGATTTTTTTAATTATTGGTCTCCAGATATTGGTTAGATAATTGTCTTCTAAACCATTTAAAATAGTAATTGTTCTTTCAACCCCCATTCCAGTATCAATGTTTTTTTGTTTTGCTTCTTTGTATTTTCCATCCTTAGTTTTTTCATATTGCATAAAAACATTATTCCAGATTTCAATCCAATTTTCATTATTTGGATCAAATTTTTTAGGAATCGGAAGTTTTTTTGATTTCCAATAAAATATTTCTGTATCTGGTCCGCAAGGTCCAGTCTTTCCAGTAGGCCCCCACCAATTATTAGTTATATTAATTATTCTTTCTTTAGGAATTTTTAAATTTTCCCAGATTTTTTTAGCTTCATTATCTTTTGGCATATTTTTATTTCCTGCAAATATGCTTATTGCTAATTTCTCTTTTGGAATCTTTAAAATTTTTGTTAAAAATTCAAATGAGTATTCAATTGCATCTTTTTTCCAATAATCTCCTAAACTCCAATTTCCAAGCATTTCAAAAAAAGTATGATGTTCACTATCTCCGACCATTATAATATCTTTTGTTCTAATGCATCGTTGTAGATTGCAAAGTTTTTTTCCTTGACTATGTGGTTGTCCCAATAAATAAGGTATTAGTGGATGCATTCCAGCAGTAGTGAATAAAACTGTTGGGTCATTTTCTGGGATTAATGAAAAATTCCGGATTTTTTTATGATTCTTTTTGACAAAGAAATTAAGAAAATTTTTTATTAATTTTTCTCGAGTATATTCCATTAATAAAAGTAGTATTTGACCTATTTAAATTTTTTTTAAAAAAGATTTTTTTAGTTAAAATGTATTATTTTAATGGAAATTATGCAAATTTTTTCAATTTTTCTTTAATTTCTTCAAGTTGTTGTTCTATATTTCCTTTTCTAGAATTTTTTTTCAGTGTAACTTCTTCCTTTGATTTTTGTATTATTGGATTTTTTTTTGATTTTGTTTTGGGCAAAGAAGATAAAATTAAATTTAATTTCGTTTCTAAAAATTTAAGTTCTGTTTTTAATTTATTTTTTATGGCAAATTCATTCATTCGAACTAATTTGTATTCCCGTATTTTTTTTATGATATTCAATAATTTTAATTCTGAAGAAAGCAATTGTTTTTTAGTTATTATTGCTTTTTCATAATCTAATTTAAGATGTTTTGCTTCCATTTTAGAATTAATTTAATTTATTAAAAACATCCTTATCAATAAAGTCTAATTTTGTTTTTATAATATAAATTTCTTTTTCCCATTCTTCTAATTCTGTTTCTTCTTTCTTTCTTGTTTCCTTTATTTTTTTCAATAAATCTTCAATTTTTCTAATTTTATTTTTTGCTTCTTTTAAAGTTTCATTTGTGGTGTCGAATTTATCTAATCTAATATATATTGGTTCTGGTTTTTTTATTTCTGTTTTGGTAAATTCAGTCACTTGAGAATTAGATAAATTAAAATTAGAATCTTTTGATAAATCTTCTTTTATTTGAGATTGATTGGGCATAAAGTTTGATTTTTGCATATCTTCTGTTTTATTAATAATCGATTTTATTTTATTTTGTTCATTTACTTTTGGTGCAGGAAGAATTATTCCATTTCTGGATGAATCAAAGGATGCCTCTTTTATTGCTGGTTTTTGATAATTAATTCGAGAAATTTCTTTAAGTTCTGGCAAATTTGGTAATGTTGGTATTTTTGGTAAACTAGAATTTTCAAAATTTTTCCCTGAAATTTTTTCTTTAGGTTTTTTTTTGCTAAATAATCCCATATTTTACTAATTTTAAATGTAATATATATAGTTTTGGTTAAATTTTTAAGTGACGACAGTTTAATAAAATTAATAGAAAGTTATTAAAAGTTAATTTCCAATTAAAATCTAAATTAAAGATGAAAATTAAATTCCTTAAATCAATTGTTGAAAGTTTAATAAATAAATCCTCTATAACAATCATAGATCTTTTAGTTGGGAAAAAAGATGTCAATGAATTTTTAATTGCAAAAAAATTGGGATTAACCATAAATCAAACAAGGAATATTTTATACCGATTATCAGATTATCGATTAGTTTCTTTTATTAGAAAAAAAGATAAAAGAAAAGGTTGGTATATTTATTTTTGGACTTTAGATGTTCATCAATCTTTAAGTTTGTTAGAATCTAAATTAAAAGTAGAATTAGAACAATTAAAAAATCAATTAAAAAATAAAAAAGAAAAAAGATATTATTTTTGTAATTCTTGCTCTATTGAAGTTACAGAAGAAACTGCTTTATTGAATAATTTTACTTGTCCAGAATGCGAAGGAGTTTATGATTTATTAAATAATAAAAAAGATATAATTTCTCTAGAAAAAAAAATAATAAAAGTTAAAAAAGAAATAGAATTAGTTACTTTTGAAAAAAATAAAGAATCAAAGAGATTAGTCAATAAGAAAAATCGGAGGATTGAAAAAGATCAATTGGAAAAGATTAAAAATAAAAAAGCTAAAAGAGACGCAAAAAAAAAGGAGATTAAAAAAATTTCTGTTAAGAAGAAAGAACCCAAAATTTCTAAAGTAAGAAAATCTAAAAAATCCAAAAAAATTCAAAAATCTCAAAAACTTAAGAAACCCAAAGAAATTCAAAGATCTAAAAAAATTCAAAAACTTAAGAAACTCCAAAAATTTAAAAAAACCCCAAAAAAATCTAATTTTAAGAAAATCAAAAAACCCAAAAAAAATTTAAAGAAGAAATCAATAAATAAAAATAAAAAAAAGAAATCTAAAATCTTAAAAAGATCTTCAAAATTCAAAAGAAAAAATTTAAGATAGAGAAATAATAATCAAAATTTTGATTTATTTATGCTTTCCAGATATTTATTTGAAACCGATATTTCATTAAAAAATAATAATTAAGAATTTACTAAATTATGAAAAAAACATTAAGAACTTATACTAAAAGAAGATTAAAAAGGAATTTTTCTGGCAAAATTTTTAATAATTTTTTCAAAAGATTCAGCATATCTAATTTAATAATATTCGTCAATCTCCTTGTTTTTATTAGTGTAATTTTTTTATCTTTGATTTTTGGCCAAGAAAAAATTTTTTCAGTTTTAGCATTAAGACCTTCTGCTATTTTTTCTGGAGATCTCTGGTTATTATTAACTAGTTTATTTCTTCATGCAAATCTTATGCATTTAATTTGTAATATGATTTCTTTATTTTTTATTGGAAATTTTGTAGAGAAAGTTATTGGTAGAAAAAGATTTTTGTATTTTTATTTAATTTCGGGATTATTCGCAGGATTTTTTTATTCTGTTCTTTCTTTTTTCTTTACTAAAATGCCTCTTGGAGAAAAACTTTTCTCAAATCCTTTAATCTTTGCAATGGGTGCAAGTGGAGCGATTTTTGCATTGTTAGGCTTGCTTGCAATTTTAACTCCTAAGAATAAAGTTTATTTAATTTGTGGCCCTTTAATAGCCATAATTTTAGAATCAATTCTTTTAGGAGTATTTCCTGAAGTTTCTTTTATTAAAACCTTAAGTTTTTTACTTACAATTTATTTATTTGTTTCAATATTTGCTATTTTTTCTTTTAATCCGAAAATTAGAAAATTAGCAATTCCTTTAAAATTAAGTTTTTGGATTTTACCAATAATCGCAATTGTTCCCTTATCTATTATTGGATTGTTTGTTGAACTTCCAATTGGAAATAGTGCGCATCTTGGGGGGCTGTTAATTGGTTTAGGTTATGGAATTTATTTAAAAAGAAAATATAAAAGAAAAATTAATTTATTAAATAAATTTTTTCAAAAAAAATGAAAATTAGCAGATTTAAAAAGCATTCCATTAATCTTAATAATTTTATTCATGAAAATTTTAAGAAAAGTTTAAAACAAATTAAGATGGGAAAATCCTATATAATTTTTTCTATAATTTTATTTTTATCTTTTATTATTTTAGGATATTTTTTCCCTATATTTTTTAAACAAGAAATTTTAAAATTGATAACAGAGCTTTTAGATAAAACAAAAGGTCTCAATCTGATTAATTTAATTTTATTTATCTTTAAAAATAATATAAAAACTTCTTTTTTAGGTATGATCCTTGGAATTTTTTTTGGCCTATTTCCATTGATTATTTTAATTATTAATGGATATCTTTTAGGTTTTGTTATAAGTAGAACTTTAATTAATTTTAATTTGATTTCTTTATGGAGACTATTACCTCATGGAATCTTTGAAATCCCTGCAGTTATTATTAGCTTAAGTCTTGGCCTAATGTTGGGGGTTTATTCTATAATTTTCATAATTAATTTCATAAAAAATTACAAAGGCAAAGTTCCAAAAATAATCCTTGTTATTTTATTTTTATTTTCTCCGGTTATTTTTTTATTGGCAACCTATTTTTTTAGTAAAAATAAAGAACAAATGAAAGAGTTAAATATAAAGATCATTGAGTCACTAAGGGTATTTTTTATGATTGTGCTTCCTTTATTAATTATTGCTGCAATTATTGAAGGAGTTTTAATTTTCTTAATTTAAAATCTTTTATTTTACTAATTTGACCTTTATTTTAGAATAGTGAGAAAATATTAAATTTGAAAAAATTTTTCATTTATTATAATCTGCATCATAAATTTTTATAAAGAATCATTATTTAATTCTTTTATGGAAAAAGATAAAATAGATAATTCTCAAAATATTAAAATAAATTTTAAAGAGAATACGAAAGCAAATTCTAGAGAAAATTTTGAGAAGCAAAGAAGGAACATCCAAAAACCAATAGATATTAGAAGACAAAAAAAATTAATAAAATTAAATTTATTAAAAAAATTAAGTCCTGGAACAAATTTAAGGCAAGGTTTAGATTATATTGTTGAATCTGGAAGGGGGGCCTTAATTGTTATAAATAATGGGAAATTATCTGGAATTTTTCAGGGAGGATTTAAAATTAATTGTAGATTTACTCCCAAAAAATTATTAGAATTAGCTAAAATGGATGGTTCAATTATTTTATCTGAGGATTACAAAAAAATATCTCATGCAAATGCCTTATTAATTCCAGATAAAACTTTAATTAGCAATGAGACTGGAACAAGACATCAAGCTGCAGAGAGAACTGCAAAACAAATAATGGGTCTTGTTATTGCTATTTCTGAAAAAAGAAGGAAAATTACAATTTATTCTGGTGAATTTTCTTATGTTTTACAAGAAACTTCAGAGTTATTAAGAAGAGCCACAGAAACACTTCAGATTTTAGAAAAGCAAAGAGAAATTTTTAAGGAATTGCTAACGAATTTCAATATTCTTGAAATAACAAATTTGGTCTCTATTCGGGATGTTTGTAATATTCTGAAAAGATTAGAAATGATAAAGAAAATGTCAGAGATAATAAATGGATATATTGTAGAATTAGGGAAGGAAGGAATTATTGTTAGAATGAGAATGAAAGAATTAATAAAAGACCTCTCAAAAAAAAGGGAAGAAATAATTCAAGATTATTTTTCTAAACCTGCAAGAGTAAATCGATTTTTCGAAAGTTTGAGTTTTGATGGGCTTTTAGATGAAGAAAACATTTCAAGGTTATTATTTGGAGAATCTTTTGAGAAGGGAATTAATCCTCGAGGGATTCGCATTTTAAATAAAACAAATTTAAATAAAAATGAAATAAAAAATTTAATAGATTTTTTCGGAAATTTAAATAATATACTTAATGCAAATGAAATAGAATTAAAAAGAATTCTCAAAAACAATGCAGAAAATTTTAAAAAAGAACTTGGTAGCTTAAGAGAGCAAATATTATTGGGAAAAGAGTTTTAAGAATCATTAGATATCTTTTTATAATTTTAATAATTTAAAATATCGAAAATATTGAAAATTAATTGGGGGCAAGCAATTTATGTTAACAAATAATCAAATTAAAGAAATAAGAGAACACTTAGAAAAAGCACAAAATCCTTTGTTTTTTTTTGATAATGATAATGATGGGCTAATAAGTTTTTTATTATTAAGAAGATTTTTAGGGCGGGGGAAGGGCATTGTAATTAAATCTTTTCCAGAATTAAATGTTTCTTATTATAAAAAAGTAGAAGAATTAAATCCCGATTATATTTTTATTTTAGATAAATTTATGGTTTCTGATGAATTTTTAGAAAAGGCAAAAACAAATAATTTACCAGTAGTCTGGATTGATCATCATGAATCTAAAAAAATCATAAAAAGCAAGGATTCTATCTATTATTACAATCCCCTTTTAATCGATAAAAAAAATGAACCAGTTTCTTATTTATGTTATAAAATTATAAATAATAAAAAAGATATTTGGTTAGCTTTAATTGGTTGTATTAGTGATTGTTATTTACCAGATTTTTATAAAGATTTTAAAAAGAATTTTTTAGAATTGAGTCTTCAGAAAAAGAATCCTACAGCATTTGATTTATTCTTTAATTCTGAAATTGGAAAAATTGCAAGAATTCTTGATTTTTCTTTAAAAGATAGTACAACAAATGTTATTAGGATGATGAAATTTATGATTTCTGCAAAAAGCCCCCAAGATGTTTTAGAAGAGAACAAATATACCAAGCAAATTTTAAATAGATATAATGAAATAAATAAAAAATATCAGGAATTAATGATCAAAGCTAGAAAAGTAGCAAACAAAAAAATCCTTTATTTTCAATATGCTGGCAATTTAAGTTTAAGTTCTAATTTAGCAAATCAATTGATTTATGAATTCCCAGACAAATTAATAGTTGTAATTTATTTTAAAAACGATTTCGCAAATATTTCTTTAAGGGGGAAACAAAATATTAAAGGATTAACAGCTAAAATTATTAAAGACATTCCAGGAGCAGTTGGTGGTGGGCATAAAAATGCTACAGGCGCAAAAATAAATTCAGAATATCTTCCCAAATTTAAAGAAAATATTAAAAAACACTTAATTTAAGGGAGTAATTTTAATTTTTAGAAATTTTTAATTTATATGTAATTTTTTCAATAAGATTTCCCGATTCTTGCAAAGTATTTTGCTTTTTTATTGCAAATAATGCATTTTGTATTTTCTATTATTTTTTCTTTAGAAATATTTAAAACTTTTGCGCCTTGGGATTTATATTTTAATATTTCTTCACATTTTTCTGAATCACATAATGGGGCAATGACAATTTTTTTGTTTTTTATTAATCGGATGGTTTCATTTAATTTATTAGCCCTTTCAATATTTGCATTTAATAATTTTTTTGCCTTTTTTAATAGTGAAAGTTGCATTTCTTCTAAAATTTTCGGAATCTTCTTTTTTAATTCTGAAATTTTTATAGAATGTTTTTTATTATTATTTCTTTGAGTCAATGTAACTTGTTTTTTAATTAATTCTTTTTCCCCAATCTCAATTCTTAAAGGAATGCCTTTTAATTCGTATTCATTGAATTTAAATCCCGGACGATAATCTTTTCTTTTGTCTATTATTGGACTAAATTCCTTTAACTCCTCAAAAATTTCTTGAGATTTTTTTATTATTTGTTTTTCATTTTTCTTTGAAAAAATAGGAATTATAACAATTTTATTCTGGGCCATTTTTGGGGGAAGAATCAATCCTTTTTTATCTGAATGAATTGCAAACATAATTCCAAGAATCCGGGTGGTTATAGCAAAAGTATTTTGATAAGCATATTTTTCATTTTCATTTTCATCTAAAAATCTAATCCCATAAACTTTTGAAAAATTTTGACCATCAAAATGAAAATCTGGACCTTGAATAGATTTTCCATTTGGCATATAAAATTCCATAGATGTTGTATATTCTGCTCCAGGAAAGGTTTCTTTTTTAGATTTTCTTCCAATTAATGATGGAAGTGCTAAATAATTCTCACAAAAATCTTTATAAATTTTTATTATTTGTTTTTCTTCTTTCTCTGCTTGTTCTTTTGTTGCATAAACAGTATGCCCCTCATTCCATAAAAATTCCCTCGTTCTTAAAAATGGGATGGGATGTTTGAATTCCCACCTTATTACATTATTCCATTGATTTAATTTTAAAGGAAGATCTTTATAGCTCCTCACCCATTTAGAATAAGATTTATACATTAATGCTTCTGAGGTGGGCCTTATTGCAAGTCTCTCTTTTAATTTATTATTTCCTGTATGAGTTACCCAAGCAACTTCTGGTGCAAAACCTTTCAAATGTTTTTGTTCTTTTTTTAGTAATTTTTCAGGTATTAAAAGTGGGAAATAAACATTTTTTATTTCTAATTTTTTGAATTCATTATTAATTTCTTCTTTTATTTTTTCCCACATTGCATAAGCAGATGGTTTGAAAACTAAGCATCCAGAGACATCTGTATAATCTGTAAGATCAGCTTTTAATATCATTTGAATAAACCATTCTGAGAATTCATCTTTTTCTACAGTTATCTTTTTTGTATCTTCCATAATTTAAATAATTAAAGAATATTTAAAAAACCTTTTATTTCAAATTTTTTAATTTATTTATAGCAATTGTAAAGTTAATTTCTTAAAATGTTCCTTGCAATTATATTAACTTCATAGATAAATACTTATAAATTAAAGAATTCTTTTTTTTATATGATTTCAAAAAAAACTAATGAAGATTTGTTAATTGAGGCAAAATCTTTTTTTGATAGTTATAAAAAGGAAATTGGAGAAAGTGCAAGAAAAGGGAGAAAAGTCCTTTTTATTAATTTTGAGGATTTAGCATTAATTTCTCCTATTCTTTCAGAAGCTTTAATTTCTTCTCCTGAGGAAATATTGCAATTATTAGAAACTGCCTTAGAAGGGGTAGGATATTCTGGAGGAAATTTCCGAATTAGATTTAATAGTCTTCCAGATACGCAAAAAGTTAAAATAAGAAATATTCGGGCTAATCATTTGAATAATTTTATTTCTTTTGAAGGTTTAGTCAGACAAGCTTCAGAAGTAAGACCTCAAGTAGTTAATGCAAAGTTTGAATGTCCTTCTTGTGGGACAGTAATTTCAGTATTGCAAATAGAAAAGAAATTTAGAGAACCTTCAAGATGTTCTTGTGGTAGGCGCGGGCAATTTAGATTGTTAGCAAAAACAATGGTTGATGCACAAAGGTTAGTAATAGAAGAATCTACAGAATCTTTAGCAGGCGGAGAGCAACCTAGAAGGATGAATGTATTTTTAAAAGAAGATTTAGTAGAGCCAAGTATGGAAGAAAGAACAACTCCTGGAAGCAAAGTTAAAATTTTAGGAATTTTAAAAGAGGTTCCAGTTCCATTAAAAACTGGTTCTATTTCAACAAGATTTGATTTAGCAATTGAAGCAAATAATTTAATTCCACTTGAATCAACTTATGAAGAATTAGAAATTAATGAAGAAGATGAAAGGCAGATTCATGAGCTTTCAGAAGATCCAGAATTATTCAAAAAATTAAGAGATACTATTGCCCCAAGTATCTGGGGATATGAGAAAATAAAAGAGGCTTTAATTTTACAGTTGTTTGGCGGAGTTAGAAAGATTACTTCTGGAGGAACTACTTCTCGGGGGGATATTCACTTATTTTTAATTGGAGATCCTGGAGTAGCTAAATCTGTAACTCTAAAATTTATTTCAGAGATTGCACCAAAAGGCAGATATATTGTTGGAAAGGCAGCTACTGGTGCAGGAATAACAGCCACAGTAGTCCGGGATGAATTTTTAAAAGGTTGGTCTCTAGAAGCTGGAGCAATGGTTTTAGCAAATAAAGGAATTATATGTATTGATGAAATTGAAAAGATGGATGCTTCAGATAGGAGTGCAATGCATGAGGCAATGGAACAACAAACTGTTACAATAAGTAAAGCAAATGTTCAAGCTACACTTTCTGCCCAAACTTCTGTTCTCGCAGCAGGAAATCCTAAATATGGTAGATTTGAACCTTTACAATCCATTACTCAACAGATTGATCTCCCACCAACTCTTATTAATCGATTTGATTTAATTTTTATATTAAGAGATTTGCCCAATGCTAAACAAGATGATGCAATTGCAACGCATATGCTAAATTTGCATCAGATGAAAGGAAAAAAAGCGCCGATAAATACAGATTTATTCAAAAAATATATTGCATATGCAAAACAAAAAATAAAACCAGTTCTTAGCGAATCTGCAGTAGCTGAAATCAAAAATTATTATGTTAAATTAAGAAATCTTCAAAGTTCAGAAGGTTCTGGGGCAATTCCAATTTCTGCAAGGCAATTACAAGGATTGGTTAGATTAAGTGAGGCATATGCAAAACTTAGGCTTAGTCCAACAGTTGAAAAAGAAGATGCAAAAATAGCAATAGATTTGACAAATTATTATTTAATGCAAGTAGGGTATGATTCTGAAACAAAAACTTTTGATATAGATAGATTTACCACAACAATCAATTCAAGTCAAAGGAGCAAGATTATTTTATTAAAAGAAACTATGAGAAAATTAGAAGAAGAACATGGAAAAATGATCCCAAAAGATATTTTAAGAAAAGAATTAAAAGAGAACCTTTCAGATGAAGAATTTGAAGAGTCTGTTGAAAAATTAAGAAAAAATGGAGATATTTTTCAACCAAAACTAGGATTTTTTCAATTGATTTCTTAAAAATTTTTATTGAAAAGCTTTTTATAATTTATAATTTATAATTTAATATGATTAAAAAATATAAAAAATTAAATCTCTTACCTGGAGACAAAATTGAGATTGTTATTAATGATAAGATTGAAAAAGGAATCTTTTTAGAGAGTTATGATAAAAGAATTTTGCTTTTGAAATTAGAAAATGGATATAATATTGGATTGAAAAAAGAAAACATTTCTAAAATTAAAATCTTAAAAAGAGTTAGAGAAAAAAAAACCAAAGTATTTCAATTAAAGTTAGATGATAAAAAACCAATCATTGATTTAATTATTTGTGGAGGAACAATTTCTAGTAAATTAGATTATAAAAGTGGGGGAGTTAAAGATTTAACAGAGATAAATGAATTTTTTAAAACTTATCCAGAAATTTTTGAAAAAGCAAATATTCGAATAAAATCTCCTTTTATGAAGGCAAGTGAAAATATTGGGGCTCTAGAATGGATAAAACTTGCAAAAATTGTAGGCAAATCTTTGAATAATCCTGAAGTTAAGGGGGTAATTATTACGCATGGAACTGATTTTTTACATTATACTGGTTCAGCACTTAGTTTTATGCTTGGGAAATTAAATAAACCAGTTGTTCTGACTTATAGTCAAAGAAGTAGTGATCGGGGAAGTAGTGATGCAAGATTAAATTTAATTTGTTCTGCAGAAATTGCTTTATCAGATATTGCAGAAGTAACTTTGGTTGGGCATGCAACAATTAATGATAATTATTGCCATGTTTTGCAAGCCAATAAATGCAGAAAAATGCATACTTCTAGAAGAGATGCATTTAAACCAATAAACTGTGAAATTATTGCAAAAATTTGGCCAGATAAAATAGAAATGCTAAGGTATGATATTAATAAAAGAAATAATCAAAAAGTAATTGTTGATGCAGTTTTTAATGAAAAAATTGCCTTAATCAAATTTTCTCCCTGTTGTGACCCTAAAATTTTAGATTTTTATCTAAAAAATAATTATAAGGGAATTGTAATTGAAATGTCTGGATTAGGGCATGTAAGTTTGGAAGGAAAATATAATTGGGAATCTAAATTAAAGGAAATAATTAAGAAGGGCATGATAGTTTATGCAGTTCCCCAAACATTATATGGGAGATTAAATCCTTATGTTTATTCTCCTGGAAGAAAATTAAAAGAAATTAATGTGAATTATCTCGAAGATATTTTGCCAGAGACAGCTTTTGTTAAATTAGGATGGATTTTGGGACATCCTCAATGGAGGGGGAGCATTATTACTAATGAAAAAATGAAGCAGAATATTTCTAGAGAATTTAATACAAGGCTTGGAAAAGAATTTATTGATTAAAGAACTGAGGAGCAAGATATATTTATCAATTAATTAATTTAAACAATTCTATTAAAATTCCAAAAATAAATATTAAACTTAGGAAAATTATCCAGAACCAATTTAAAGGCATTTTATATTCTGGATTTCTATTTCCTTGTTTTTTTGCTCTCTTATTTATAATTAAAATTAAAATTCCAGCCAATCCTCC
Organism: Candidatus Woesearchaeota archaeon; assembly: GCA_964482315.1. GTDB lineage: Archaea > Nanobdellota > Nanobdellia > Pacearchaeales > GW2011-AR1 > ARS1285. Next base: position 8,536 of record CAYZWY010000001.1, on the reverse strand, counting down.
GCAGACAACACCACCAATTGCAATAACACTAATAAAATCTAATAAATTAAATAAAGTAATAATCAGATAAAGTAATAAAGGAATTAAAGAAACAAAAAGAAAACTAGATTTTTTTGAGAATTTTAAGTCAAATTCAAATATGTCTTTTAAAGAAAAACTTAAAACAAAAAAACTAGTTAACATTGTAAAAATACCTAATAAATTCATAAAGACATTAGAACTAAGCGTTGCAACTTCAGGAATATTAAGACCTAAGATGCCTACAAAAGCAAAAGTAAAGAGAATATAAAGGCCAATTGGAATTAAAATACCTATAAGAATAGATTTCTTAAATAATTTTTCTTGGCCCTTTATTTCTAATCTAAGTTCTGGTATTGAAGTAAACCCCATAAGTGCAAAAAGAATGACTCCAAAAGGTAGCAATAAATTTGAAAAATTTACATATAAAAGATTAGTTAGTTTTATTTTAGAAGAAAAGTAAATAAAAAATCCAAGAATTATTGAAATAATAGCGAGGACACCCCAGGTCTCAATTTTTCTTAATTCTTTTAAGCCTTTTCCTAGTAGAAAAACCATAATTAACCAAAAACCAATTGCAAAAAAAATAGCATAATTTAAATTTCCAAAGAAAAGTTTAGATAAACTTTGACCTTCACCGATTAAATAAGCTATTAAGGCAGAATAGATTCCAAAAACAATTAGAAACAACATAGCTCTTTTTCCAAATTTTCCTAAATATCTCTTTGCATACCCTATTACGTGGTGTTTTCCTTTGGTTCTTAAACTAATTTCACCTAAACAAAGATTAACAAAGATTATAATGGACCCTAATAAAATTAACCAGAAAAGACCAATCAAAAAACCAGATTTAGAAAAAATATAGGGCAATCCAAGAATTCCAGCACCCATCATTGCTCCACTTAAAGTAAAACACGTTGACCAAAACTTTTTATTTATTTTTAAATTCATGTAATTTTATTTATATAATCTAATTTATATGCTTTAAAAAAAGAGAAACAAATAACTTAATAAAATTATCTTTTAATAGAAATTAAGATTTTGCTATTGGAATTTTTTAAATTTTTTGCAGAGTAAAAATACTTAAGAATTATTTTAACTTTTTCCAAATTTTTTAATACTTTTGAGTTTTTTAATTAGTTCTTCAATTGATTCTTTAAGTTGTTTATTATTCTTTGTTCCAGTACAAACTAATTTTCCATTTGAAAAAAGAAGAAAAGTTGCATTTGGTTCAATTAATTTATAGACTAATCCTGGAAATTGTTCAGGTTCGTATTCTGTATTTTCTAGTTCTAATGCAAGAAAATTAAGATTAAGTTTCATATTTGTAGTTCCAGAAGCAACAATATTTTGAACAGTTATTTTTGGTTTTTCTGTAATCTTAACATTTATTTTCCTTAAAGTTTTAATTACTTGATCTATTACTTTTTTAACTTGGATTATAGATTTTGTTCCAGTACAAACTAAATTTCCAGAAGAAAAAACTAATACTGCAGATTTTGGTTCTTTAATTCTTAAAACTAATCCTGGAAATTGTTCAGGGTTATATTCTGTATTTGGGATTGTTTTTGCTAATTTTGTTAGTGAGACATCTTTTTTTAAAGAAGCAGTAGCAACAATATTCTGAATTTTTAAAGAAGTTTTAGATTTGATTGTTGTATTTTTTGTTTTTTTAGCCATTTTATCCTCGAATAATTATAGTATTTAAATGATTATTCTATTTATAAAGTTTTGTTTTTAATGGATTTTTTTATTATTTATTAAAAAATTATTTTTTTTAATATTTTAGAAAAAGATTAAAAAGTAATTTTCATTAATTTTCTTATGAAAGAAAGAGATTATCCCAAATCTTTAAAAAGAGATGTTGTTAAACTAACCAAAAAATTAATTGGATTTAATACAGAAAATTCTTTAAACGGTACAAAAAAGATGGGAAATTTTATTGCAAATCTTTTGGCTGATGCAGGATTTACAATAATGAAACAAAGGATAAGTGAGAATAAAGAAAATATAATCGCGCATGCAGGAAATCCTAAAGATTCTGAAATATTTTTTTCTTCACATATGGATACTGTGCCAATCGGTAAGGGTTGGACAAGAAATCCTCTTGGTGAATCTAATTCAAAAAAAATTTATGGGCGTGGTGCTTGTGATATGAAAGGTCCACTTGCATCAACAATTATTGCGGGACTTTCTGCAAAAAAGAAAAATTTTGCTTTGGTTTTTACTGTGGATGAAGAAACAACTTTAGAAGGGGTTAAAAAATTTGCACCAAAAATAAAAAAATATTTGCCAAACGTTAAGTATGGGATTGTATGTGAACCAAACAATTTAGGGCTTGCAATTGCTCATAAGGGTGCAATAGATGTTGAAATTACTTGTTATGGGAAATCTGCGCATAGTTCAATGCCAGAAAAAGGGGACAATGCAATTTATAATGCATTAAGTGTAATAAAAAAATTATTATTATTCAATAAATCAAAAAATATTAAAATTAAAGACAAATTATTAGGAAAGCCAACGATTAATATCGGCAAGATTTCTGGTGGTTTAGCAACAAATATTGTTCCAGATAGGTGTTTGGTAAGTTTAGATTATAGATTAGTCCCACCACAGATTCCTAAAGAGATTTTTAAAGATATTAAAAAAATAGCAAAATCACAAGGGTGTAGTGCAAAATTAAATTCAGGGTATTCCCCCCATAAAATTTCTAAAAAAGAAAGAATAGTTTTAATTGTAGCAAAAATATTAAAAGACATGGGAATGAATTTTAAGATAACTACTGCACCCTATTATACAGAGGCAGAGATTTTAACAAATATTGGAAAGATTCCATGCATCATTTTAGGTCCTGGAAGATTTTCACAATTACATAAGGCTGATGAATTTATTGAAATAAGTCAACTTAAAAAAGCAGTTAAAGTTTATAAAAAAATATTAGAAAATTTTTAATGGATTTTCTATTTTTGTTTTTCAAATTCTTTTGTTATTTCTTTGATATCTGCAATATCTTTAATTGAACGATCAGGCCGCAATCTTATTATTCTTGGAAATCTTAAAGCATAACCAGAATTGTAGGTTGGAGATTTCTGAATATTTTGATAGATTATAGTAACAACTAAATCTGGTTTGACAATTATTTTTCTCCCAATTTCTTTTTTAATTAATGGTTTTAATTTTTTCGTTAATTCTTTAAAGGAGAGTCCAAGTTCTTCTTTTTCTTTTAATCCTGTTGAGGCTTTTCCAATTTCTAATAGCTCTTCTTTATTTTTACATGAAAGAGTATAACTAGTCAGCCATCCAGCTCTTTTTCCAGTCCCGTATTCGGCATTAGTGATCACTAAATCTAATTCTTCTCCAATAGGTTTTATTTTAATTCCATAACCAACTCTTGCACCAGGTTTATAAGGTGCATCCAAATTTTTCATCATGATTCCTTCTTCTCCGAGATTTAAGGCTTTTTCATAGAATTTTTCTGCTTGAATTAAATTCCCGGTAATTATTGCTTCTGAAAGTTTTAATTTATATTTTTCTTGTTTTATTATTTTTTCTAAAATTTTTCTTCTCTCTTTTAATGGTTCTTTAATCAAATTCCTCCCATTATAATAAATAATGTCAAAGACATTAATTTCTATTGGAAGTTTTTTCGCAATTTCTTTTATATGATATTTTCTTTTTATTCTTTGGGAAATATCTTGAAAAGGTTTATAGGTCTTTTTTTTCAAATCAAAACCAATAGCTTCAGCATCTAAAATAAAAGATTCAGCATTTACATATTTGCTTACATATTCTATGATTTCTGGGAATTGTTCACTAACTTCTTCAAGCCTTCTTGTAAAAGTTTTAATTTTTTTATTTTTTTCCTTAGTAATTATTATTCTAAATCCATCATATTTATAATCAATTAAACAAGGTTTTCCTACTCTTTTGAATCCTTCTTCTATTGTTTTTTCTTTTAAAAAAAGCATAACTTTCATAGGTCTTCCAGGAATTAAATCTATAGAATTTAAAGATTTCATTCCTTCGCAAGATTTCTCAAAAATCAATTTAAAATCAATGCATTTATTATAGGCTTCTTGAATAAGATTTGCGATTAATTTTTTTTCAGTGATATCTTTAAATTTAAAACAAGCAGAAACAATTGAATCTCTTAATGTCCCTTCACCAAGGCCGATTCTTAGATCTGCTAGTAGGGTTCGAATAATATATTTTGCTTCAATAGGTCTTGCAGAGTTTAATAATCCAGAAATAATTGCAAGTTTTTTATCTACTGCACCGATTCCTTTTAATTCTGTAATTTTTCTTAAATCTGTGAGTATTTTTTTAATAGTTATCTCCTCAAAAAATAGGGCTGATTGAGTTTTTTCTAAAATTATTTTTTCAGCAACGAATCCTAGATCCCCAAATTTTTTCCATTTTTTTGTTACTTGCCCTAAAGAAATCCCTGAAACTTTTGAAAGTGCTTTTATACATAGTTTCTCTGAAATTCCAAATTCTTTTTTTACATAATCTGGGAAAATTTTTCCTTGTAATAAATAAATGATTTCTTCTTCATTTGTTTTTTTTATTTGCCTTAAAAAATCTGATAGAATTTCTATTTTTTTCAATCTTTTTGGATTTTCTTCTAATTTTTGGTATATCCCGCATAAATTAATGTATCTCATTGTCTCTTTTATTATAAAAGTTTATTATCTTTTTATAGTTTTGTTTATAAAGATAAACTTGTTATATTTAAAAGATATTTGTTTAAGAAATTCTAAATTTTTATATTTTTAAGATAAATTATTTACCTTTTCTTTTTCCGGCTCGCCCACTTGGACGATTTTTATTTGTAGGAGATTTTTTTCTTAAACCCCTTGATTTTTTTCCAGCAGATGTCAATCCCCTATAGACTCTTTTTTGATTTGTTTTTTTGCAAATCCAATTAATTTTTTTATTATTTTTAATTTCAGATTTTGTAGGATCTATTAAAATTATTTCATAAAAATAATGTCTTCCATCTTTTCCAAGTTTATAACTGTTTAAAACTTCAAGATTTTTAAATTTCTTTTGAGCTCGTTGTTCAGCAACCCATTGATAATTCATCTTTAGATTTTTTCTTACTGTTTGATTTTTAGTTTTTCTGCCTTTTTTAGGTCTTGTTCTTTTTCTTCCACCTCTTAGAATTTTAACTCTTGCAATAACAAATCCTTTTTTTGCCTTATAACCTAATGAATGCGCCCTATCTAGTCTTGTTGGTTTATCAATTTTTGTAACAGAATTACCTTTTCTCCAATCAATCATTAGTTTTCTAAGTTCTTCTTTTTTTGGTTTCTTCCAATTTTCTCTAAGATAGTGATATAATCCTTTTACCATGATGGATTTAGAAAAAAAAGGTTTTTAAAGTTTGGGTTTAAAGAAAAATTTAATAGAAATTTTCTTAATTAAGTTTGATTAAAGTATTCTTTTTCTTGGATATTAAATTTTAAAAATGAATGATGTTAAGGTTTATAAATAATAACTTATTTAAAAATTCATGAGCCTGTAGCTCAGCCTGGTTAGAGCACTACTCTGATAAGGTAGGGGTCCTCGGTTCAACTCCGAGCAGGCTCATGTTTTAAAATAGAATAAATTATAAGAAATTAACAGCAAGAGACTTTTAATTTTAATTCTCTTTAGCATCTAATTCTAATATTAGATTATTTCTTTCGAATTTATAACCGATTATTGGCAAATTAATATTCAGGGTTTTTAGATAAAGATTATTTTTTGATAGTGCCTTTATTTCAATAGAATTTTCAAATCTGTTGATTAGAACATTTTCTATTTTATTTACACCAGGCATTGAGAATTCATAGATTATTCTTCCACCCAATCTTCTTACTTTTGATTTAGGTTCTTTTTTTGGTAATTTAGCAAATTTTTTTATTTGGTCTTTTGTAATCTTGTTTTTTATTTTTTCAATTTTTGGTGGTTTTTTTTGCTCAAATTTTGAAACCATGTTTTTTAAGGGAATTTTTTTACCATTAACAAAAAATTGTATGTCTAAATTATTTGTAAAATTACTGAATGTTTTATTCAAATTTCTTTTTGGAGCTTCATTGATTCTTTTATTAGAATCTTCAGAAAAATTTCGAAGTTGTTTTTCTAAGATTTTCATTGTATTTGAAAAGAATTTGTTATTAAAAAGACCTAAAAAACTTTTTGGAAAGATTTCTTGACTTATAAAATCATTTCTTCCTAAAAAACCATAATCTTTTTTATTATGCCCTTCTTTTAAATTTTCTCCACAAGAGGGGCAAAAAATATGTTTCTTTTCAATATTATTCCCACAGTGCGGACATTTTTTCTTTTTCATATTTAATTTTTAGTTTTCAATTTTAAATATTTTTTGGGCTTTAATAATCTTTAGTTTCTTCTATTTTTTATCTTTATTTATATCCATTAGGTAACAAATGGAAATTCTTTTTATCTTCTAAACTCTTTAAATTGTTAGAAATTAAATTTTTTATTATTTTAGATCCATCAAATTTTTGAGCCTTTTTTATCTCTTTTATATGGGGGATTGCAATTAAGAGGATAATTGTTCTTGCAAAACTAGAAATTAAAAAGATAAATAAAATTGGATCCATAAAAGTAATTGCTAGATTTTTTATTAGAATTCCACCGATTCCTGCTCCAAGAAATATTCCAAAACCCACTAATACATTAAAATAAGAACTTGCAAGGCTTCTTTTTTGCGCCTTTATTGAATCATAAATAAAATTATTACAGGCTAGATTAAATCCTGCCCAAGCAATTCCCCCAATTAAACTAGGGCCTAGAATTAAATATATTGGTGATTTAGAAAATAACCATAAGATTGGATAAAATGGAATTAATATGGCAGTTATTTTTAAGGATTCATAATTTCCATATTTATCTGAAAATTTACCCCAAAATTTTATTGAAAGAATTCCAAATAAGATTTGAGAACTAATAACCGCTATAAAAGTAATATAGCTAAATCCTAAATTTTTTAACATGTAAATTGTGAAGAATGGGCTTGCAATTGAAGCAACTAAATAAAATAAAGCAATAAAAATCGTAAATTTTCCAAAATTGTTTTTAGAAGCCTTTTTTACAAAACTAAGAAAATTAAAATAATTTTTTTCTTTTAGTTTAAATTTTGGTTCATAAGTTTTTTTAAAATATTCTCTAGCAATAACTCTTCCAATGCCTGCTAATAAAAATAAAATTATAAAACCAATCATTATAGAATTATTTTTTTTGAAATAATCTAATAAAATTGCACTAAGAATGGAAAGAATTAAAGATATTAAATCTAAGATAAAATTTCTTTTAGCAAACCATTCCCCGCGATGATTTTTAGTAATAAGTGAACCAATCCAAGAAAACCAAGCAGGGTGGCCGATATTCCCTAGAAGAATTGTTAAAGAGAAAAAAATTAAAAGCATTAAAGGAAGAATAGAAGTTAAAATCCCCTTATAAAATAAAAATGCAATTATAATTAAGGGAAACCACAAAATCGTTTCTAAAAGTATGGCTGTGGTGACTATTTTTTTTCTAGAGTATTTTTCAACTAATTTAGAACTAAATAATTGGCTCAAGGGGCCCAGTAAGCTAGTTATTGAAAATAAAAATGCAATTAATTGATTACTTGCCCTTATTGCTATTGCAAAAGCAGAAACATAATTATTTCCAAGAGTTTGTTTTATTCTAGAAAAAATCCCTTCCTGAATCATCAAGTGTCTAGCCTTTCTTTTTGAATCTTTCAAATTAAATTCTGATTTTTTTTGATTTTTGATTTTAAATTTTCTCATTTATTTTTTTATTTGTGTTTTTTAAAATTTTCTTTGATTTTTTTATATTTTTTTTCCTATTTTTTAAAATTAGGAAGGTAATAACCATAAATAAGATAAAGAGAAAACTCAAAATTTTTAAATAAAATATAAATCCAGATTTCAAGGAATTATTAAATTTTATTTGCTCTGAAACTTTGCCTGTGAGATTATTATCAATGTTTTTCAAATCAGCAAAAATATTCAAAAGATTTAAAGTTATCAATAGACAAAAAAATATAGATAATATATAAATATTAGAAAGATAGTTTTTAGATTCAAAAATTTTTTTCATTTTATTTCTCCTTTATTTTTTCTTTTTTGATTTGATTTTTTTAAATCAGAAAAATTTAAATCTATAGTTAAAAAAGAACCTTGTTTTAATTTAAATCTATTTATAGTATCTCTTGGAATTGTTATAACAAAGGAATTTCCTACTTTTCTTAATTTTGCATCAAATTTTCTTTTTATCATATTTTATATGGAATTTTTCCTTATGGATTCTTGCCTGAATCAAGATTTGATTGTATATACGAAAGATATACATTATTTAAATGTTTATTGTTGAAAAAAAGAATAAATGCACCATGCGAGAATCGAACTCGCGTCTAGAACTTGGGAAGCTCTTATTCTACCACTAAACTAATGATGCTTTGATTTATAAAAATAAAAAGTTTTTTCTTAATAAATTTTGTGTA